>NZ_JARQZE010000004.1:0-419534 GCF_029588855.1 Thauera mechernichensis | reverse complement strand
TTCTCTGCGCACACTCGCGGTCAGTAACTCGACTACACTGAACATCGCCTGCTCCATGACGAGCAGCTAAAGTGCCTGGGTAAAATTCAATGCGCACCGCTGGGTAGTTTTAGACGCGCGCCGACACGCGGGACGCCTCAGCACTGCCTCAGCAGGTGCCTCAGCTAGAACCCGCGCCAATACTGGATGCCTCACCTGCCTCACCGGTTTTGGGAAAGTCCCGGCCCCTCGTGCGCATGCGCGTTGCACGCGCTCTCTTCTCCATATTTCTCTCTCAAGTAGAGAAATTGCTGAGGCAGGTGAGGCAGAAGCCTAGAACCCGCGCAAACACAGGGCTTCATCACGCCTCAGCATTTTTTCTACCTGAGGCAGTTGCTGAGGCACTACCGAGGCAGCACACCGGCACCACATCTGGAGGTTGTAAATGAGTAAACAGCATCGCGCATTCATGACCGACATGCTTGCCAACATTCCATCGGTCGAGCACATCGCCCGGCAGCACACCTCAGACCAGCAACGCAAAGCCGCGGAGAAGGAACGGCAACTGCGCGCCCGCCTCACCCCCCTGGATGACCGCTTGCGCCGAGTCCTGGACAACATCCCCGACAGCATCAAGGCCGAAGGAATCCGACTCCCTCCGCTCGTTCATCAACTGGCCGGACGTATCCGTCAGCACCCATCAGCGGGCGATGTGGGTAAGGCACTGCGTCGGCTGGGTTGGCGCAGGAAACGCGACTGGTCGAACGGCGACGAGGGTTACCCCGCCGTCTGGTATCCCCCGAACAACAACGAAAAAGGACTGTAAAAATGAACAGCTACCCACAGCTAAGAGCCGCAATCATCGAACGCCACCCCGGCATCAAGGAAGCACACGTCGAAAACCTTACGCACGCCACGCTCCACGAAACCGCGCATTTTTTCTGGGCGCGCGTCTTAAATGTCCCGGTCTTTGACCTGGGAGTGCGGCGCTCCGGTGGAGGTCACATTAACGCCTTCGCTTACGATGCGCGCGACTTGATCATTCTCATGGCTGGCATCGCGATGGAACTGCACATGTTCCCAGATGGGTCATCTGAAAACTCCATGCTGGGCGATGCACGCGACCTCGAAGGATGGGTTAGAACGTTGCAGATACCGGAGGATCGAGCCGCCGCCCTGCTGGCGTCGATTGGAATCGAGATACAAAGCGCACTACTTCGCGATGAAGTTTTCGCCCTAATCGAAGAAACCGCTGCGCGGATCATCAAGCACAGTCGGAAGAACGACGGACGCCTGACCGTGAAAAAGACCGACAACCTGTGCGTCTGGCTCGACGGGGAGCTGAAGCGCAGGGGGTTGTGTGCAGAGCTTTCACGGGTAGCAGATCACGTAGCATCAAGCCACATTGACCGCCTGACGGCATTTCGGACAACGGCAAACTGTTGAGTGAAGCCACACCGCCCCCTCGTCTATGACAAACCGTTCATGGCACGAGGGGCACTCGGTTACGCGACTATCTGCGACAGAAGGCTCACTACTATTTACATATTGGCCCTGTGGCGCCTTGGGGCTGACACGGCAATCAGCGTTCTCACCGCTCTCCGGTGGCCGCGGCTCGTCTCCGGCCAACCAGTCGCTGACCCACATCGCTGGTATCCACATGAACATCATGCTCATGAACCAAAGACGCTCGTACATGAACCCCAAGAAAACGGGCAGCCCGACAGCGAGCGCCACGAAAACCCGAGTCCGCTTCGAACCAAAGACGAGTCCGCACACACAGGCAAGGAGGAAAAGGACACCTATGATTAAGTTAAGTCCGCCGCTTCCCACCGAGGAGCTTGCATAACCGTCAGAGGCCATATCCTCTGCAATGATTCGGTATGCAGCGAAGGTAGCACCAGCTTGCGCGAATGCGACCCACGAGACGAATAGGCGTAGCCATTTCATAGGCATGTACTCTGAGGCAAGCGGGATTGCGGTTCTCCAGATATCACGCCTCGCGAACGAACACGTCGAGCAGAATGCCCTTCATGTGGGGCGCTTCGTACTGGTCCAGAATAATCCTTTCAATAAGCTCCAGCAGTTCGGCGCCGTAGGCGTCTACATCTTTTTTTGAACCAAGCGGACACCGACTGAAATTTGGACTCGGCCTACCAAGCAGCGCACGCGCGAGCTCAGCCATCCGCCTGACCAGATACGCCATATCCCCGCCGAAAGCCTCGATGTCATCCGCCTTGACAGAATCACCCTCACCTTCTCGGAGCAGGAAGGAGTTGCCAACCGCCCAACTGTCGGCTGCAATCCGCCGTACAAAGTCGACTAAGTCAGAACCGTAGGCCTCTTCATCTTCTTCGGTAACGAGCTTTCTATTACCTTCTAGTTCGTCATCGTACTCATCACCGCCGCCATAGGGTTCAGGATCAGCGCCACCCATCATGCGGAAATCAAGGCAGGCGTTACAACCGGGCCACTCAACCTTCACACCGTCTTGCTTTAACAGTGCGTATTGCGCCGCCTGAATGTGACTCTCGGTGACCTGCTCGCCGATAAGGTAGGGGTTCTTGAACACTGTCCAGACGTTGCCCCTGATAGGAGGTGGAACCCCGAGGTAATCGCAGGCAAGAGCGACGAAACCCATCTGCGAGACGATTCCCCGCTTACTGAAGTCAGTAAGGATCTGCTCCCGCGTTAAGCGAGGTTGTACCGTCTGGATGATCTTCACGATTTGATCCACCACCGCGCGGCGCTCGGATGGATCGGCGTTCTTTAAGTAACGCACGCCCAAGAGGGCGTTGATCGCGGCGTTCGACTGATCCCAACCCGTCAGAGAACCGAAAAATCCCATGTCTAGCGCCCCCTCAGTCGAAGAAAGACCGCAGTTTCGCCACCGCGGCGCGCCGCTTGGCACGCTGTTCGGGCGTTTCCTTGTCCGCTGCCTTGACCTGCTTGTGCGCGGTCTCCACCGGCAGCACCCCCTGTGCAATCAGACGGCCCTTGTCGGTCTCCAACTGCTTCGCCATACGCTGCGCCCTGCTGGGCTTGTCGTCCATGGCCCTACCTCCCTGAAGTAAACGGCTTCATTGTGGGGGTGAAGCGATGCAGAGATACCGTCCAAGCACGTTATGTAAACCGAGCCGGGGCGGGTGCACCTATCATAGCGTCAGGCCGATGGCATGAACGACTTTACAGCATGGATTTTTCTGGCCCCGCTGTAAGAGCAACACTTATGCTGGGGCGGGGGGTGCCGAAGCTGTGGACCATCCCCCTGGGGTGAGGGGCAGTCGGTCGGGCACGGGGCGCACCTCAGTGCATGGCGCGCGGGGTAGGAGGGGAGCAACAGAACCCCCATGTGTATACATGTAAGCCACTGTTTTAATTGACTATTTACTTGCCATGACGTGTCAGGCCGTCTATAGTGAAGTCATCCCATACGGGATAAGCGGCGAATCGGGGAGCGGCAACTCCCCGACCGCCTGACCACCACCGACTGATAAGGAGTCGATCATGGCTGACCTGCATCTTACCTGCTCCACCTTCCCCGCCGCCGCCGCTGCACGCTTCGTGGCTACCCTGCTCCGTGCTGAAGAGACTGACCTAGTCCTGGCGCTGGCTGTTCGAAACGCGACCGCGACTGAGAGCGCGATGATCTTCAAGGCACACGCGATGCTGCACGGCGACGTAGAAGCCGCAGACCAGTGGATGGAGGAGTACCCCGCACTGCTCGAACGCGACCGTCTGACGGTGCGCGCGAAGGCCCTAGCGGACCTAGTGGATGCGGTAGCGGAAACCTGCACCGCCTGACCACGCCAAGCACCGACCGAAGGCACCTAGCCCCCGCAAGGGGGTTTTTCAATGGTGCTCCCACCCCATGCGAGGGGATAGCGGCTGGAAGTGCGGGTAGAAAAGCGGGTATGCGAGAAAGCGCAACGAGTGGAATCAGGCTAGACACCGCGCCATTGCTGGAGGTGCTTGACTCAGTTGCGGATATGGTTCAGAAAGGGTGCCTTGCAGCACCCGTTTTCGGAATGGTTGGCCTTGTCAAGCCCGTGATTCTAGCGGAAAACGGCTGCAATAAGCGCGCACCGCAGGCTCATCGAGGTGGTAGTGGCAGAGTTCGTGCTCGCCGTGAAGCAATACAGGGACAAGTTCATCCCAGCGTGCCTCAAGGACCGCATCCTGGTCCACGTCGACCACCTCGATCCGCCAGCCATGCTCAGCCGCGATGGGCTCGAGCGCAGCGACAAGGTCGTGACAGAGGTGGCACCACTCCCGACTCAGCACGGTAAATACCTTGCCCCCGGCCATTCCCGTCATTTCTCCACTCTCAAGCTCACGTAGGAAACAAAGTCGGCTCGCCGGATGAGCACACTCACCTGCTGACCGGGGCGCAGCTCACCCAACACATGATTGTACGCATCCAGGGTGTCGAGCTTTACATGACGGCTGGCAACCACCATTGCGAGTGCAACGTCGCCAGGAACGATCTCGGCCCGCGCTGCGGCACCCTGTACGCGCTGCACCAATAACCCCTGGTCGACCTTGCCCTCGCGGCGCTGCGCAGGTGTCGGCACCACCAGATCCAGACCGAGTGCATTGGCTGCCCCACCGGGATCGCCGCTGAGCTCCTCGGCCTCTTCCGCCTCAGGATCCTCCCACTCGCCAACCGTAATCTTCAACGCGCGTGCCGCACCAGCGCGATGGATGTCGACGTCGACCTCCTGCCCCGGACGTGCCGCTGCCACGATACGCGGGAGATCGGCCGAGTTTTCCACCGGGCGGCCATTGAAGCGGACAATGATGTCGCCCTGCTCGACACCGCCGCGCGCGGCAGGCCCTTCGGGCTCGACGGCACTTACCAATGCCCCTGCGGCACGCATCAGCCCAAAGCTGTCGGCAAGTGCGCGCGTGACCTCCTGGATCGACACCCCGATGCGACCGCGTTGCACCCTGCCCGAGGCGCGCAGTTGCTGCTGGATATCCATCGCCAGATCGATCGGGATCGCAAACGACAAGCCCATGAACCCACCCGTACGGCTGTAGATCTGCGAGTTGATACCGACGACCTCACCCCGCAGATTGAACAATGGACCGCCCGAGTTGCCAGGATTGATCGCGACGTCGGTCTGGATGAAGGGCACGAAGTTCTCATCCGGCAGGCTACGCCCCTTTGCACTCACGATGCCTGCGGTAACCGACTGTTCGAAGCCGAAGGGCGAACCGATCGCGAGCACCCACTCGCCAACCTTCAGCGCATCGGGATTCCCGAACACGACGTGAGGCAGATCGCTTGCGTCGATGCGGATCAATGCGACGTCACTGCGTGCATCGGCGCCGATGACTTCGGCGCTGTACTCACGCTTGTCAGCGAGGCGAACGAGAATCTCCTCGGCCTCCTCGATCACATGTGCGTTGGTCAGGATGTAGCCATCGGCACTGATGATGAACCCTGAACCGAGCGACTGGTTGTCAGGGTCACCACCCGGTGCCTCCGGGGTGCGCGGAATGAACTTGCGGAAAAAGTCGAACATCGGGTCCGACTCGTTGAGCTCGGGAACCTGGAACGGCAGGCGGCTGGCCGCCTTGCGCGCCTGCCTGGTGCTGACATTGACCACAGCTGCACCCTGCTTCTCCACCAGACGGGTGAAGTCCGGCAAGGCGACACTGGCCGCCCACGTCGGCGCACCGAAAGCACTGAGGCACGCGAACAGAACCAGCAAGCGCAGGAGCGCCCCCACGCCGGAAACTGCGGGCATCCGCGCCATCACCGCTGCGGGCCGCCCTGCACACACGCAGAGGCCGGCGCCAGGTCCATGCGCAGGCCCAGACGCCAGTTCCTGCTGCGCGCGAGCACTCTGTTCGTCGCCCACGCCAGCAGCAAGCCGGCAAGCCCCCCCGCGAGCGCATACGTATCGCCCGAACGCCCATCAGCGAATAGACCACCAAGACCTGCGCCCGAAACCAGCAGCACGGTCGCCAGGCCATAACTGGCAAGCGCCGCGCGCAGCGCCGCGCCGTCGGGGATACTGATCACGACGTCGTCGCCCGGACCGATGCCGGGAACCAGCGGCAGCGCAAACTCATCCTTGCCTGCACCGAGCGCCTGCGTGATCTGCATTGACCGGCAGCCACCAGGTTCGTCGCAACGCCCGCAACCACCCGCCTTGTCGCTCAGCTTCACCCAAGCCGTGCCACGCTCGACCCTCAGCACCCGCGCCCGAGCCTGCATCACCGCGACACCGGACGAATGTGGTCGCCCACATGGCGCACCGCGCGCTCGGGCGCCTCGCCCAGCGCCGTTACCAGATGGCCATCCTGGGCGCGCTTGTAGATGTTGATGGCCCCGGTCGACACCGGCCCCAAACCGATCTCGGACCCATCGCCAACCGGTTCGATGAAGACCGAAATAGCCGCCAGTCCGTCACTGAACACCATGTGCACCGCCTGCCCGCGGTCACGCCCCAAGGGCCGTTTCATGACCGAAGTGAGCAAATAGCCCGGCAGCGGCTCGGTCAGTGCCCACCCGGCTTCTGTCTTGGGCATGTCGTCGCCGCGCGCGTTGACAACCTTCCAGTCGCCATCGGGCGTGAAGCGGGACTCGAGCAAGGCCGCATCGACATCGCCGCCAATGCGGATGTCGCTGAAACTGAACTGCTCTATGAGCAAGCCATGCTCGTCCACCATGCGCGATTTGAGCAACAGCCCGCTCTGCACTTCGGCCCACAGCGTGTGGCCGTAGCGGAGGTCGTCACGCGGATCGAGCACGATGGCCTGAGCCTCGTAGCCCGCGACCCTGCTCAACTCACCCTTGCGGATCCGGTAGTACTCCGCGAGGTCGGTCAGACTTGCCGGCAGACGGGCTGGAAAGGCGCGCCTGCCGCTGGCCTGGTCGATGATGACGGTGCGCTCATCGGGAAGAACGCAGTGCACTTCATTGCCGCGGCGGATGATCTCCCGCGGACTGCCATCGAGCACCTCTAGCCGCTCGAGGGCACCTGCCGCATCGACACGGTGAGCAACGCGAGATGTCTCGACATGCCCACCCGACTGATAAACGAACGTTCCAACGTAATTGAGGCGCTGCCCTGCGGACTGGATCCTGCCGAGCCAGGACAACGGGTCCGAGGGTCCTTCGGCGTGAGCAGGCGTTTGCAGCAGCAAGGCGCAGGCGGTCAGTACGGCTGCGCTGAACCTCATCGGCCCGTTCCCTGGCGCTGATCGGAAACAGTCCTCACGTACTGCACGCCAGCGGGCAGCGGACCGACGCCGCTCAGGCCCTGATGCGCAAACACATATTCGCGATGCGGGTCCAGGCCCACCGGCTGGACCGACGCACGCACGGCCGGCGCAGCCACCACCTGAACCTTGGCAGCCTCGCTCGCCAGCTTCGCAGGTGCGCGATCGTCCTGGGAGTAGAGCGTTGCAGCCACGAGTCCCACCGCGGCCACACCCATCACCGACGCAGCGATCGGCAACAAGGACTGCCAGACCGACCGCCTGACGCTGTCGCCGGCAGCAGGCCGGGGAGCAAGAACGGTCGGCTCGTCGTCGAGCCGGGCCATCACGCGATCGACGAAATCACTCGAGCCGAAGCGATCGCCGCGGATCGCATCGCCGATCAAACAATATGCATCCCACTGCCGCTGCAGTCCCGAATCGACCCCCATGCGCTCGATGACCGAACGCGTGGCCTGCTCGTCGAGATCTCCATCAAGCAACGCCGATACCTTGTCCTTCATGTCTGCCACCTACCAACGTTTGTCCGGCGCCGTGTCGAGCAACGGCCGCAGACGCTCTGCAATCGCTTCACGCGCGCGGAAGATCCGCGAGCGCACCGTGCCTATGGGGCACTCCATGATGCTGGCGATCTCTTCGTAGCTCAGACCCTCGAACTCCCGCAGCATGATCGCCGTCCTCAACTCCTCGGGCAGATCGCCCATTGCCCCCTCGACGGCCTCGCCGATCTGGCGTGTCATCAACAAACGCTCGGGCGTGTTGATGTCCCGCAACTGGTCTCCATCCTCGAAGGTCTCGGCCTCTTCCGAGTCGAAGCTGGTCGATGTCGGCGCTCTTCTGCCCTGAGATACCAGGTAGTTCTTCGCCGTATTGACTCCGATCCGGTAAAGCCATGTGTAAAAAGCACTGTCTCCGCGGAAAGAACCCAACGCCCGGTAGGCCTTGATGAAGGTCTCCTGCGCAACGTCCTCGACTTCGGCGGGATCGCGGATCAGACGCGACAACAAACGCTTCAGCTTGCGCTGGTACTTGGATACCAGCAAGCCGAATGCCTGCTTGTCGCCGCGCTGTACGCGCTCGACGAGTTGCTGATCGAGCTCACGATCGCTCATGTAATAAGTTCTTCCGGATATTCAGAATATGAAGCGTCCGGATTATAAGCGACCGAGTGGGCAATCAGCAGCAATCGAAGACATGGTTCAAGACAGGCGGCCGTTAAAATAGTTCAGCCCCCGGCAGGGTCATTCGATCAGGACTTACCGGTCCCCTGCCCGTACGCTCCACCGGGCCTGGCCACGCGGCAAGGCGCCGCGACATGCTATATTTCGCCCCTTCCCACGAGCCAGAGCGACATCTTGCTGAAACAGTACGACGTACTCATCCTTGGCAGCGGCACCGCCGGGCAGTCGATGGCACTGCGCCTCGCCGACAGCATGCGCGTCGCCCTCGTGACCAAGCGCGAGCTTTCGGACAGCGCGAGCAACTGGGCGCAGGGCGGCATTGCCGCCGTACTCGATACTGCAGACAGCGTCGAAGCGCATGTGCGCGACACCTTCGTCGCCGGCGCCGAGCTGTGCAATCCGCGCTCCACACGACTGGTCGTCGAAAACGGCAAGCGTGCGATCGACTGGCTCATCGACCGCGGCGTACCCTTCACGCGCGAGGCGGACTCCAGGCTCGGCTACCATCTCACGCGCGAAGGCGGACACTCCCACCGGCGCATCATCCATGCTGCCGACGCCACCGGGGCCGCGGTGCAATCGACGCTCGGCGCGCAGGTGAGCGCACATCCGAACATTGACGTCTTCGAGCAGCACATCGCAGTCGACCTCGTGATCGGCGACAAGGTGGGCCAGCCCGGGGCAGGCTGCCTCGGCGCCTACGTACTGGATATCGATGCCGATCGCGTGGTGACGTTTGCGGCGCGCAACACAGTGCTGGCCACGGGCGGCACCGGCAAGGTCTATCTGTACACGACGAATCCGGACGTCGCCACCGGTGACGGCG
Organism: Thauera mechernichensis; assembly: GCF_029588855.1. Lineage (NCBI taxonomy): Bacteria > Pseudomonadati > Pseudomonadota > Betaproteobacteria > Rhodocyclales > Zoogloeaceae > Thauera > Thauera mechernichensis. Next base: position 410,312 of record NZ_JARQZE010000004.1, on the reverse strand, counting down.
TAGCCATGGCGTGGCGAGCAGGCTGTCGAGTCGGGAACATGGAGTTCATCCAGTTCCATCCGACCTGCCTCTACCACCCTCATGCAAAATCGTTCCTGATATCGGAAGCCGTACGCGGAGAGGGCGGACTTCTAAAGCTACCCGACGGCACGCGCTTCATGCCTGACCACGACCCTCGCGAAGAGCTTGCGCCGCGCGATGTGGTTGCGCGGGCGATCGACTTCGAAATGAAGAAGCGCGGCCTGGACTGCGTCTACCTCGACATCAGCCACAAGCCGGCAGAGTGGCTTCGCGGTCACTTTCCGAACATTTACCGGCGCTGCCTCGAGCTTGGGATAGACATCACCCGCGAACCGATTCCGGTCGTACCGGCTGCGCACTATTCCTGCGGCGGCATCGTTACCGACCTCGCTGCACGGACCGACGTACCGGGGTTGTACGCCGTTGGCGAGTCGGCGTTCACCGGACTTCATGGCGCCAACCGCCTCGCCAGCAACTCGCTGCTGGAGTGCCTGGTATTTGGCGAAGCGGCCGCCGAGGACATCTTGTCCAAGCCGCGCACGCAACCGCCCGTACTACCCGACTGGGACGAGAGCCGGGTCACCGACGCCGACGAGGAAGTGGTCATCACCCACAACTGGGCTGAACTGAGGCGCGCGATGTGGGACTACGTCGGCATTGTGCGCACCACCAAGCGCCTCCTCCGCGCCCAGCACCGGATTCGCCTGCTGGCCAGCGAGATCCACGAGTTCTACAGCCATTTCCGCGTGAGCAACGACCTGATCGAACTGCGCAACCTCGTGGTCACTGCCGACCTCATCGTGCGCTGCGCCCTCAAGCGCAAGGAAAGTCGCGGACTTCATTACTCCAACGACTTCCCTGAGACGCTCGCCCGCCCGCGGGACACCATCCTTCGCCCGCCAAAGGCCAAGCGCTCCGCACAAGGCTGACACTGCCCGGCACACCCTGTGCCGGGTCAGGCGGCACGCCCATCGGGAGCATCGGCACGCACGGCCTCATGACGCAGCCAGATGCGCAGCCCGCGCCATTGTTGTGCATCGAGATTTGCAGCCACGATCATGAAGCGCCGCGAGCGACCTGGACGCAGACGCCCCTCGAACTCCAGGCACGACTGAAACCACACGGCCCATTCGAACACCACGATCGAATGCGGCGCCACCCTTCCCCGCAATGGCGGAGCGGCTGGCTGCAGAAGTGAAATCTCACCCGCCTCGTTCAGTGCCAGGTGCAGCCTCCTTTTGCGCCACTCCTGGACCAACGCCCTGATCAGCGAGGCGAACAGCACGCAGCCAGCGCCACCGGCGATGACCGCCTGCATCACACCCTGCCCGCCGAGCAGTGCCTCGAGTCCAAACGCAGGGACATGAAAAAGCGCCAGTGCAGCCGCGACATGCGCGACCGACACTGACGCCATCACCCCCGGGGAGGGGCGCAATGCAATGATCAGCGGCTCATGCATGGGAGGCCATGCATATCGCCATCAAATCCGGCGGAAAACCAGGGTGCCGTTTGTACCGCCAAAGCCGAAGTTGTTCTTGAGGGCGACATCGATCTTCATCGGCCGCGCCACATTGGCGCAGTAGTCGAGATCGCACTCCGGATCCTGCTCGAAGATATTGATGGTGGGCGGCGAGACCTGATGATGCACGGCAAGCACCGTCAAAACCGACTCCAGACCACCGGCCCCACCGAGCAGATGCCCGGTCATCGACTTGGTGGAGTTCACGACGAGCTTGCGCGCCGCATCGACACCAAAGGCAAGCTTGATCGCCTCGGTCTCGTTCTTGTCACCGAGCGGCGTCGAGGTGCCGTGTGCGTTGAGATAGTGCACCTCGTCGGCATTGACGCCGGCGTTCCTCATCGCATTGACCATACTGCGCCGCGGCCCATCGGTATCGGGCGCCGTCATGTGGTAGGCGTCACCGCTCATGCCGAAGCCCGCAAGCTCGGCATAGATCTTCGCACCGCGCTTGACCGCGTGCTCGTACTCTTCGATGACCAGGACGCCCGCCCCCTCGCCAAGCACGAAGCCATCACGATCCTTGTCCCAGGGGCGGCTAGCCGTGGCGGGATCGTCATTGCGGGTCGACAATGCCTTTGCCGAACCGAAGCCACCGATCGCGAGATGCGTGACAGTCGATTCGGCGCCGCCGCATACCATCACGTCGGCGTCACCGTACTCGATCATGCGCGCACTCATGCCGATGGCGTGCAGGCCGGTCGTACACGCAGTCACGACGGACAGGTTGGGCCCCTTCATGCCATGCATGATCGAGAGGTTGCCCGAGATCATGTTGATGATGGTGCCCGGAATGAAGAAGGGCGAGATCTTGCGCGGACCACCGTTGAGGTAGTCGTTATGCGTGTCTTCAATCATCGGCAGGCCACCAATGCCCGATCCGATGTTCACGCCAATCCGGTCGGCATTGGTCTCATTGACCTCGATGCCGGAATCGCGGATTGCCTGGATGCCCGCCGCCATGCCGTAGTGGATGAAGACATCCATGCGGCGCGCCTCTTTGGGCGACAGGTAGGCCGAAACGTCGAAGCCCTTCACCTCGCCTGCGATGCGTGCTGCGAATCCGCTGGCATCAAAGCGCGTGATGGGGCCGATACCACTCTTGCCGGCAAGAATATTTGCCCAGGCTTCCTGGACGGTATTTCCGACCGGCGAAATGACGCCCAGACCGGTGACGACGACTCTGCGACGCGACACAGGCAACTCCGATATGAAACGATGAAAAGGGTAAAACTGACCTGCCCGGGGCCACGCGCAAACGCGGCAACCGGACAGGCTACGCCTTGAAAGCGCTGATGCTGCTTACTTCTTGAGGTGGGCGTTGACGTAGTCGATCGCCTGCTGGACGGTGGTGATCTTCTCGGCCTCTTCGTCCGGAATCTCGCACTCGAACTCTTCTTCCAGCGCCATGACGAGTTCCACGGTGTCCAGCGAATCCGCGCCCAGATCATCGACGAACGAAGATTCGGTCTTGATCTCCGATTCGTTCACGCCAAGTTGCTCAGCGACGATCTTCTTGACGCGCTGTTCGATGTTCTCCATGAACCAACTCCTTCCTGAGGGTGACAGGTGTATTGAAAAAAAGCCGGCGTATTCTACCAAAACGCCGGGGAACCGCTATCCCGATCCGTTATCAGGACATGTACATACCACCATTGACGTGCAGCGTGGTTCCGGTCACATAGGCGGCGGCAGGAGAGGCCAGGAAGGCGACCGCAGCGGCGATCTCCTCGGGACGACCCAGACGGCCAAGAGCAATGTTGCCTAGCAGCGCATCGCGTGCCGCCTCGGGCAGCGCACGCGTCATGTCGGTGTCGATGAAGCCAGGCGCCACGCAATTGACCGTGATGTTGCGGCTGCCCAACTCGCGCGCCAGTGCGCGCGTCATGCCGGCCACACCGGCCTTGGCCGCTGCGTAGTTGGCCTGTCCGGGATTGCCGGCACTCGCCACCACCGAAGTGATGTTGATGATGCGACCATTGCGCGCCTTCATCATGCCGCGCATGACGAGCTTGCTCATGCGAAACACAGCGCGCAGATTGGTGTCGATAACCGCATCCCACTCCTCATCCTTCATGCGCATCGCAAGGTTGTCGCGAGTGATGCCAGCATTGTTGACCAGGATGGTAACCGCACCGAACTGCTTCTCGATGTCGCCGATCAGCGCCTCACAGGCGTTGGCATCGGTCACATTCAGCGCCAGCCCTGTCCCCTTGGCACCCAACTCGGCAAGCGCAGCCGCAATGTCGGCAGCGCCGGAGGCGGAGGTTGCCGTGCCCACAACGATGGCACCAAGCCGCGCCAACTCGAGCGCTACCGCGCGGCCGATGCCGCGGGAGGCGCCAGTAACGAGTGCGACCTGCCCTTCAAGCGAAAAGCTCATGCGTTACCTCACTGCGGCGATGGATTGTTCGAGGCTGGCCGCATCGTGTGCCGAACCTCCTTCGACTTCCTTGGCGATGCGCTTGGTCATGCCTGCCAGCACCTTGCCCGGACCGCATTCGATCACATGGCTCATTCCACGGCGCGCCATCTCCTGCACCAGTTCGATCCAGCGCACCGGAGAATAGGCCTGGCGAACGAGTGCATCGCGAATCTTCTCAGGCTCATCATAGACGGCCACGTCAACGTTGTTGATGACACCGATCGTGGGTGTGGAGACAGCCACCGTTGCCAGGCGCTCGGCAAGACGCTCCGCGGCCGGGCGCATCAGCGCACAATGAAACGGCGCCGACACCGGAAGCAGCACGGCGCGCTTGGCACCTTTTGCCTTGGCGATCTCGCTTGCACGCTCGACAGCCGCCTTCGCACCCGCGATGACGATCTGCCCAGGCGCGTTGAGATTCGCAGCCTCGACCACCTGGCCCTGGGCCGCCTCGGCGCAGGCTTCTCGCACCGCGTCAGCCTCGAGCCCCATCACCGCAGCCATTGCACCTTCGCCGGCCGGCACCGCCTCCTGCATCGCCTGGGCGCGGAAGCGCACCAGCGGAACGGCATCGGCAAAGGCCAGCGCACCAGCGGCAACCAGCGCGGAATACTCACCCAGGCTGTGTCCGGCGACCAGGGCGGGCGCGGGCCCACCTGCCGCGATCCATGCGCGGTAAGTCGCCACCCCTGCGGTAAGCATCAGGGGCTGGGTATTCACCGTCAGCGACAGGCACTCGGCCGGCCCGTCGCAGACCATGGCCCACAAGTCCTCGCCCAGGGCATCGGAAGCCTCGGCAAACGTGTCACGAACGACGGCCGACTCGCCGTAGGCGGCCATCATGCCGACCGACTGCGAACCCTGGCCGGGAAAAACCAGCGCAAATGCCATGCTGTTCTCCACCAATCAGAAAAAAGTGAAAGCAGGAAGCGATTCAGAAATCGACCAGGGCTGCGCCCCAGGTGAAACCACCGCCGACCCCCTCGAGAATGAGTCGATGCCCGGGGCGGATCTGCCCCGAGCGCACAGCCTCATCGAGCGCGAGCGGAATGGAGGCGGCCGATGTATTGCCATGGTGATCGAGGGTGGTCACCACCTTGTCCATCGGCAGGCCGAGGCGTTTGGCCGTAGCCTGGATGATGCGGATATTGGCTTGATGCGGGATCAACCAATCGACGCTCTGTGCGGACTCCCCGGCGCGCTCGAGCACCTCGTGCGCGACGTCGCCAAGCACCTTCACGGCAAACTTGAACACGGCCTGCCCGTCCATGCGCAGAAAAGGATCGCCGATCACTTGACCGGAGGCCACACCACCGGGCACACAGAGAATGGGATGATGACTACCGTCGGCATGCAGGGCAGACATGCGAATGCCGGGGCTCGTCGACGCTTCGAGCACGACCGCACCGGCGCCATCACCGAACAACACACAGGTTGACCGATCGGACCAGTCAAGAATGCGGGAGAAGACCTCGGCACCGATGACTAGCGCACGCGTATGACTACCGGAACGAATGAACTTCTCGGCCACGCTCAACGCGTACACGAAACCGCTGCACACCGCCTGCACGTCAAACGCAGCGCCGCCGTTGCGGATACCGAGCTTGGACTGCACCAGAGCGGCGGTACTCGGGAAGATGAAATCAGGCGTGGATGTGGCGACGATGATCAGGTCAATGTCGTCGGCTTCGCAGCCCGCAGCATCGAGTGCTCGCTCGGCGGCGAGCTTGGCGAGATCGCTTGCCCCCACGTCGGCGGCGGCGAGGTGTCGGCTATGGATGCCCGAGCGACTCACGATCCAGTCATTGGAGGTATCGATTCCACGCGCGACCAGATCGTCATTGGTGACCGGATCGCCCGGCAAGTAACTGCCCGTTCCCGCGATGCGTGCGTAAATCATGCGTTTACCTCGTTCATGCTCGCCATGCGCTCCGTGATACGCTCGATCAGCCGGTTCGATGCCGCCTCGGCAGCTCGCCCCAACGCATTCTCGAAGGCAACCGCATCGGCTGAGCCATGGCTCTTCAGGACGACACCGCGCAACCCAAGCAAGGGCGCACCGTTGTAGAGACGGTGATCGACACGCTGCTTGAACCGCTTCAGAACGGGAAGCGCCACAACTGCCATCAGCTTGGTCAGCAGCGAGCGCTTGAACTCCTGCTTCAGGAAAGCGCCGATCATCTGCGCGAGGCCTTCAGAGGTCTTGAGCGCGACATTGCCAACAAAGCCATCGCACACGACGACGTCCACCGTACCTTCGTAGATATCGTTGCCTTCGACATTGCCCTGGAAATTCAAGCCGCTGTTGCGCAGCAGTTCGCCTGCCTCCTTGACGACGTCGTTGCCCTTGATCACCTCTTCGCCAATGTTGAGCAAGCCCACGGTCGGGCGCTCCTTGTGCTCGATCGCTGCTACGAGCATCGCCCCCATGACGCCAAACTGAAGCAGATGCTCCGCCGTGCAGTCAACATTGGCGCCGAGGTCGAGCACATACGTGTGACCATGCATTGACGGCAGGACAGTCGCAATCGCAGGCCGATCGATACCCGGCAAAGTCTTGAGGACGAAGCGCGAGATCGCCATCAGCGCACCGGTATTGCCGGCGGAAACCGCGGCGTTCGCTTCACCCGCCTTGACGAGATCCATGACAACGCGCATCGAAGAATCCTTCTTCGTGCGCATCGCGATCGCCGGCGGGTCGTCCATCGCCACCACCTCGGTGGCATGTCGTACCCTGATTCGTTCGCCGAACTCGCTTGCAGTGCTGACGAGCAGGGGCCGGATCGCCTCCTCGAGCCCCACCAGGATGACCTTCGCGTCCCGGTGACGGCGCAGGAAGGCAAGTGCGGCAGGCACGGTCACGACCGGACCATGATCGCCACCCATGCAGTCGATCGCAATGGTGACACCCATCGGCATCTCGCGTGCTATTTATTGTTTGAAGACTGGAGTCGGAAAAAAGGCGGCGCAGGCGCCAAGCGCCATGCGCCGCCCTCGATACCTGGGACTTGAACTTACTCGCCCTTGACCTTGACGACCTTCTTGCCGCGGTAGAAGCCGTTGGGGCTGATGTGGTGACGCAGATGGACTTCACCCGAGGTCGGCTCGACGGCGAGCGCCGGGCCGGTGAGGAAATCGTGTGCGCGATGCATGCCACGCTTCGAGGGGGACTTCTTGTTCTGTTGAACGGCCATGAGTAATGCTCCTAAAGCTAAATATCGCGCCTATTCCGCGCTGGGACTGCCTCGCAGCGACGCAAGCGCAGCGAAAGGCGATTCTTTGTTCGAGCCAGCCATGCTTCGGGGCGACTCGCAGTTTTCATGCCGTGGCGCAATCGGCAAGGCCAGCAGGATCTCATCCTCTACCAATGCCAGGACATCGAGCTCTGCAGCGACCTCGATCGCATCCACTTCGTCGTCTTCCAGCTCCCCCTCGGGAATCGCCTGCCCCGGCCGTACGGGCTGAAGGACATTATCGACCTTCAAGCCCCACGACAGCCCACCGAGGCAGCGCTGGCAACTGAGGGAAAGCTCCCCCTCGACAACCAACCGTAGCCTGGGCTCGAGCCCCACGACTCCTTGAACCATGGAGCCTTCCAGCCGCCATGCGAGCGCGCCCTCGAGCGACGCAAGCACATCCGACAGGCGCAACAGGTCCGCGACAGCGACCTCGCCCACCAAGGAGCGGCCGTCTGCAGCAAACCTGAAGGGATCCGGAATCGTCCGGGAAGGGATGCCTTGTTGCGACATAAGCCGTGCATGATATTATTTTTTCGACGCTTCTGTAAAGACCACCATGACGCTCGTCCTCGCCTCCACATCGGCCTATCGCCGCACGCTCCTCGAACGCCTTCACATTCCGTTCGAGACCGACCGCCCGGAAACGGATGAGACGCCACTCGAGGGCGAAGCGCCGCCCGCCACTGCAGAGCGCCTTGCAGTTGCAAAGGCGCGTGCCGTGGCCGCGCGCTGGCCGGACGCACTCGTCATCGGCAGCGACCAAGTCGCTTACATGGGCGACGAGGTGTTCGGCAAACCGGGCACGGAGGCGCGTGCAATCGCACAACTTCAGCGCATGCGCGGTCGCATCGTCACCTTTCACACCGCCCTCGCGCTCCTCAATACGCGCACCGGTACGCTGCAGGTCGAAGGCGTCCCGACCCAAGTCCGCTTTCGCGATTTGAGCGATGCTGAAATCGAGCGCTATGTCGCCAGGGAGCGCCCACTGGACTGCGCCGGCAGCGCCAAATCCGAGGGACTGGGCATCACCCTGCTCGATGCCATGCCGGGCGACGATCCCACCGCACTGATTGGGCTGCCGCTCATCGCACTGTCCCGCATGCTCCGTGCCGAAGGCCTCCAACTGCCGTGAATGCACCCACTCCAGACCCCCGGCACGGCACCCTTTACCTAGTCCCGGTCAGCCTTGGCGAAGCAACCCCATGGACCGACTTCCTGCCACAACAGGCGCAGCGGATCACCGCCGGGCTACGTCACTTCGTCGTCGAAACGGCTCGCACCGCACGAGCACACCTGAAGCAGCTCGACTACCCGCACCCGCTACGGGACACCGACGTTCGCGAACTGCCGACCGAGCCGCTGACCACCAACGCAACCCTAGATGCGCTGCTCGCCCCCGCACTCGCCGGCAACGATGTCGGCCTGATGTCCGACGCCGGCTGTCCGGCAGTCGCCGACCCCGGAGCCAAATTGGTCGCGCGTGCACATGCGCTTGGCATTCAGGTGATGCCATTGATTGGCCCCTCATCGATCCTGCTCGGACTCATGGGCTCGGGACTCAATGGACAGAGTTTCTGCTTCCATGGCTACCTGCCGGTCGGCGAGCAGGAGCGCGACAGCGCGCTACGCAACCTCGAAGACGAATCCCGCCGCTGCGGGCGCACGCAGATCTTCATCGAAACCCCCTACCGCAATGAGCGCATCTTTGATGCTTTGCTCAAGCTGCTCAAGCCAGACACCCGCCTGTGCATCGGCTGCGACCTCGGCACGCCGGAAGCCTGGCTGCTCACCCACAGCATCCGGGACTGGCGCAAGACCGCGCGCCCGGCAATCGCCCGCCGGCCTGCGATCTACCTTCTACTCGGCTGAATGACGGGGCGCCAGCCTCACGCCCCAAGCCTCAAATCTCACGTCTCACGAAGCAACCAATCGACCAGCTCGCGGGGGGAATCAAGGCACGACAGCGGCGTCTCGGCCTGCAGTGCCGCGCGCGGATGCGCACCGAAACTCACGGCGAGCGCCGCCGTGCCAGCATTCCTCGCCATCTGCAGATCATGCGTGGTATCGCCCACCATCAGGGTCCGCTCGGGCAGTACACCGAGCTCGCTCATGATCTCCTCGAGCATGGCAGGATGCGGCTTGGAGAAACACTCGTCCGCACAGCGGGTGCTATGGAAATACGCCCCCAGCCCGGTCCGCCCAAGGACGCGGTCGAGACCCAGGCGGCTCTTGCCGGTCGCCACTCCGAGCAGGTGTCCGCGCTCAGAAAGCGCCCCCAGAACGTCGCCAACCCCGTCGAAAAGTACCAGTTCATGATCCCGCGACAGGTAATGGTGACGGTAACGCTCGACCATGCGCGCATAGTCTTCCGGCGCCAACTCCGGCACGGCATGCTGTAGCGCATCGACCAGCCCGAGCCCGATCACGTAGCGCGCCCGATCCTCCGCCGGCTCAGGCAGACCGAGGTCACGCGCAGCGGCCTGCATTGCGCGCACGATCGCCCCGGCAGAGTCCATCAGGGTTCCGTCCCAGTCAAAGACAATGAGATCGAAGCGCTCAGCCATGCCCCCTCTCCTGAATGTCGAGATGCGTCAGAAACGCCTGTAGCTCTACAGGCAGCGCCGCCTCGAAGGACAGCACCTCGCCCGTAAGCGGATGCGCGAAGCTCAGCATTGCCGCATGCAGGAACATGCGCTTCAACCCTTCGGCCTCGAGACGCTTGTTGAGAGCGAAATCGCCGTATTTGTCGTCTCCACACAACGGGAAACCGAGATGAGCAAGATGAACGCGGATCTGATGCGTCCGCCCGGTCTTGAGTTCGACCTCGAGCAGACTGTAATCACGCCAGCGTCGCACCAGACGCATGACACTGTGCGCCGGCTTGCCGTCCTCGCTGACGCGCACCCTGCGCTCACCCTCGGCGGTGAGATACTTGTGCAATGGAGCCTTCACATGTTGCAACGCGTTAGCCCAGCGCCCGGGCACCAGCGTCAGGTAACGCTTTTCCACCCTACCCTCGCGCATCATGTCGTGCAGTGCGGTAAGTGCAGAGCGCTTCTTCGCAACGATGAGCAGCCCCGAGGTCTCGCGATCCAGCCTGTGCGCCAGTTCGAGCATACGCAACTCCGGACGCTGCACGCGTAGCTGCTCGATCACGCCGTAGCTCACCCCGCTGCCGCCATGTACCGCCTTGCCCGACGGCTTGTCGATCACCAGCAGCGCATCGTCCTCGTAGACGACCGGAAGCGGCTTGCCGGCAGGCGCCGGTGCGCTGCGCTCGGCCTGAGCGACGCGCAGCGGCGGAATGCGCACCTCGTCACCCTCGGCCAGGCGGTAGGTCTGTTGGACCCGGCGGCCATTGACCCTGACCTCACCACTGCGCAGGATCCGATAGACGTGGCTCTTTGGCACGCCCTTCGCTATCCGCATCAGGTAGTTATCGATCCGCTGGCCAGCCGCCGCATCGTCGATGCGTTCGTGCCGGACTGCGATCGCTTTGCCATCAATCATCGTCATGAAATATACTTCTGCACGGTTAACCCGGTCGCTGCCACCCAAGTGCGGCGCGTCGACGTCAAAAGCAGGTCGAAACATCTGCACCGGCGATGCGCGCAGACTGCTGGCAATGAGCCCTGAAGAGCGCTCCCGGCTTGACCGTTGCAAGCCATCCAAGGCCCAAAAGGCGCCGATGGTAACGCAACAGACCCACTTCGACATACCCATCCAGCCCACGGGTTGGATTTTGACGTGCAAGACGCACACGCAGGATCAAATGATCCGCCCGCCTGGCCTCAACGGCCTGGCGGGCGGGGTCAAGAGAATATCGACCAGCCGACCCATCACAGCCCTGAACACACACCGGATGAAAGCAGCAGTCCTCAAGAATCGCTCCTGATCCCGGAAAGCGCGATGGTGCGCGCCGTTCGTCCTGCCCGTGTGAATTGCGCGGGAGAACGATCCCAATGAAACGCATGCTTTTCAATGCGACGCAGGCCGAAGAACTGCGCGTCGCGATCGTAGACGGTCAGAAACTGATCGACCTCGATATCGAATCGGCCGCAAAAGAAGAACGCAAGAGCAACATCTACAAGGCGGTGATCACCCGCATCGAGCCTAGCCTCGAGGCGGCCTTCGTAGACTATGGCGCCGAGCGCCATGGCTTCCTGCCCTTCAAGGAAATCTCGCGCGCCTACTTCCAGCCCGGCGTGGACGCGAGCAAGGCCACCATCCGTGAAGCCCTGCGCGAAGGCCAGGAACTCATCGTCCAGGTCGAAAAGGACGAGCGCGGCAACAAGGGTGCGGCGCTGACCACCTACATCTCGCTGGCCGGCCGCTATCTGGTGCTCATGCCCAACAACCCGCGCGGCGGCGGCGTGTCGCGTCGCGTCGAGGGCGACGAGCGAGCCGAACTGCGCGAGAACATGGACCAGCTGGAAGTGCCCGGCGGCATGAGCCTGATCGCTCGCACCGCAGCCATCGGCCGTAGTGCCGAAGAGCTGCAGTGGGACCTCAACTACCTGCTGCAACTGTGGCGCGCCATCGAGGGTGCGGCCCAGGGCCAGGCCGGCGCTTTCCTGATCTATCAGGAAGGCAGCCTCGTCATCCGCGCCATCCGCGACTACTTCCAGCCCGACATCGGCGAGATCCTGATCGACACCGACGACATCTACGAACAGGCCACGCAGTTCATGGCCCATGTGATGCCGGGCAATGTCGCCCGCGTGAAGCGCTACAGCGACGACGTGCCGCTGTTCTCGCGCTTCCAGATCGAACATCAGATCGAGTCGGCCTACTCTCGCCAGGTCAATCTGCCCTCGGGCGGCGCAGTGGTCATCGACCACACCGAAGCCCTGGTATCGATCGACGTCAACTCCGGCCGCGCCACCAAGGGCTCGGACATCGAGGAAACCGCCTTCCGTACCAACTGCGAGGCCGCCGACGAGATCGCCCGCCAGCTGCGCCTGCGCGACCTGGGCGGCCTCATCGTCATCGACTTCATCGACATGGAGTCGGCGAAGAACCAGCGCGAGGTCGAAAACCGCCTGCGTGACGCCCTGCGCCACGACCGCGCGCGCGTGCAGACCGGCAAGATCAGCCGCTTCGGCCTGCTCGAACTGTCGCGCCAGCGCCTGCGTCCGGCACTGGCCGAGACCAGCTACATCACCTGCCCGCGCTGTAACGGCACTGGCCATATCCGCAGCACCGAATCGTCGGCGCTGCATATCGTCCGCATCCTCGAAGAGGAAGCGATGAAGGAAAACACCGGCGCGGTGCACCTGCAGGTGCCCGTCGACGTGGCCACCTTCCTTCTCAACGAGAAGCGCGTGGATATCGCCCGCATCGAGATGCGCCACAAGGTGCAGCTCATCATCGTGCCGAACCGCCACCTCGAAACGCCGGCGCACGAGATCATCCGCCTGCGTCACGACCAGCTCAACGCCGAGGACATCGCCTTGGCGAGCTACCAGATGGTGCAGAAGCCCAGCGAGGACGACGAGCGCCTGCCCTCAAAGGCAAACGACCGCCCGGCACGTCCCGAAGCGGCCGTGAAGGGTATCGCTCCTGCGCAGCCGGCGCCGGTGGCACCGGTTGCCGCCGAGGCCCCCACAGCCCCGGCCGCCGTCGAGAGCAAGGGCCTCATCGCCCGCATCCTCGGCTGGTTTGCCGGCAGCAAGCCGGCACCGGCCGCCGAGCCCGTGGCTGAAGCTGAAACACCTGCGAAGCGCGAGCCGCGCCCGCGCGGCGAGCGCAGCAATGGTGGTGACGGCCGTCGTAGCAACGGCAGTCGCGGCCGTCGTAGCGAGCGTGACGGCGAAAGCCAGAACGGCCGCAACAGCCGCAGCGAACGCAGCGAAAGCGACAAGCCGCAGCGCAGCACGGCGCCCACAGAGAAGTCCGAGCGTAGCGACAGTGGCCGTGGCCGCGGACGTGGGCGCGGCCAACGGACGGAGGACGCAGCCGAACGTACTGATAAGGCTGTAGATCAGCGCACGGGCGCACCTGACGACGACAAGCTGAAGCTCGCGGCTGGCCTTGCCGCTGCAGTGGTGAGCGAAGAGCGCGTACAGGTTGCCGAAGCAGCCGGCACGGTGGTCGCAGACACGCCTGCCGGCGAGGACGGCGCCCCCAGCGAGAAGCGTCGCCGCCGCGGTCGCGGTCGCGGCCGCCGCTCGGGCGAAGGGCAAGCCGCCGACCTCCAGGACGGAGTCGAAACCAGCGAAGCCGGCGAGTCCAGCGCAGACGCTGCTCAGTTCGCTTCCGGCACCACCGACGAACCTGCAACCGCTACGCCTGCAGCCGTGGGGGAGACCGTCGAGAGCGTGGCAAGCGAGACCACCGAAGCGCAGGCCATGACGCCCGTCAGCGCTGCAGCCGAGTCGGCTGCGTCCGCTGCGGATGCGACTCCGGCCGAACTCCCGGTTGCCGTTTCCGAACCGGAGACCATCGAGCCGCAGGCTCAGGATCGCTTCGCGGAAAACGCAGCAGCCCCCTTGCCTGTCAGGGTAGCGATGCAGGCCGAAGCAGAGGCTGAAGTCGCAGCCGCCGAACCAGCCGCGCCGGCCACCGAGACGGCCCCTGAGGCTGCAGCTCAGGCCGAACCGCAGGCTGCAGTTCAGGCCGACTCCGCAGCAAGGACTGAGATCGACCCTGATGTACCGACCTTGGTGGTGAGCGAGCAGGCCGAGCCTGTTGCGACCAACGAGCCGCATCGGGCGGAAGCGCCTGCGGCAGCCGTCGAGGGGCAGCCAGTGTCAGTCGCATCCGCTGTCGAAGCCGCTGAGCCGGAAGTCGTGCAAACTGCCACGGCTCAAGCGCAAGCCCCTGCAACGCCGGCGGAAACGGCCCCGATCACGCTACCTGCAGCCACGGCTGAAGGCGGCCTGATCAAGATCGAAACCGATCCGGCCAAGCGCGCCCAGTTCGGCACCGGCGCTGTAGAAGCCCCGGTTCGCCTGGGCCGCAAGCCTCGTGCAGCCGCATTCGTCGCACAGGAGCCGCTGCAGCAGGTGGAAACGCGCAAGTAAGCGCACGCGCACCCGCCCGAGCAAAGCGGGCTTGAGCGACAAGGCCATCCCACGGGATGGCCTTGTCGTTTCCGAAGACTGCTCAGGCCCTGGCCACGACGGCCTCGAGCAGCCCCCTCACGCCGTGTTCGCACATGTCGAGCACGACATCGAAGCCACGCGGCCCACCGTAGTACGGATCAGGCACCTCATCATCGAGCCGTTCGGGACCTGCGTAAGGCATGAACAACCCGAGCCGCGGACGATACACCTCGGGACACTGACGCTGCATGATCTCGAGGTGGCCACGGTCCATCGCCAGCAGCAGGTCGAACTCCTGGAAATCGCGCGCCTCGAGCTTGCGCGCGCGCAGCGCGGACAAGTCGTAGCCGCGCAGCTTCGCTGCCTTCTGAGTGCGCGGATCCGGCGCCTCGCCGGCGTGATAGCCATGGGTCCCAGCCGAATCGACCTCGACGAGCTCGCTCAAGCCGGCGGTCTCGATGAAATGGCGCGCCACGCCCTCGGCTGTCGGCGAACGACAGATGTTGCCGGTGCACACGAACAGGATCCTGGTCATGTCATCCCCTCCTCTCATTTTTGTTATTCAAACACTGCCATGCTGGTCGGCACCGAACGCTCGCTGGCGAAGCTTGAACAGCTCGTCACGCGCCGCCGCCGCCTTCTCGAACTCCAGATTGCGGGCATGCTCCTGCATCTCCTTCTCCAGGCGCTTGATCGCCCGCGCCAGCGCCTTCTCGTCCATCACCGCATAGTCTGCGTCCTTTTCCGCCACGCGTGCGGCATCGCGCTTGGCGCCATCCGAATCATAGACCCCATCGATGATGTCCTTGATACGCTTGCTCACCGACTTGGGCACAATGCCGTTGGCCTCGTTGAAGGCGATCTGCTTCTGGCGACGGCGCTCGGTCTCACCGATGGCTGCCTTCATCGAATCGGTCATGCGGTCCGCATAGAGAATGGCCGTACCATGGAGATGGCGCGCCGCGCGGCCAATGGTCTGGATCAGCGAGCGCTCCGAGCGCAGGAATCCCTCCTTGTCCGCATCGAGGATCGTCACCAGCGACACCTCCGGGATGTCCAGACCCTCGCGCAGCAGGTTGATGCCCACCAGTACGTCGAACTCTCCCAGGCGCAGGTCACGGATGATCTCCACCCGCTCCACGGTGTCGATGTCCGAGTGCAGGTAACGCACACGGATCGCGTTGTCGGCGAGGTAGTCAGTCAGGTCCTCGGCCATGCGCTTGGTGAGCACGGTGACCAATACACGCTCATTCACCGCCAGGCGCTTCTTGATTTCGCCGAGCAGGTCGTCCACTTGTGTCATCGCCGGACGCACCTCAACCACCGGATCGACCAGCCCGGTCGGGCGCACCACCTGTTCCACAACCTGCCCCTGGTGCTCGGCCTCGTACTTCGCCGGTGTTGCAGAGACGAAGACGGTCTGCGGCATCAGGCGCTCGAACTCGTCGAACTTGAGCGGGCGGTTGTCCAGCGCCGAGGGCAGGCGAAAGCCGTAGCCGACCAGGTTCTCCTTGCGCGAGCGGTCGCCCTTGTACATGCCGCCCACCTGGCCGATGGCAACGTGCGACTCGTCGATGAAGAGCAGCGCGTCCTGCGGCAGGTAGTCGATCAGGGTGGGCGGCGGCTCGCCGGGGCCTCGGCCGGAGAGGTGGCGCGAATAGTTCTCGATGCCCTTGCAGAAGCCCATCTCGTTCAACATCTCGAGATCGAAGCGGGTGCGCTGCTCGATGCGCTGCGCCTCCACCAGCTTGCCCTCGCGCTGAAAGGTCTCGATACGCTCGCGCAATTCATCCTTGATCGCCTCGATCGCCTGCAGCACGGTGGCGCGTGGCGTCACGTAGTGGCTCGACGGATACACCGTGAAGCGCGCCAGCTTGTGCTTGAGGTGCCCGGTAAGCGGGTCGAACAGGGTCAGGTGCTCGATCTCGTCATCGAACATCTCGATACGCACCGCCAGTTCGGCGTTCTCTGCCGGGAACACATCAATGACGTCGCCGCGCACGCGGAAGGTGCCGCGGCGGAAGTCGATGTCGGCACGGGTGTATTGCATCGCCACCAGGCGCTGGATGAGGTCGCGGTGCGCCATGCGCTCACCCTCGCGCAGATGCAGGATCATGGCGTGGTAGTCGACCGGGTCGCCAATGCCGTAAATGCATGACACGGTAGCGACGATGACTACGTCGCGCCGCTCCATCAGGCTCTTCGTCGCCGACAGGCGCATCTGCTCGATGTGCTCGTTGATCGACGAATCCTTCTCGATGAAGAGGTCGCGCGAAGGCACATAGGCCTCCGGCTGATAGTAATCGTAGTAGCTCACGAAGTACTCGACCGCGTTCTCGGGCAGGAACTCCTTGAACTCGGCGTACAACTGCGCCGCCAGCGTCTTGTTGGGCGCCAGCACCAGCGCCGGGCGCCCCATGCGGGCAATGACGTTGGCCATGGTGTAGGTCTTGCCCGAGCCGGTCACGCCCAGCAAGGTCTGGTACATGAGGCCGTCTTCCACCCCTTCGCACAACAGGCGGATCGCCTCGGGCTGGTCACCCGCGGGCGGAAAAGGCTGATGCAGGCGGAAGGGGCTGCCCTCGAAACCGATCACCTTGCCGCCTTGCTGCGGCGCATCGTTTCCGGCGCTATTGCCTTGACTCGTCATGCTAAAATCCCGCTCCATTCCGGTGCATCGCCACCCGGCGAGACCGGACTAAAACACCGATTATTTCCCAAATCGCGTGACAAGGCACGGCCCGGCGCCGTTCCCGCCACGCGCACCCACCGCTGCCCTACTGGAACGACTGGAGTCCTCATGTCCGCTTCGATCTTCGCCGCCGTCGAGATGGCGCCCCGTGACCCGATCCTTGGCCTGAACGAGGCCTTCGCCGCCGACACCCGCGCCGAGAAGGTCAACCTCGGCGTTGGCGTGTACTACGACGACAACGGCAAGATCCCGCTGCTCGCCGCCGTGCGCGCTGCCGAGAAGGCCCGCCTCGAAGCCATGCCGCCGCGCGGCTATCAACCGATCGAAGGCCCTGCCGCCTACAACAACGCGGTGCAAGGCCTGCTGTTCGGCAAGGACTCGCAACTCGCCACCAGCGGCCAGACCGTCACCATCGAAGCCCTGGGCGGCACTGGCGCCCTCAAGGTCGGTGCCGACTACCTCAAGCGTCTGGTGCCCGGCGCCACCGTCTATATCTCCGACCCAAGCTGGGAAAACCACCGCGCACTGTTCGAATCCGCCGGCTTCCCGGTCGAGAACTACCCCTACTACGACGCCGCCTCCCGTGGCGTGAACTTCGCCGCCATGAAGGCCAAGCTCGACAGCCTGCAGCCCGGCTCGGTCATCGTGCTGCACGCCTGCTGCCACAACCCGACCGGCGCCGACCTGTCGGACGCGCAGTGGGACGAAGTCGTGGCGGTATGTCGTGAGCGCGGCCTGATTCCCTTCCTCGACATGGCCTACCAGGGCTTCGCCGAAGGCATCGACGCCGACGCCGTGGCCGTGCGCGCCCTGTCGTCCAGCGGCCTGCAGTTCTTCGTGTCGAGCTCGTTCTCGAAGAGCTTCTCGCTCTACGGCGAGCGCGTTGGCGCGCTCTCAATCGTCACCGCCAGCAAGGAAGAGGCGGGCCGCGTGCTGTCGCAGGTCAAGCGCGTGATCCGCACCAACTACTCCAACCCGCCGATCCATGGTGGCGCCATCGTCGCCGCGGTGCTGTCCTCGCCCGAGCTGCGCCAGATGTGGGAAGACGAGCTCGGCGGCATGCGCGAGCGCATCCGCGCGATGCGCACCGGCCTCGTCGACCAACTCAAGGCCGAAGGCGTGGCGCAGGACTTCTCGTTCGTGATCAAGCAGCGCGGCATGTTCTCGTACACTGGCCTGACTGCAGCCCAGGTCGAGACGCTCAAGGCCGACTTCGGTATCTACGCCGTATCGACCGGCCGCATCTGCCTGGCCGCGCTCAACTCGAAGAACATCGGCTACGTCGCCAAGGCGATCGCACAGGTGGTCAAGGGCTGAGCCCAATCGCACCAAGGCGACGGAGCAGCAAAAAAACGCTTCTTCGCCTTGACGAAGGCGCGCCCTATGCCTAAAATGCGCGCCTCTGTTCCCCGATAGCTCAGTCGGTAGAGCGCCGGACTGTTAATCCGTAGGTCCCTGGTTCGAGCCCAGGTCGGGGAGCCAAGTTTTAGGACTTGGTGTTTCTCCAAGGAACAGCAGGTCGCAGCAGTAGGCTGCAAAAGGTAATTCCCCGATAGCTCAGTCGGTAGAGCGCCGGACTGTTAATCCGTAGGTCCCTGGTTCGAGCCCAGGTCGGGGAGCCAGCATCAAGCAAAAAAGCCAATCCTTCGGGGTTGGCTTTTTTGCTTGCTTTTCCAACCCCGAAGGTCAGTGACTTCGAGGCAACAACACCGACCAGCTGAACGCCTGGGCCTCGGGGCCTGGGTGAGCCGAGTAAGGCTCACGGGACTCGCGACGAGCCCCGGTCGGGGAGCGAGCCCCCCTCCAATCACACCCCGTGTCGCCGCCGATGCTGGCGCGAACCCGCGGAACCCTCGCCGTCTGCATAAGCATGGCGGGCCGCAGTCATTTCGGCCAGTACCGTCGCAACCTTGTGGTTGAGGGTACCCTTGGGGATCACGCCCTTTGCGTCCGGCTCGCCCGCCTCGACACCGGTCAGTACGGTCATCGCCTCGTCCACCGTCGACACGGCGTGGATGTGGAACCGGCCTGCGGCAGCCGCCTGCACGACGTCCTCGCGCAACATCAGGTGGCGTACGCTGGCCGCGGGGATCACCACCCCGTGCGAGCCATCCAGGCCGCGGGCACTGCACAGGTCGAAAAAGCCCTCGATCTTCTCGTTGACGCCACCAATTACCTGCACCTCACCAAACTGGTTCACCGAGCCAGTGATCGCGAAGCGCTGCTGGATCGGAATCTGCGTCAGCGCCGACAATAGCGCGCACAACTCGGCAAGCGAGGCAGAGTCGCCCTCGACCGGCGCGTAGGACTGCTCGAATACCAGGCTCGCCGACAGCGACAAGGGCTGGTGACGGGCGTAACGTGCGGCGAGAAAGGCGGACAGGATGAGCACCCCCTTGGAGTGGATGGCGCCGCCGAGTTCGGTCTCACGTTCAATATCGACCACGTCGCCCTCGCCCATACGCACCGTGGCAGTGATGCGCACCGGATGGCCGAAGCGTTCGCCGGCGAGTTCGACAACGACCAATCCGTTGATCTGGCCGGCACGCTCGCCATCGGTGGAAATCAGCGTCGTACCGTCAAGGATGGATTCGCGCACCCGGGTCGGATAACGGCTGCAGCGACGCACGCGCGCCGCCAGTGCATCCTCCACCTCGACGCGCGTGCTCGTGTCTCGCCGCTTGAGCCGGGCATGGTGGTCGGCCTCGCGCATCAGATCCGACAGCGAACGGGTGTTCAGCGACAGGCGGCCGGAATCTTCGGCGAGGCGAGAGGCCTCCTCGACAAGGCGGGCGACACCGCTGCTGTCGAAGGGCAGCAGGCCGGCGCTGCGTACGAGCAGCGCGATCAGGCGCGCATACTCGCGCTCGTTCTCCGGCGTACGCGGGAGATCGTCGTTGAAATCGGCTGCGACCTTGAACAGGTCGGCAAACTCGGGATCGTGCTCCATGAGCAGGTAATACACGTCACGATCGCCGATCAGCACGACCTTGAGTGCGCTCGGCACTGCCTGCGGCTCCAAGGTCAGCGCACCACTCCAGCCTTGCGCCTCGGCAGGCGGCTCGATGCGGATCTCTCCCGCACGCAGGCAGCGCTTGAGCCCCTCCCATGCGAATGGCTGCGACAGCAGGCGCTCGGCGTCGAGAACCAGGTAACCGCCATTCGCGCGGTGCAGCGCCCCGGCACGGATCAGGTTGAAGTGGCTGACCTGGTTGCCCTGCTGCACCACATGCTCGATCCGGCCGATCAGGTTGCCATAGCCAGGATTGTTCTCGAACACCACCGGCGCCCCTTGCGAGGCCGAATGATCGACCAGCAGCTTGACCTGGTAGCGGTGGTAACGCGTGCTCTCCTCCGGCTCGGAGACATCGTCCTCATCCTCTTCGAGCATGGTGCCCTTGATCGCGCTGTCGAGCACATCGTGCTGCACGGCATCGACGAAGGCCAGCACCTCGGGCAAGTCGGCATGCGCCTCGCGCACCTCACGCAGCAGGTGGGACACGGCAGGCCCCAAGACCTCGTGCTCGGCGCGCTCGATCGACTCGCGCACCGCCTTGCGCCAGCCCGGGAAGTCGTTGAGCAGGTCCTCGAGCTTCTCGCTCCAGGCCGTCACGCGCGCTTCGATCTGGTCACGCTCGGCCTCGGGCAAGGCCTCGAAGGCTTCTGGCGACATCACCTCGCCGTCGCGGATCGGCGCGAAGACAAAGCCTTCCGGGGTCTGCAACAACGATATCTGCTCCGCGGCACAGGCCTGCCCCAGCTCGCGCAGAGCCCCCTCCTCGCGTGCCTTGTGCGCGTTCTGCAGGGCCTCGACACGCTCGCTGTGCGCATCGCTGTCCAGCGCTGCAGCAAGCGCCGGGCCGAGATCGCGAATGAAGGTCTGCATGTGCGCCCGCAGCGCTGCGCCCCGCCCGGCGGGCAGGGTGAGCAGGCGCGGCTTGAGCGATTCGTCGAAGTTGTGCAGATAGCACAGGTCGGGCGGTACCGGCTCGCTCGCCGCACGTTCGCGCAGCAGGCGAAAGGTGGTTGCATGCTTGCCACTGCCCGCCTCGCCGAGCACGAACACGTGGTATCCGGTGTGTCCCATCGCCAGCCCGAAGCGAATCGCCTCCACGGCGCGCTCCTGGCCAAGGTCGCCGGCATGGTCGGCGAGCGCCTCGGTGGTATCGAAACCAAGTGAATCGGGGGTGCAGTGCTTACGCAGTGCCGTTGCCGGCAGTGGCACGAGGTCGGCCATGTTCGAGTATTCTCCAGATGCCGCAAGTCGCGTCGGCGCGCCATGATACACCCTGGCTCCGCCGGCTCATTGAGCGCGGCCCGCTGCCCGTGGAGGTCGCATGTGGCACCAGCCCTCCCAACCAGCCTTGCACCCCCGCGCCAGCGTGCCGATAATCCAGTCACACCACTGCGCAACGACCATGAAAGTCATCCCGATCCAGCACGCAGCGGCGGCGCCCTCGCCTGCCGACCCTGCAAACAGGCCCGCTCCCGGTCTTGCCCTGTTCGACCGGCGCGGGCGCAATGTGCGTGATCTGCGCATCTCGGTCACAGATCGCTGCAACTTCCGCTGCGTGTACTGCATGCCGCGCGAGGTGTTCGGTGATGACTACCCCTTTCTGCCACGGGCAGACTTGCTGTCGTTCGAGGAGATCGTTCGCGTGGCGCAGCTGTTCGTTGCCCGCGGCGTGCGCAAGATCCGCATCACCGGTGGCGAACCGCTGCTGCGCAAGGACATCGACCGTCTGATCGGCATGCTGGCCAGGCTCGACGGCGTCGAGATCACACTGACTACCAACGGCGTGCTGCTGCCCAAGCTGGCGCAAAGGCTCAGGAACGCGGGTCTGCACAGGGTCACGGTCAGCCTTGATGCACTGGACGACACGCTGTTCCGGCGCATGAACGACGCCGACTACCCGGTAGAGAAGGTTCTCGAAGGTATCGAGGCCGCGCGTACGGCCGGTCTCGGGCCGATCAAGGTCAACATGGTGGTCAAGCGCGGCACCAACGACAGCGATATCGAGGCAATGGCGACCCACTTCCGCCACAGTGGGCACATCCTGCGCTTCATCGAGTTCATGGACGTCGGCGCGTCGAACGGCTGGAAGATGGACGAAGTGCTGCCCTCGCGGGACGTGATCGGGCGCATCGACCGCGTCCATCCGCTCGAGCCGATCGACCCCAACTACGAGGGCGAAGTTGCCGAGCGCTGGCGCTACAAGGATGGAGCGGGCGAGATCGGCGTGATTTCCTCGGTCACCCAGGCCTTCTGCTCCACCTGTACGCGCATCCGCCTGTCGACCGAGGGCAAGCTCTACACCTGCCTGTTCGCGCAGGCGGGGCATGACCTGCGCGCCCTGTTGCGCAGCGCGGACGAGGCGGCAAGCGTCGACGCCCGCCTCGATGCCGCGATCGCCCAGGTGTGGCAGCAGCGCGACGACCGCTACTCGGAGATCCGCACGGCCGAGACCGCAGCCCTGCGCAAGATCGAGATGTCCTACATAGGCGGCTGAGACGCCCCCGTCCGCCGCCCAAGCCCGCTCACTCGCGGATCGCCTCCAGTTCGAACAGCAGTTCGACCTCGTCGCCGACCATGCCGCGCTCGATGCCGTAGGTCATGCCCCACTGGCTGCGCAGCAGCGTGGTGCGCGCCGAGATGCCCAACGTATGCTTGCGGTGCCCGAACGGATACACCGCTGCCTTGTTCAGCGCCACCTCGAGGGTCACCGGGTGGGTCTGGCCGAGCAGGGTCAGCTTGCCGCTGAGCTTGCCGGTGTTGTCTGCGTTGGGCTCGAACGCGGTCGCCTCGAAGACGATCTCGGGGAAGCGCTTGGCGTCGAGGAAATCGCTGTCGCGAACATGGCGATCGCGTGCGCCGTGGTTGCTGAACACGCTATCGGCGCTCACCACGACACGCCCCGAACTCAGCGCACGGGTTTGCTCGTCGTAGACGAAGTTGCCACTGGCTTTCTGAAACAGGCCTATCACCTTGGCGTAGCCGATGTGATCGACCTTGAAGGCGATCGCAAAGTGGTCGGGGTCGATACGGTAACTGTGCGACTGCGCCCATGCAGGGCTCGCTAACGCCGCGGCGAGCAGCGTCGCGGCGCCGATCAGGGCGTTGCGGGCACAGCGGATCGGTTCGGTCTTCATCCTTCTCTCCTCCGGTTGTCAGCGGTCCCGCCCCGGACTGCGCGGTGCAGCCAGTGCACATCGACCGCGAAGGACCACGCCAGCAACGCCAGCGCGGGCAACAGCAAGGCCGTCGCCAACGAGGCGTCGACCAGCGGCAGCAGGCATAGAAGCAGGCTCGCGACCTGCACGACGCACACCAGCTTGCGCCTGTCGCTGTCGGGCAAGGGAGCGCCCAACCACGGCCAGCGCAGCATGGCGGCGACGAAGCCGTAACGCATCAGTCCGATCGCGAGCACCCAGGACCCGGCCTTGCCCATCTGCAACAGGTGCGCACAAAGGACGAGGATCAGCAGGGCATCGAGTTCCATGTCGAAGCGTGCCCCGTACGCACTGGCGCAGCGCCAGCGTCGTGCCACCCAGCCGTCGACGCCATCCAGCACCAGCGCCAGCATACTGATGGCGGCCAGCAGCCACGCCCATTGTGCCCCCCAGGCAGGCGCGAACAGCGCCCCGACCAGCATGCACACCAGCACTGCGCGCACCAGCGTGACCTGATTGGCGGGCCCCAGACTGCGCTGGGGATCCCCCCAGAAGCGGGCGAGCAGCAGGACGATGACTGCGAGCGCCACCGTCGCACCCACCAGCGCTTGCACCGGCATGGCAGCGAAGACGCAAGCCACGATGCCTCCGCCCAGCAACATCAGCAGTGCGAGCCCCAACTCCTGCCAGAGCCTTGGCATGTACCCCCTCCCGCTCGACACCTCGCCGAGGCCACCACGCTGCACGCTTCACCTCCCACTTGTCGCCACGACTGACCGCTCCCGACACCGTCGCCCGCTGGCCCGCGAGGACCCGCGAGCCGCCTGCTAACATACCGCTTTCGATCACCAGATTACGCATCGGGTTCGCCCGCGCGACCAATTTACGCATGCCCGTTCCCAACCTCGCGTTCTGGAGCCTGCCACCGGATCGGGGCGAGCTTCGCCCCGCGCCACTGCCGCCGCTCGCCGACGGCGACGTTCTGGT
This sequence comes from Thauera mechernichensis, assembly GCF_029588855.1. NCBI lineage: Bacteria > Pseudomonadati > Pseudomonadota > Betaproteobacteria > Rhodocyclales > Zoogloeaceae > Thauera > Thauera mechernichensis. The sequence continues at coordinate 386,212 of NZ_JARQZE010000004.1, read as the reverse complement.
GCGCGCGCTGTACAGCGCGATCAGCCGCGGCACCGAAAGCCTGGTGTTCCGTGGCGAGGTTCCGCGCTCGGAATACCAGCGCATGCGTGCGCCTTTCCAGGAGGGCGAGTTTCCCGGGCCAGTCAAGTACGGTTACATCAGTGTCGGCATCGTCGAGGACGGCATCGGCTCCCAGGCCGCCGCGCTCCGGGGGCAGACCGTTTTCTGCCTGCACCCCCATCAGCAGCGCTACATCGTCCCTGCCAGCGCCGTGCTGGCGCTCCCCCCCGGAGTGCCACCCGCGCGTGCGGTACTTGCCGCAAACATGGAGACGGCGATCAACGCCTGTTGGGACGGCAGCCCAGCCGTCGGCGACCGTATCGCGGTGATCGGCGCCGGCGTGGTCGGCACCTTGATCGCCTGGCTGTGTGCACGCATCCCCGGCACCGAGGTAGAACTGATCGATGTCGACGCCGAGCGTGCAGCGCTCGCCACGGCGCTCGGCCTCGTCCATCGCGCACCCGGGGCGGCGCGCCCGGAATGCGACCTTGTCTTTCACGCCAGCGGCAATCCAGCCGGCCTCGCGCAAGCGCTCGAACTCGCCGGCCAGGAGGCCAGCATCATCGAGGTGAGCTGGTACGGCCAGCGCAACGCCACGCTCGCCCTCGGCGCCGCCTTTCATTCGCGCCGGCTCGTCCTGCGCGCCAGCCAGGTCGGCCATATCACTGCGCCGCGCGCGCCGCGCTGGGACTACCGCCGCCGCCTGGAACTCGCGCTCGCGCTACTCGTCGACGATCGGCTCGATGCACTGATCAGCGGCGAGCACCCTTTCGCAGCCCTGCCCGCACTCATGGCACGCCTGGCGCACACGCCGGCTGGCGCCCTGTGCGAGCGCATCCGCTATGACTGACCAACCGGAGCACCTGCATGTACAGCCTCAGCGTCCGCGATCACATCATGATCGCCCACAGTTTCCAGGGCGAGGTTTTCGGCCCCGCCCAGCGCGTCCACGGTGCCACCTATGTCGTTGATGCATGCTTTCAGCGCCCCGAGCTCGACGCCGATGGCCTGGTGGTCGACATCGGTCTCGCCAGCGATACGCTAAAGGCGGTGCTCGCCGAACTCAATTACCGCAATCTCGACGATGAGCCGGCCTTCAGCGGCCGCAACACCACCACCGAGTTCATGGCACGGGTGATCTTCGAGCGCATGGCCGCAGCCGTCCGCAGCGGCCGCCTTGGCGAGGGCGCGCGCGGGCTCGAGCGGCTGAAGGTCACCCTGCACGAATCGCACATCGCCTGGGCAGCCTATGAGGGCGGGCTTTGAACCAGACGCCAGCCTTGACATGGGACCGATCTCCATGAGCCGCCGCGTCGATCTCGTCGTCCCGGGCGACCCCGCCCAGCTCACCGGCGGCTACCTGTACGACGCAAACATCGCTGCCTCGCTGCGCGCACAGGGCTGGACGGTCACCGTGCACGGGCTGCCCGGGCGCTTCCCCGACGCCGATGCCCAAGCGCGCGAAGCCTTCGATGCCACATTGTCGGCGCTGCCTGCGGGCCGCCAGGTGGTCATCGACGGACTTGCTCTGGGTGGGCTACCTGAGCTTGCGCATGCCCACGCCGGTCGCCTGGACCTCATCGCCCTCATCCACCACCCGCTGGCCGACGAAGGCGGACTATGCACCACGCTGCAACGCTGCCTTCTGGCCTCGGAGCGCGCAGCCCTGGCCGCAGCCCGTACCATCATCACTACCAGCCGCCACACCGCACGGCGGCTTGCGCATTTCGGCGTGCGACCCAACCGCCTGCAGGTGGTCGAGCCGGGGGTACGCGCCTTGCCCCTCGCCGCGGCTGATGCCGACATACCCAAGCTCCTGTGCGTAGCCAGCCTGACCCCGCGCAAGGGCCACGGGCTGCTGGTGGCGGCACTCGCGCGTGTTGCCGACCTCGACTGGCAGTGCGACTGCATCGGCAGCCTCGCACGCGACCCCGTGCATGCGGGCACGATCGCCGCTCAGATCGCCGCTGCCGGCCTCGACGGGCGCGTCCGGCTAAGCGGCGAATGTACGGATGATGCGCTCTGCGCAGCCTACGCCGCAGCCGACCTTTTCGTGTTGCCCTCGCGTTACGAGGGCTACGGCATGGTCATCACCGAGGCAGTCGCCGCCGGACTGCCGGTACTGACCACTTCGGGTGGCGCTCTGGGCGAAACCCTGCCGCATGGAGCCGGGCTGGCGATGCCGGTCGATGACGTCGATGCCTTCGCCAGCGCGCTGCGTGCCTTGCTCAGCAACCGCGAGCACAGGCTGCAACTTCGCGATGGCGCCCGCCGCGCCCGTTCCGGCCTGCGCGACTGGACGCGTGCAGGCTTCGAGTTCGCCACCGCACTCGACCGCCACGCAGCTACGAACCACCTAGCGCAAGGACGCCATGCATAGCGACCAAGCCAAAGCCGGCGATCGCCACGGACAAGAGGGCATGCATACCGATGCGGTTTTCAGCATCGACTGGCTTGCGCTGCGACGCCCGGCCGATACCGCCGCCCGCGCACATGCGCTCGAAGCGCGCGCCTGCGCCTGGCTCGACGCTCGCCGCGGCGGCAGCCCGCGTGCGCTGCATCTCGTGGACCTGGGCAGCGGCAGCGGCGCCAACCCTGCGCACCTTGCCCCCCGACTGCCTGGCCTCCAACGGTGGACCTTGGTAGACCGCGACAACGCACTGCTCGTACATGCGCGACATGCTTGCGCCTCACTATGTGACGCCGAAGGCAAGCCGGTGAGCGTACACACCCGGCTGCAGGACCTCGCTACGCTGGATGAACTCACGATCGGCGAGGCCGACCTGGTGTGCGCCTCGGCGCTGCTCGACCTGGTCGACGCAACCTGGATCGAGCGTCTTGCCGCCGCCTGCGACGCTCACGGCAGCGCGGTGTTCGTCACCCTGAGCGTGGATGGCAGCTGGCGCTTCGAGCGCCTGTGCACCCCCGAGTCCAGCGCAGCCGGCGTGCCGGTGTGGGAGGCGGACACGGACGTGGACGACCCCGTGGTGAACGAAGCCTTCAATGCGCACCAGCGTGGCAACAAGGGCATCGGGGCCGCACTCGGGCCGGACGCTGCGGCCTGCCTCGCCACCGCATTGCGCACTCGCGGCTTTGACGTCGAGCTTGCAGCCAGCCCTTGGCAACTGCAGCTCGATGACTCAAGGCAGTCACAGCTGGCCCGCACCCTCATCGATGGCTGGCGTGAGGCCGCATGTGCGCAGTTGCCGGCCATGGCCGAGCGCATCCGGCGCTGGCATGCGCGTCGCCAAGCCTGGTGTGCCGGAAACAGTGGTCGCCTCGTCGTCGGCCACGTCGACCTGTTCGCAAGCCCGCCGCGGTCAAGCACTTGAGCCAGGCCAGGGCGATGGATACGCAGCGAAGGGGCGCCGGCGCGGCGGCGGACGGCGGACTACCCGGATTACCGATACACGAACGCACTGCCAAGCCCACGCACCGCCGCCTCGTCCGCCTGTTGCCTGCGCTGCGCGTTGCCTTCAGTTGCGGCCTGCTGGTCGCGCTCGTGCTGTGGCTGAAGCCCTCTACCCTGCTGGCTGCACTTTCCGCCCCTCACCCCGGCTGGCTGGCGCTGGCGCTGGCGCTGAGCCTGCCCCAGGTTGCGCTGTCGGCCTGGCGCTGGCAGCTGACGGCACAGCAGCTTGGCGTGCCGCTCGGTTTCAGGACGGCACTCGCCGAGTACTACCTGGCCACCCTCCTCAACCAGCTGCTGCCCGGAGGCGTCATGGGCGATGCCAACCGCGCGTGGCGACACGCACGTACGACCACCGGCACAGCAGGGCGCGGCACCTCGGCCTGGCACGCGGTGCTGATCGAGCGCGTTTCCGGTCAGTTCGCGCTGCTTCTGGTCGCCTTGCTGGCGCTCGTCACCGCACCGAGCCTGCGCGCCGCACTGGCTCACGTGCTTGACTCGGACAGCAGCGCGGCGCGCTCGATGACGACGTTCGCCATGACGACACTCATTGCGGCGCTCATGGCATTTACACTCGGCTGGCTGTGGCGTCGACGCCCCGCCGTGCTTGCGAGCCTGACCACCGCGCTCAGGCAGGCACTGTTTGCACGCAAGGTGTTGCTCAAGCAGCTGCTCGCATCGCTCCTGATCGTTGTCAGCTATGTGGCTGTGTACCTGTGCTGCCTGCTCATGCTTGGCTCAGCCACCCACCCCGGCGAGGCCCTGCCGCTGATCCCCTGGGTGTTGCTGGCGATGGCGCTGCCGCTGTCGATTGCCGGCTGGGGCGTGCGTGAAGGTGCTGCGGCCCTGCTATGGTCGGCCGCCGGACTGGACCCCGCGCAGGGCGTCGCGATTGCGATCGCCTATGGCGTGGTCGTGCTGCTGTCCAGCCTGCCAGGCGCGCTGGTGCTGTTCCGGCAGCGCCGCTAAATACCGCGCTCGTCGCCGAAGTCGAGGTCGAACAGCACGTCATCGCCGCAGGCAAAGTAGCGGCAGCGCGGCCGCAACGCGCCTTCGAGCGTATCGATGACCGGCAGGCTGAGCCCTGGCCGGCCCGAGCCGATGAGCATCGGCGCCACCAGCACATGCAGGCGGTCGAGCACGCCTGCCTCCAGGAAGCCCGATACCGTCAAGCCGCCGCCCTCGACCAGCACACGCCTGCATCCCTCGGCATGGAGCGCCTGCACCACTTCAGCCGGGGCAAAGCGTCCCTCTCGGGTCGGCAAACGCAGCATACGGACTTGACCCTCTGCCCTCACCTCACCCGCGCCCTCGCCCCGAATCAGCAGGCAGGCTCCGCTACCATCGGCAAACATGCGCGCCTGCGGCGCGGCGCGGCCGCTGGGATCGAGCACTACCCGCAGCGGCTGTGGGCCGCTGACATGGCGCACCGTAAGCAGTGGGTCATCCGCATTGAGCGTGCCCACACCGACCACCACCGCATCAGCCACGGCGCGCAGGCGGTGCAGGTGTGTGCGGGCCTCGATTCCGTTGATATAGTGCGAGGCTCCGCTTTGAGTGGCGATGCGTCCATCCAGGCTCTGGCCGATCTGGGCGACCGTCCACGGCCGGCAGCTGGCGACCAGCGGCAGGAAGGTGTCGAGCAAGGCCTCCGTCACCGCATCGACCACGGTGTCGAACCGCCAGCCACCACCCGCGACCACACGGAGCCAGGCGCCGCCCGCCTGGAAACTTGTCTCGGGCTGCGCGGACCAATCGTGCGTGCACGCTTGAAGAATGCAGGACCAGCCCCAATCTTGAGAGCGTTGTAAGCTCGCCATACAGAATCCATTGAACAAAGCGGTTCGCGCCTACAGTCTGTTGCCATGTCCGGCAGTTGCGCAATGATGAACCCGATAACCCGAACGGAGAACACCGAATGCGCCAAGCCGAGCGTGCCATTTTCGACCTGCGACGCGGACTTCCCATCGTGTTGCGCCACCAGGGCGCGCAGACGCTCGTGCTCGCGGTCGAAGGCCTGTGCGACGCCACGCTCTCTGCAGCCGGCACACTCACGGGCGCCTCAGCCGCACTCGTGCTGAGCCGCCACCGCATGGCTGCCCTCGGCCATGTCGTCACGGCCGAGGCGGTGAGCCTCGTCTTCGATCAGCAGCCTATGGAAGGTGAGCTGCGTGCCCTGGCGTGGACGCGCGGGGCGGCACTGCCCCACGGCGTCCAGGTAGTGGACGCCGACCAAACCAATCTTGCGGCACTGCGTCTTCTTGCCCGTGCCCAGCTTGTCCCTGCCGCACTGGCATTTGCCGTGCCGGAGGCTGCGCGTAGTGCGGTCGAGCACGAGCTGGCCGGCGGCCAGTTGCTGGCGGTAGAGGCCGACGAGGCGCTGCGCCTGTGCAGAAGTGGGCCTGGCCTGCTGACCCGAGTCAGCGAAGCCCGCGTTCCGCTCGCCGAGGCCGAGAACAGCCGCTTCGTGCTTTTCCGCGAAGCCGATGGGGTGCATGAGCATGTGGCAATCGTCATCGGTGACCCGGGCCGATGGCCGCAGGCCGTGCCCGTACGCCTGCATTCATCCTGCCTCACCGGCGACCTTTTCGGCAGCCTGCGCTGCGACTGTGGCGAACAGCTGCGCCGCGGCGTGGCCGCGATCAACGAACAGGGCGGCGGCGTCCTGCTCTATCTCTCTCAGGAGGGGCGTGGTATCGGGCTCGCCAACAAGCTGCGCGCCTACGGCCTGCAGGACGAGGGCCTGGATACGATCGATGCGGACCAGGTCATCGGCTTCTCCAAGGACGAGCGCGATTTCCGAGTCGCGCACGAGATGCTCGATCAGCTCGGGATTGCCAAGGTGATGTTGCTGACCAATAACCCAAGCAAGGTGGAGGCGCTGCAACGCGCCGGCATCAACGTCGTCGAGCGCCAGGCGATCTACGGCGACGTCACCCGCCAGAACGAGCGCTACCTGCAGACCAAGGCAGATCGGCACGGTCACTGGCTGCACGACCTGCTCAGTGAGCAGGACGAGCCGGCATCAGCCGAACCCGAACGTCTGCCCGCGCCCGGCACGGCTGGCGGCGCCTGAGGCACATCTTTCGTATGCGGGTTGCGGCGCGGTGAATCGGGGACTGCACGCCGCCCATCCGCCGCAGCCGCGGGCCTTAACCGCCCCGGCTCAGGCACTCGAGATCAAAGGCCGCGGCGTCCTCGATCACGCGTACGAGCGCAGCGGCAAAGTGCTCGACCAGGCGCGACCCCAGCGTCGCATCGGCGAGCGTTGCGTTGCCGGTCACCCCATGCGGGTTGAGATCCTGCGCCATCCAGGCAAAGCCAGCCTCGCCCTCGGGCCCGAGCAGGCTGCCTTTGGCGTCCATGGCCTGGCCGAGCGAGGCATGGTTCGCCAGCACCTCGCACCTGACCTTGTGCGGTGCAAGGTGAAGCATCATCGCGGTTTCCAGCGCGCCGCCATGCAGGCCGTGGCGCAACTCGGCCGCTGGCAGCGCGTCCTCCGGGGGCGCGAAGCGGAAGTAGTTTGCGCGTACAACCAGCATGCCATGCGCAGCTCGCAGCTTGAGCGCAGCCATATCCACAACAGCCTTGTTGCCGCCGTGGGTGTTGAACAACACCAATCGCCGCAGCCCCGCGCGCGCCACGCTATCGCCCAGTTCGCAAACGGTGGTCAGCGCACACTCCGGGCTCAGGCTCAGCGTACCCGCGAATGCAGTGTGCTCCAGGCTCAAGCCCACGGCGAGGGCAGGCAGCACGCAGACCCGCCGCTGCGGGTCAAGCTGCGGCAGGGCTGCACGCAGCAAGCCCTCGGCAATATCGAGATCGGTCGACAGAGGCAGATGCTCGCCATGCTGCTCGACCGCTGCCAACGGCAGCACCGCCACCGCATCCTCGGCTGCAAGGCAACGGATCTGTTGCGGGGTGAGGTCGAGCCAGTTCGAAACCGCAGCGATTTTGTCCATGTCGGCAAAGTTGGGGGGAAGAGATCGGTTGCGTCCGATCATAGCCGGATCGGGGCGGCCTCGGTGAGCAGGTGCCGGTGATGACCAGGCAATCGCATGAAGCGCCGCGGCAAGGTGAGTACGGGCGGGGGGACAACGAAGACCTCACGGTCCGCACCGCAGCTGCAACCGCGTTCGCCGCTGGTGCGCGTGCGCTTGGCCTCGTCGTGCTGCCGCTGTTCGTGCTCAACCTCCTGCTCACCTTTGGCAACGAGTGGCCCACCCTGTGGCCGCGGCTCGAGTGGCGGCTATCCACTGAGCTTGCCGCCTTGCTGGTGGCGCTCGCCATCTGGATCGGCTGGCGCGGCGCACTCGGGCAACGCATGCTTGGCGCACTTGCAGCGCTCGGCAGTACCTGGGTGGTGATGCACTACATCAACGTCACGGTGCCATCGATCTTCGGCCGCCGACTCAACGCCTACTGGGACAGCCAGCACCTATGGGCCGTCATCAGGATGAGCGTCGAGAACAAGGCCTTCGCCACTGCTCTCACGCTGATCGTCGCCGGACTCGCGTTGGCGCTGCTATACGCGATCGTGAGGCTGTGCATGCTCCCACTTGTCCGCGCAGCGGAACACGACCTCACCCGGCGCCTGCTGCTCTTTCTCGGGCTCGCGGTGTGCGCGCTGTCGGTCGCCCAGCCATGGCAGCCCGAGCGGCTGCGCCCATTGCTCGCTCCACCGGTCAGTGCCCTGCTCGCCGAACAGTCGCGCCTGCTTGTGCTTGCGCTGTCCGCCGACGCCCAGGGCTGGCGCCTCGGCCCGGGGCCGGTTTTCTCGGGCACTGTCGATGCGCTCGGTGGAGCGGACGTGCTGATCGTGTTTGCCGAGGCCTACGGCGCAATAACGTTCGACAAGCCGGACATTGCCGAGGCGCTGGCGCCGTCACGGGCACAACTCGCCGCTGCGATCGCCGCCGGCGACCGCCATGTCGTGTCCGCCCGGCTAGTCGCGCCAACCTTCGGCGGCGCGTCCTGGCTTTCCCATGCCAGCCTGCTGGCGGGCATGGATACTCGTGATCCGCGCAACTACCAACAGCTGCTCGCCAGCAGCCGGCCGAGTCTTGTGAGCCACTTCGCCGCCCATGGTTACCGCAGCGTAGGCTGGCTGCCTGGCATTCAGCGCGCCTGGCCGGAAGGCGAGTTCTACGGTTTCGACCGCTATGCCGACGCCGAGCGCATCGGCTACGAGGGACCACACTTCGGCTTCTGGCGCATTCCCGACCAGGCCTCGATGGCTCTCATCCACCACCAGGAGTTCGGCAAGGATTTCTCGGCGCTCCCGGCGTCTCAACAAGAAGCCGGCCCCCGCCACCGGCAGCCGCGTCTGGTGGTGTTTCCCACCGTGACCACGCACGCGCCCTTCCGCGCACTGCCGCCCTTCACCGCTGACTGGTCACGCCTGCTGGGCGCGGACGCCTATACCATCGACGAGCGCGATGCCGCCGAAGGCGTAGCCGTGGCATGGTCCAACCCCACGCCAGCCTACCTGGCCTCGATGCGCTACCAGTTCGACTGGCTGGCGGACTACCTCGGCCGCCACGCGCCTGCCGATCTATTCACGATCATCGTCGGCGACCACCAGCCGATCGGCTCGGTCACCGGCCCGAATCAGCCATGGGACGTGCCCATCCACATCGTCAGCCACAATCGCAGGCTGTTGGCGCATTTCGAGGCCGCCGGCTTTGTCCCCGGCCTGGTGCCGCCAGCGACGCCTTTCGGCCCCATGCACGCCATCACGCCGCTGCTCATCGAGGCGTTTGCAAGCCCGCCCTGACACAGCCAAAGCGCAAGCCAGCCGCATGCATATACGCACCAGGCGCTGGCCGCTCAGCCCGCGACCGGCCTGACCCTGCCCGCTGCCCGCTTGGCGCGCACACGCGCCTCCTCGACGTCCGCGCCGTTGGCGACTGCGACGCCCATGCGGCGCTTGACGAAGGACTCGGGCTTGCCGAACAGGCGCAGGTCGCTGCGCGGCACGGCGAGCGCCTCGGCGACGCCCTCGTAGCGCAGCGACCCGGCATCGACGCCGCCGTAGATCACCGCCGACGCACCCGGCTCGCGCAGCGCGGTATCCACCGGCAAGCCGAGGATGGCACGTGCGTGGAGCTCGAACTCGGAGAAGCGCTGCGAGCACAGCGTGACCAGGCCGGTATCGTGCGGCCGTGGGCTCACTTCGGAGAACCACACCTGATCGCCGCGCACGAACAACTCGACGCCAAACAGCCCGCGTCCGCCCAGGTTGCCCGTGACCGCAGCGGCGATCTCCTGTGAGCGCGCCAGCGCCGCCGGGCTCATCGCCTGCGGCTGCCACGACTCGACGTAGTCGCCCGCCACCTGCACATGGCCGATCGGCTCGCAGAAGTAGGTGCGGACCTCGCCGTCGGCATCACGGGCACGCACCGTGAGCAGGGTGATCTCGTACTCGAAGTCGATGAAGCCTTCGACGATGACGCGCCCCTGATTGACCCTACCGCCGGCCGCGGCATGGTCCCAGGCCTTCTTCACGTCGTCCGGCCCGCGCAGCAGCGACTGCCCCTTACCCGAGGACGACATCACCGGCTTGACGATGCAGGGATAGCCGATGCCGCCGTCGATTGCAGCCCGCAACTCGTCGAGCGAATCGGCGAAGCGGTAAGGCGAGGTGGGCAGGCCCAGGGTCTCGGCAGCCAGGCGGCGGATGCCCTCGCGGTTCATGGTGAGCTGGGTGGCGCGCGCCGTGGGAATGACCTCGGCGAGGCCGGCGGCCTCGATCTCGGCGAGCATGTCGGTCGCGATGGCCTCGATCTCCGGTACGACCAAGTGCGGGCGCTCCTGCTCGATCAGCGCACGCAGGGCCGCGCCGTCGGTCATCGGGATCACATGGGCACGATGGGCGACCTGATGGCCGGGTGCGTTGGCGTAGCGATCGACGGCGATGACTTCGACGCCCAGGCGCTGCAGGGCGATGATCACCTCCTTGCCAAGCTCGCCGGCGCCGAGCAGCATCACGCGCAACGCGGAGGGTGAAAGCGGGGTACCGAGGTCCATGCGAGCTCTCCTTGTCGGTATGGGGAACGCCGCATGTTAATACGCCACGCGTTCAGGCACGTGGAATCTGCACCGGCTGCGAGGCTCTGCAGCAGAGGCGCCGCGCTCGAAAGCTCGCGGCTTACGCCGCTTCTAAACGGGACGCAGCGTGCATTTGGCTTTGCTGTGGGAGCGGCGCGAGCCGCGAGGGGTTAAAGGCGACGCAGCGCATACCCAGCGCAAAATACGACCCTGCGCGCTGCGATTGCCCTACTCGCGACGCTCGGCCGAATCGAGCGGCCGCCAGTGGGCATCGACGGGCACAGCTTCCTCGGCAGCCTGTGGGCGCTCGAAGCGGTACAGCAGGGCCTTGCACTTGGCGCAGGACACGAAGCGCTGGCTGTCCTTGCCGTGGCTAAGGCCTTCCTCCTTGAGCTCGACAGCCCCGCAGGCATGACACGAGGGCTCCGCCTGGCCGTGCGCCTGCAGGTAAACGTCAAGCGCGGGGAGCGCGCGCTTGGCTTTCTCGTGCTTGTGAAAAACGCGCATGATCATCCACATGGAGAAGAACACAGCCATGATGAAGAGGACCGGCAGAGGGAAGTCAGACATCGTGGGGGCAATCCGGGCGGGTTCTTGACCCCGCCGACCTTAACGGAAGGCTGCTCCGCATTCCCTGTTCGAGGTCAAGTTTGGCGGCCCCCGCGAGCCTCCCCAGTCTCGCCGTCTTCGAGCTGCACCGACTCGATCTTCTGGAAGTGCGCGCTGATCTTGCGGCTGGAGGTCTGCACGTCCTGCACGTCGCGGCTGGCCTGCTCGATGTGGCGGGCGAGCGCCGCCATGCGCTCGTCGAAGCGGTGAAAATCCTTCGCCAGCTTGCCGAGCGCGTCCTGGATGACGTGGATCTGCTTGCGCGTCTCGACGTCCTTGAGCACGGCACGCGCGGTGTTGAGGACCGCCATCAGCGTGGTCGGCGACACGATCCACACCCGGCGCTGCTGGGCGTGGGCGACGAGCTCGGGGTGGTAGGCATGGATCTCGGCGAACACTGCCTCGGCCGGCAGGAACATCACCGCACCGTCCGAGGTCACCCCGGGCAGGATGTATTTGTCGGCAATGGCGTCGATATGGCGACGCACATCGGCGCGGAAGGCGGTCTGCGCGGCGCGGCGCTCCAGCCCGCCCGCATCTGCATCGAACATGCGCTGGTAGTTCTCGAGCGGGAACTTGGCATCCACCGCTACATCCCCGGTCGGCGCCGGCAGGCTGAGCAGGCAATCGACACGGCTGCCATTGGGCAGCGCTGCCTGGAAGGCAAAGGCATCGGGCGGCAGGATGTTCTGCACCAGGGCCTCGAGCTGGACCTCGCCGAAGGCGCCGCGGGCGCGCTTGTCGCCGAGCAGCGCCTGCAGGCTGACCACGTTGGTGGTCAGGCCGTCGATCTTCTTCTGCGCCTCGTCGATGGTGGCCAGGCGCGCCATCACGCTGGCGAAGGTCTCATTGGTCTTTCGAAAGCCCTCGTCCAGGCGCTGGCTGACCTGGCCCGACAAGGTGTCGAGGCGGCCGTCGACGCTCTGCGTCAACGCCTGCATGCCGCGCGACAGCTGCATGGAGGCGGCTGTAAGCCCGCGCTGCAGCAGTTCGCGGTCGGCACGGGCGTGGTCGCCGATGCGATCGGTCTGGCGCGCCAGACCCTCATGCAGATCACGCAGGATCTCGCGGTGCTGCGCGCCAAGGCGCTGCTCGAGCTGTTCGGCAAGCACCTCGGACAGCTCGCCCTGCAAACGGCGCTCGCTGCCGAAGCTGCGCGCCAGCAACCACGCCAGCGCAATCAGCGCCAGCAGCAACAAACCACCCAGCAGCATCTCCGCCTGGGTCAGCGTCAACGTCCCGATCTGCAAGCCGGCGCTCCTCAGGCCAGCGCACGCAGGCTGGCCAGCGGCGGGCGCGACAGCAGCTTGCGCGTGCCCAGCCAGCCGCCGGCCACCACGCCAGCCGTGCCCAGCAGCACGGCCACCACGACCGGCGCCAGCGCAGGGACATAGGCCATGCGGAAAACCTGCTCGGCGAGCAGCCAGCCGATCGCGCTCGCCCCCACGCCCGCGAGTACGCCCGCCACGCTGCCGAGCACGAGGAACTCGGCGAGCAAGGCCTGGCGAACCTGGCGGTTGCGCGCGCCCAGCGTGCGCAGCATGGCGAGCTCGTACTCGCGCTCGTCGTGGGTCGACTGCAGGGCCGCATACAGCACCACCAGTCCCGCCAGCACCGCAAAGCCGAACACGAACTGCACGATCAGGATCAGCTTGTCAGTCATCGACTGCACCTGGGCGACCACCGCGGCGATGTCGATCACGGTGAGGTTGGGGAAGGCGCTGATCAGCCGGGTGGAGAAATCGTGGCGCTCGGCGGGCAGATGGAAGCTGGTGATCAGGCTGGCGGGATACGTCTCGAGCAGCCCCTCGGAGGCGATGAAGAAGAAATTGACCCGCATCGAATCCCACTCCAGCGTGCGCACGCTGGTGATCGGAGCCTCGACGCGCTCACCGGCAATCTCGAAGGTCACGCGGTCGCCGAGCTTGAGCCCGAAGGTCTGCGCCAGGCCGACTTCGACCGAGAACTGCGGCTCGCGCGCAGCGCCATGCCAGCGCCCGGCGCTGACCACGTTGGCGTCCGGCAGCGCGGCAGCATAGGACAGGTTGAACTCGCGCTCTGCCAGCCGCCGGGTGCGCTGGTCCTCAAACGCCTCGGGCGCGATCGGCGTGCCGTTGATGGCGACCATGCGGCCACGGATCATCGGCTGAATCGCCGGCTCGGGCAGCCCCTCGGCACCGAACAACGCGGCCACGCCCTGACGCTGGTCGGGCTGGATGTTGATGACGAAGCGGTTGGGCGCATCCGCCGGCGCCATGGCGCGCCAGTTGTCGAGCAGGTCGCCGCGCACCAGGGTCAGCAGCAGCAGCGCCGTCATGCCCAGGCCGAGCGCCGCCGCCTGCACGACGCTGCCGCCCATGCGCCGGCCGAGCGCAGCCACGCCGTAACGCCAGCCGCCGCCCCGCAGGCTGCCCTGCCCCTTCAGCCGCCCGGCCAGGTGCAGCACCCACCACGCCGCCAGCGCGAACACGCCGAGCGCGAGCGCAAAACCGAGTGCGACCATCAGGCCAAGCCGCATATCGGCGGCGATCCAGAAGATCAACCCGAGCAAGGCCGCCAGCCCGAAGGCCCAGGCCGCGCCCGACAGCGGTTCGGCGATGTCGAACTCGCGGCGCAGCACCCTCAGTGTGCTGACCTTGTGCAGACGCAGCAGCTGAGGCAGCACGAAGCCCGCCAGCAGCGCCATGCCGACCACCAGTCCATGCGCGATCGGCAGCAAGGAGGGGGCTGGCAGCTCGGTAGCGAGGATCTCGCGCAGGCCGCCCGCCAGCCCCCATTGCACGCTCCAACCCAAGGCGGTACCGGCCAGCGCTGCAGCCAGGCCGAAGATCAGGAACTCGCCGACAACGATGCCAAGCACCTGTGCCTGGCGCGCGCCGAGCACGCGCATTACCGCGCAGCCATCGAGGTGGCGTGCCATGAAGCGGCGCGCAGACAAGCCGACTGCTACCGCGGCGAGGATCACTGCCAGCAAGGCCGCGAGGCGCAGGAAGCGCTGCGCCTGGTCGAGTGCCGCGCGCACTTCGGGGCGGGCGTTCTCCACCGTCTCCACCGCCTGCCCGCGCCCCAGGTTGTCGCGCGCCCAGCGTTCATAGGCGTCGACCGTGGCCTGCTCGCCAGCAACGTGCAGGCGCCAGGTGGCACGGCTGCCCTCGGCGATCAGGCCGGTGCGCTCGAGCTCGTCCAGGTTGAAGATCGCCCGCGGCAGCAGGCTGAAGAAGTTGGCGCCACGGTCGGACTCGAAGCTCACCATGGCGCCGACGCGGAACGCCAGCTCGCCCATGCCGACCACGTCACCGACCTTGACCCCAAGCTCGGCGAACAGGCGCTCATCCAGCCACAGCTCGCCCGGCGCCGGCACCCTGCCCGCGACGGCATCGTCCTGGTTGGGACCCGCTGCGATACGGATGGCGCCACGCAGCGGGTAGCCATCCTCCACCACCTTGACGCCGGCCAGCGCCGCGGTTTCCTCTGTGCTCGCCATGCTGGTGAACAGCACGGTGGTGGCGACCTGCAAGCCACGGTCGCGCGCCTCGTCGGCAAACGCCGCCGGCCACGGCCGGTCGGCACGCAGCAGGAGATCGCCGCCGAGCAACTGGTTGGCCTCGCGGTCGAGCGCACGACCGACGCGGTCGGCCAGGAAGCCAACGCTGGTCAGGCTTGCCACCGCGATCACGATCGCCAGCCCGAGCAGGTGCAGTTCGCCTGCGCGCAGGTCGCGCAGCATCATGCGAGCAGCGAGCAGCAGGGAACGCATCATGTCGCCGGCCTCACTTCGCGTTGCCGAGCAGACGCCGCGCCAGCTCGCACCAATAGGCAACGCCCGCCGGCATCACCTCGTCGTTGAAGTCGTAATGCGGGTTGTGCAGCATGCAGCCACCCTCACCCGGGCCGTTACCGATCCACACGTAGGCACCCGGCTTCTCCTGCAGGAAGTAGGCGAAATCCTCCGCACCCATGCTCGGGCGGCGGTCGGTGAACACGCGCTCTGGCCCCGCCACCGCACGCGCAGCCTCGGCGCACAGCGCGGCCTCGGCGGCGGTGTTGATCGTCGGCGGGTAACCGCGGCGGAACTGGAAATCCACCTCCACGCCATGGCTGCGCGCGATGCCCTCGGCCACCTGGCGCAACCCCTGCTCCAGGCGGTCGCGCACCGCGGCGGAGAACGTGCGTACCGTACCGCACAGCTCGGCGCGGTCGGGAATCACGTTGTAGGCCTCGCCGGCGTGGAACTGCGTGACCGACACCACGCCGGCATCGATCGGGTCGAGCACCCGGCTGACCAGGGTCTGCGCGGCCTGCACGAAGGCTGCACCCGCCACTACGGGGTCGACCCCCAGATGCGGCATGGCCGCATGTGCGCCCACACCGGTGAAGCGAATGTCGAAGCGGTCTGCGCTCGCCATCACCGGACCGCTGTGGATGGCGAAGCTTCCCGCCTCCATGCCCGGCCAGTTGTGCATGCCGAACACGGCCTCCATCGGGAAGCGCTCGAAGAGGCCGTCGGCGATCATCGCCGGCGCCCCGCCCTCGCCCTCCTCCGCCGGCTGGAAGATCAGGTACACCGTGCCATCGAAATCCCGCCGCGCAGCCAGCGCCTCGGCCGCGCCGAGCAGCATCGTGGTGTGGCCGTCATGGCCGCAGGCGTGCATGCAGCCCTGTACGGTTGACTTGTGTGCGAACTCGTTACGCTCGGTGATCGGCAGGGCGTCCATGTCGGCACGCAGGCCGATCGCGCGCAGACCACGCCCGCCACGCACCACGCCGACCACACCCGTACCCCCGATGCCACGATGAACCTCTATGCCGAGCGCCTCGAGCTGGCGCGCGACGAGCTCGGCCGTGCGGTGCTCCTCGAAGGCGAGCTCGGGATGGGCATGGATATCGCGCCGGATGGCGGTCAGCTTGTCCTGAAGGGGGCGGGCACTTTCGATGAGGCTCATGGCTGCACCGTATCGTTGTGGGTCGTTGCGGGTGTCCGAGTGTATTACAGGCGGACGGGACGGCGGCTTGCGCAGCGCGCACTTTGTCTTGCTTTCGCGGTCTGAAGCCGGCGCGCAGGCGAAGTTCCCGCACCTGCAGCAACCACGGCTGCAGACTGGCGACCCGGCAACTTTTCTGCTGACTATCGCGCTTCAGGACCGATAATTGCGCATGAACGAGATGACCACCCCTTCCGCCGGGCTCCCCGCCGCGGCCTCCGACCTGCCCTTCGACAGCCTCCCACTCGCCCCAGCGATGCTGGACACCCTCCGCCAGCTCGACTACCGCACGATGACCCCGATCCAGGCCGCCAGCCTGCCGCTTGCGCTTGCCGGGCACGACCTCATCGCCCAGGCCAAGACCGGCAGCGGCAAGACCGCAGCCTTCGCCCTGCCGCTGCTGGCCCGGCTGGACGTGCGCAAGCTCGCCGTGCAGGCCATGGTACTGTGCCCGACGCGCGAGCTGGCCGACCAGGTCACGCAGGAGATCCGCCGCCTGGCGCGCTTCGAAGCCAACATAAAGGTGTTGCCGCTGTGCGGCGGCACGCCGATGCGGCCCCAGCGCGACAGCCTGGAGCACGGCGCCCATGTTGTTGTCGGCACGCCCGGACGAATCATGGACCACCTTCAACGCGGCAGCCTCGTGCTTGACGAGCTCAGCACCCTGGTGCTGGACGAGGCCGACCGCATGCTGGACATGGGCTTCCACGACGACATCGCCTTCATCGCCAGCCGCTGCCCCTCGGCACGGCAGACTCTGCTGTTCTCCGCCACCTACCCCGAAGGCATCGCCACCCTGGCCGCACGCTTCCTGCGCACGCCGCAGGAGGTGAAACTGCTCGAACAGCATGCGGGCAACAAGATCCGCCAACGCTTCTACGAGATCGAGCATCCGGCGCGCCTGCAGGCGGTCGCCCGCCTGCTGCACCACTACCGCCCCGCCAGCGCGCTGGCTTTCTGCAACACGCGACAGCAATGCCGCGAGTTGGTCGATCTGCTGCGCGCCCAAGGCTTCGCCGCCCTGGCCCTGAACGGCGAACTCGAGCAGCGCGAGCGCGATCAGGTGCTGATCCAGTTCGCCAACCGGAGTTGCTCGGTGCTGGTCGCCACCGACGTCGCCGCACGCGGGCTGGACATTGCCCAGCTCGAAGCGGTGATCAACGTCGATGTTACCCCCGACCCCGAGATCCACATCCACCGTATCGGCCGCACCGGCCGCGGCGACGAGGACGGCTGGGCGCTGAGCCTGTGCAGCAGCGCGGACAAGCGCCGCATCACAGGCATTGCACAGGCCATGGGCTTCGAACCCGAGTGGCACGCGCTTGACGAGCTGCCCGAGGACGAAAGCCTGCCCGTGCCGGCGCCGATGGTGACGCTACTGATCCTGGGCGGACGTAAGGACAAGATCCGCCCCGCCGACGTGCTCGGCGCGCTCACCGGCGAGGCTGGCTTCAGCCGCGAGCAGGTGGGCAAGATCACCGTCACCGACCAGACGACCTATGTCGCCGTCGAGCGCGCGATCGCAGGCGAGGCGGTCCGTCGCCTGTCGGCCGGCAAGCTCAAGGGAAAGAAGGTGAAGGTGCGCGCACTCGAGATCTGAACCCTTCAGCCGGACGCCAGTCATCTTGAAGCTCTACTACGCGGATCATTTCGTCCTGCCCTTGCCCGACGGGCACCGCTTTCCGATGGAGAAATACGCACTGCTGCGCCAACGACTGCGCGACAGCGGTTTTTTTGCCGAAGACGACTTCCGCGTGCCCGCCGCGGCGAGCGACACCGAGATCTTGCGCGCCCACGACGCCGGCTACCTGGCGAGGGTTGCAGCTGGCACGCTGGACGCGGCCGAGGTGCGGCGCATCGGCTTTCCGTGGACTGCCGCGATGGTCGAGCGCTCGCGCCGCTCGGCCGGGGCCACGCTCGCTGCTTGCCGCAGCGCGCTCGATGGCGAGGGCGGCAGCGCCTGCGCCGCCAACCTGGCCGGCGGCACCCACCACGCACACCGCGACTTTGGCTCGGGCTTCTGCGTGTTCAACGACGCCGCCATCGCCGCACTGGCGATGCGCGCCGAAGGCCGCGTCCGCCGCGTCGCCATCGTTGACTGCGACGTTCATCAGGGCGACGGCACCGCCACCATCCTCGCCGACTCACCCGAGATCTTCACTTGCAGCCTGCATGGCGCGAAGAACTTCCCTTTCCGCAAGCAGGCGAGCGACCTCGATATCGAACTGGCCGACGACACCGGCGACGAGGACTACCTCGCCGCGCTCGACGATGCGCTCGACACCGTGTTCAACCACGCGCGCCCCGAACTGGTGATCTACCTCGCCGGCGCCGACCCCTACGCAGGCGACCGCCTGGGCCGCCTGGCGCTCAGCATCGAAGGGCTGAAGACCCGCGACGAACGCGTACTCGGCACCTGCCGGGCAGCCGGCGTGCCGGTTGCGGTGGCGATGGCAGGCGGCTATGCGCAGCCGATCGAGGACACGGTGACGGTACATTTCAACACCGTGCACACCGCGGCGCGCATCTTCGGCGGGCGCCGCTGAGCCGGTCCGGGCCCTTGCGTCAGCCATAGCCATGGCTTCAACCCGGCCGACCAGTCTGCACACTCAACAGGAAACTGCCCGTGACACTACCTGCGCTCAGGCTGCTCGGCGTCGACTTCACCTCCGCGCCCCGCCGGGCCAAGCCGATCACTGTCGCCCACGGCCACCTGGCCGGTGCGCGTGTGACGCTCGACCATTTCGAATGGTGCGAGGACTGGCCCTCCTTCGAAGCCGTGCTGGCGCGCCCTGGTCCCTGGCTGGGCGCCTTCGACTTTCCCTTCGGCCTGCCACGCGAAGCCGTGATCGACCTCGGCTGGCCGCAGGTCTGGCCGGCACTGGTACGCCACTGTGCAGACCTCGGCAAGCCAGGCTTTCGCGCCGCACTGGACGCTTACCGCGAGTCACGCCCCGTCGGCCAGCGCTACGCCCACCGTGCCACCGACCTGCCTGCGCGTTCCCACAGCCCACTCAAGCTGGTCAACCCACCGGTGGGGCTGATGTTCCTGGAAGGCGCAGCCCGCCTGCTCGCCGCAGGCGTACATCTGCCCGGCCTGCATGACGGCGACCCACACCGCGTGGCCATCGAGGCCTACCCCGGACTGCTCGCCCGGCGCACCACCACTGCGCCGTACAAGAGCGACGAGCGCCGCAAGCAGACCGCAGAGCGGCGCGCGGCACGGGAGGGCATCGTCGATGCGCTGAGTTCTCGACCAGCAGGCGTTGCCGGCAATGACGATGCCGGCGGCCTGCATGCGACAAGGACACAGCGCGAAGCCTTGATCGATGACGCCAGCGGCGATCTGCTCGATGCCGCACTCGCCCTGATGCAGGCAGCCGCCGCAGCGCGCGCGGGCCCGCCGCTGTTCGGCCTACCCGCCGGGATGGACCCGCTGGAAGGATGGATCGCCGGCTGCTAGCCGCTTGCGTTTGCCCAGTCAGACCTTGAACCGGCTCACCGCCTCGTGCAGCTTGCCAGCCAGACCGTCCAGCTGTCTCGCGGTCTCGGCTGCAGAGCCCGCCGCCAGGGTGTTTTCCTGCGTCATCTGGGCAATCTGTTCCATACGCTGAGCGACCTCAAGGACCGCTACGTCCTGCTCGCGGACGGCGAGCGCGATGCTGCGCACCGATTCGGTCACCTGCGCCGTGTTGGCGCTCGCGGCGTCGAGCCGGCCAGTGGAGGCGACGACACCATCGCGCGTCGTCCCCGCCCGCTTGTTCGCCTGCTGCATGCGCGCCACCGCGCGATCGACCTCGGACTGAACGCGGCCGATCAGGTTGGAGATCTCGTCGGTAGCCTTGGTGGTGTTCTCGGCAAGCTTGCGCACCTCATCGGCAACAACCGCAAAACCGCGCCCCTGTTCGCCTGCGCGCGCAGCCTCGATCGCTGCGTTCAAGGCGAGCAGATTGGTCTGGTCGGCGATTTCCTTGATCGTATTGACGATACCGTCGATCTTTCGCGAGCTCTCGGCCAGATGAGCGATATCGCTGCTTGCCTCCTCGATCATGCCCGCCAACGTGTCAACGTTCTGGGTGGCCTCGCGAACAGCGGCCAGCGTCGTGTCGATATCCGAGCGTGCCGTCGTCGCGGTTTCGTCCGCGTTGCGCGCGTTGCTGGCAGTTTCCGAGATGCTGACCGAGGTCTGTTCAACGGCAGCTGCAATGGCAGAAACGGCCTCCGACTGCGCTCCCGAGCGCTTCTCCACCTGGGCTCCGACGGTAGCCATGGACTGTGCAGCCGCGGCAATTGCATCGGCGGTTTGCCGCATGTCGCCGACGAGGGGGGCGATCTTCATCATCATCTTGTCGAAGGCGGCCGCAGTGCGACCGACTTCATCCTTCCCGGCCGCACCGACTCGCAGGGTGAGATCGCCACCGTACTCAACGTTGACGATCGTGTCCTGCAGCTTGGCCAGGGGCAACGTGATCGAGCGGACGATCCACAAGGCCAGGCCTATTCCGGCCACAAGACCAATGACGATGATGGCGATGTTGGCATTCCGCGTCGCCTTGTAGCTTGCCGCCGATTGCTGGTACTCCCGGCCGGCCACATCGAGTTGAATATCGATGAGTTGCGAGAATTTCTCGCTGATCGGATCGATGGTTGGATAGAGCGGGCCAGCCGAGAAGGCGGCAATTGCCGCCCTATCTTCCTTGATGAGAATGTCCTTGAGACGGCCTAGCACGGCAGCCGAGTCCTTCAGCATCGGTTCGATCTCCGCAACCAGCCGCCGCTCCTCGTCCACCAGGTAAGTCGCGGTGTACTCCCGCCACTTCTGTTCGATCGTGGTATTGGCCTCATCAAGGTTCCTTCGCGCCTGCGGCCAAGTGATGATGCCGTCGCGCACCTTGTGGGCAGTATCGACAATATTGACCGCGTACACGTCGGCGATCACCTTCAGATCGCGCAAGGGCACGACTCGATCCTGATACACCGTCTCAAGGCCGGTGTTGCTTTGCGACATACCGCGGATACCGAGCGCACCAACGACAAGCAGCGCCGCGACAAGCGCCGCGACCAGCAGGAGAAGGCGCGCGCTAACGCTGCGATCGAATGTTCCGATCATCCATTGCCTCACGATCGGGCGTCAGCCCGAAGAGTTGATATGGCGAAGACTCTCATTCAAGGGCCTCCGCACTCGGAACCTCGAAGGGCACAGAAAGCACCCTTCCTTGATTCGGGTCAAAAGCTTAATTCTATTACTTTCCGCTTATGTGAAGGCGGAGCGAGTCGCTGCCATGCCTAATCCGTGGCCCCGGCAGCCCGGCCGCAGCCGCGACCACCCGACGTCGATCCGCAAGCGCTGCACGTGTGCCAGCAACGACCGGGCACCGGTGCATGACTTTCGCTCAGTCTACTGAAAGCGCCTGCAGCGCCTCGTCGTACCATGCGATCCAGTTCTGTTCGTACTGGATGCCGGCCTTGAGGATGAGATGGTGGATGCGGCGCTGGCGCGTGGGCTCGGCTTCGGGCGGAAAATCACGCGTTTCGATGGCACGGTAGGCGTGCAGTTTGTCGGCGTGAAGCGAACGACGGCGCTCGAGCTCGGGGCGCAAGCCAAACGGTCCGGCCACGGCATCGGCGCGCAGGCGCACCATGAACTCGTCGCGCAACTCAGGCAGGGGCGCAGCCTCGCCGGCCCATCGGGTCAGCTCCTCGCGACCAGCGGGCAGCACGGTGTAACTGCGCTTGCGGGTGCGGCCGGCGTCGGGGTCGGCGTCGGATCGGATCCAGCCTGCCTTTTCCATCCGACCCAGCTCACGGTAGATCTGCTGGTGCGTCGCCTGCCAGAAATGGCCGATGGACTTGTCGAAGCGCCGTGCCAGTTCATAGCCGGACGAGGGCTGTTCGAGCAGCGAAGTGAGCAGTGCGTGGCAGAGCGACATGGCGCGAGTCTAAACGCCGCATCGCAAACCATGCAACGCGTTGCATGGTTAAGCAGGATCTTCTACATTAATGCAACTGGTTGCATAGGCGTACCGTGACACCTCCGCGGTCCGCACGCTTCTCCCTCCCCTCTGGCGGGCGGGCCATTCACGACGCGCCCATGCAACCAGCCCCACCCATAAAGAATGCGAGCGAGACGATGGCCACCTACACGAACCTGTTCCGCCCCCTGGACCTCGGCTTTACCACGCTGCCCAACCGCTTCCTGATGGGCTCGATGCACGTCGGCCTGGAAGAGACCGAGGGTGGCTTCGAGCGCATGGCTGCCTTCTATGGCGAGCGCGTGCGCGGCGGCGTAGCCCTGATCGTGACCGGCGGCATCGCCCCCAACGCCGAGGGCCGGCCATGGAGCGGCGGCGCCACACTGACCACGTCGGAAGAAGCCACCCGCCACCGCGTGGTGACCGATGCAGTCCATCGCGAGGGCGGCAAGATCGCCATGCAGATCCTGCACTTCGGCCGTTACGCCTACCACCCGGAGCTGGTCGCACCCAGCCCGATCCAGGCGCCGATCTCACCGTTCGTACCGCGCGAGCTGTCCGCCGCCGATGTCGAGCGCACGATCGAGGATTTCGTTCGCTGCGCCGAGCTCGCCCGCGAGGCCGGCTACGACGGCGTGGAGATCATGGGCTCCGAGGGTTATCTGATCAACGAGTTCATCGTCGCTCACACCAACAAGCGCAGTGACGAATGGGGCGGCCCCTACGAGAACCGCATTCGCTTCGCCACCGAGATCGTTCGTCGAACGCGCGCGCGCCTCGGGCGCGACTTCATCATCATCTACCGGCTGTCGATGCTGGACCTGATCGAGGACGGCTCGAACTTCGAGGAGGTCGTTCAGCTCGCACAGGCAATCGAGGCAGCCGGTGCCACGCTCATCAACAGCGGCATCGGCTGGCACGAGGCGCGCATCCCCACCATCGCAACCTGTGTGCCACGCGCTGGCTTCGCCTGGGTGACGCAGAAGCTGAAGGACCACGTCCGCATTCCGTTGATCGCCACTAACCGCATCAACACACCCGAGATTGCCGAAGGCATTCTTGCCGAGGGTAAGGCGGACATGGTGTCGATGGCCCGCCCCTTCCTCGCCGACCCCGATTTTGTGAACAAGGCGGCCGCTGGGCGCGGCGCCGACATCAACACCTGCATAGCCTGCAATCAGGCCTGCCTGGACCACACGTTCAACGGCAAGGTCACTTCCTGCCTGGTCAATCCGCGTGCCTGCCACGAGACCGAACTGGTGATCGAGCCCACCAGCTCGTCGCGCAGCATCGCGGTAGTCGGTGCCGGCCCGGCGGGCCTGGCCTTCGCCACCACCGCAGCCGAACGTGGCCACAAGGTCACCCTGTTCGAGGCCGGGGCACGCATCGGCGGGCAGTTCAATATCGCGATGCAGATCCCCGGCAAGGAGGAGTTCGCGGAGACGCTGCGCTACTTCGGCCGTCGCATCGAGCAGACCGGCGTCGTGCTCAAGCTCAACACCCGTGTCTCCACCGCCGAGCTGGCCGGGAAGTTCGACGAAGTGGTGCTCGCCACCGGCATCGTTCCCCGCCAGCCCGACATCGAGGGCGTGGACCATCCCAAGGTGCTCGGCTACCTCGACGTACTCAGGGACAAGAAGCCCGTCGGCCGCCGCGTGGCCATCCTCGGGGCAGGCGGCATCGGTTTCGACGTCGCCGAGTACCTCAGCCACGCAGGCGTGAGCCCGAGCCTGGAGGCATCGAAGTTCTTTGCCGAATGGGGCATCGATGCACGTTACGCGCGCCGCGGCGGGCTCATGACGCCCCAACTCGAAGCCGCCCCGCGTGAGATCGTGCTGCTGCAGCGCAAGACCAGCAAGGTCGGCGAGGGCCTGGGCAAGACCACCGGCTGGATCCACCGCACCGCGCTGAAGAACCGCGGCGTGAAGATGATCCCAGGCGTCACCTACCGCCGCATCGACGACGCTGGCCTGCATGTGACGATCGGCGGCAAGGACGAGATCTTTCCGGTCGACAACGTGATCCTGTGCACCGGACAGGAACCCCAACGCGAACTTCAGGCAACCCTGCTCGAGGCCGGCATGCGGGTGCACCTGATCGGTGGCGCCGATGTCGCCGCCGAACTCGACGCCAAGCGCGCAATCAAGCAGGGGACGGAACTGGCCGCGACGATCGAGAACAGCTCCGCACTCACCCCTGCAGCGTCAACGCCTGGCCAACTTGCTGCTGCAGCCACCCGCAGCATCCCCCTGCCCCAGCTCGATACCCTGCGCATCGCCATCGAAGGCAAGGTGGCCGTACTAACCCTGAACCGCCCCGACAAGGCGAACGCGATGAACCTGCAGATGTGGCACGACATCCGCACCGCGATGCAATGGGTCGACCGCACGACCGCGGTACGTGTGGCGATGGTGCATGGTGCAGGCGACAACTTCTGCGCGGGGATCGACCTGCAGATGATGATGAGCATCCTGCCCAGCGTGAAGGATGCTTGCGAGGCCCGTACGCGCGAGAACCTGCGCAATCTCATCATCGACCTCCAGGACACACTGAGCAGTCTTGAGCGCTGCCGCAAACCGATACTCGCCGCCATCCACGGCGCCTGCATCGGTGGCGGGGTGGACCTGGTCGCCTGCGCCGACATGCGTTACTGCTCGGCAGACGCGAAGTTCTCGGTCAAGGAGATCGACCTCGGCATGGTCGCCGACGTCGGCAGCCTGCAGCGCCTGCCACGTCTGATAGGCGACGGCATGGTGCGCGAACTTGCCTACACCGGACGCAAGGTGGACGGCGCGGAGGCTGCGCGCATCGGCTTGGTCAATCGGGTCTTCGACAACCCTTCTGCCCTGCTGGAGGGGGTGCTGCAGATCGCCCACGCAATCGCCAGCAAGTCACCATTGGCGATCCGCGGCACCAAGGACATGCTCAACTACGCCCGCGACCATAGCGTCGCCGACGGTCTCGACCGTGTTGCAACCTGGAACGCCGCAATGCTGATGTCCGAAGACCTGCAGGCTGCGATCCGCGCCGGGATGACACGTCAGGCACCGACGTTCAGGGACTGAGCGCGCCGAAGCCGAAGCCGAAAATGGCAGGGCCCGGGGGATACCCGGGCCCTGCAAGTTCTGGTGGGTGCTGACGGGGTCGAACCGCCGACATTCGCCTTGTAAGGGCGACGCTCTACCAACTGAGCTAAGCACCCGCGCTGTCGCCATCGAGCAGATAGCGAAGCTGCAAAGCCTGCTAGTTTACAGCATCTTTGAGCCCTTTGCCAGCGCGGAATTTAGGTACCTTGGCTGCCTTGATCTTGATGTTCTTGCCAGTGCGTGGGTTGCGTCCGGTTCTTGCTGCGCGGTCACCGACATAAAACGAACCGAAACCGACCAAGGTCACGGTATCGCCTTGTTCGAGTGCCTCGGACACCGAGGCGAGCGTGGCATCGAGTGCGCGCGCGGCATCCGCCTTGGTCATCGACGCCTTATCCGCAATGCTTGTGATGAGTTCTTGTTTATTCACTTGGACCCTCCGAATGGATGCTGCGATCAGGTACTGCGATGGACTCGAACCGACAGCCCGTCGGGCAGCATGACGCACTGATGCACGGCAGGGCTTGCAAACCTGCGATCGTTATAGCGCGCGCAATTCCACGCTGTCAACGACGAAGCCGCAAGGCCCTCGCGGACATTGCGGCTTCGAAGACGCGGGCCTGAGCGGCCCGCGACCACCCCTCGAAGGGGCCTCAGTGCGCGCGCAGATTCGCTGCGGCCGATCCACCCGCTGCATGCTCGCCGGTCACGCCGGCCTGCGCCACCGGCTCATCGCTTTCCGGCAGCGGCTCGGGCTTGCGCTCGAGCGCCAGTTCGAGCACACGGTCGATCCACTTGACCGGAACGATCTCGATCGCGTTCTTGATGATGTCCGGAATCTCGGCGAGATCCTTCACGTTCTCCTCCGGAATCAGCGCGGTGCGGATACCCCCGCGGACGGCAGCCAGAAGTTTCTCTTTCAGGCCTCCGATCGCAAGGACCTCGCCACGCAGCGTGATCTCACCCGTCATGGCAACGTCGCAACGCACCGGAATCCCAGTCAGCACGGACACGAGCGCCGTCGAGATCGCAATACCTGCAGACGGACCGTCCTTCGGGATCGCCCCTTCCGGCAGGTGGATGTGAATGTCGCTCTTCTGGTAGAAATCGGGATCGATCCCGAGCGACCGAGCGCGCTTGCGCACCACCGACAAGGCCGCCTGGATCGACTCCTGCATGACCTCACCCAGTTTGCCGGTGGTGACCACCTTGCCCTTGCCCGGCAGCTGGACGGCCTCGACGGTCAGCAGTTCGCCGCCAACCTCGGTCCAGGCCAGGCCGGTAACCTGGCCGATCTGGTTCTCTTTCTCCGCCATGCCAAAGCTGTACTTGCGCACGCCGAGGAACTTGTCGAGGTTCTTGGCATTGACCACGACCTTCGTGCTGCGACTACGCAGCACCAACTGCTTGACCACCTTGCGGCACACCTTGGAAATCTCGCGCTCGAGACTACGCACACCCGCTTCGCGCGTGTAGTAACGCACGATATCGCGTACTGCTTCCTCGGTGACCGACAGCTCGTCACGCTTGAGCCCATTGTTCTTCATCTGCTTGGGCAGCAAATAACGCTGGGCGATGTTCACCTTCTCATCCTCGGTGTAACCCGAAAGACGAATGACCTCCATACGGTCGAGCAGCGCCGCAGGAATGTTCAAGGTGTTTGCCGTGGCAACGAACATCACGTCGGACAGGTCGAAATCGACCTCGACATAGTGATCCTGGAAAGTGTGGTTCTGCTCCGGGTCCAGCACTTCGAGCAGCGCGGAACTCGGATCGCCACGGAAATCCATGCCGAGCTTATCGACCTCGTCGAGCAGGAACAGCGGGTTCTTCACCCCGACCTTGCTCATGTTCTGCAGGATCTTGCCCGGCATCGAGCCGATGTAGGTACGGCGATGGCCGCGGATCTCGGCCTCGTCGCGCACGCCACCGAGCGCCATGCGAATGAACTTGCGGTTGGTGGCCTTCGCAATCGACTGCCCAAGCGAGGTCTTGCCCACTCCGGGCGGTCCGACCAGGCACAGGATGGGCGCCTTGACCTTGTCCACGCGCTGTTGCACGGCAAGGTACTCGAGGATGCGTTCCTTTACGCGCTCGAGGCCATAATGGTCCTTGTCGAGCACCGTTTCGGCCTCGGCCAGGTCCTTGCTGACGCGCGACTTCTTCTTCCAGGGCAGACCGACAAGCGTGTCGATGTAGTTCCGTACCACCGTGGCCTCGGCCGACATCGGCGACATCAGACGCAGCTTCTTGAACTCGGCCTCGGCCTTGGCGAGCGCCTCCTTGGGCATGCCCGCGGCCTTGATCTTCTTGTCCATTTCCTCGAAGTCGGCACCTTCCTCGCCTTCCCCGAGTTCCTTCTGGATCGCCTTGACCTGTTCGTTCAGGTAGTACTCGCGCTGGCTCTTCTCCATCTGGCGCTTGACGCGTCCACGGATGCGCTTCTCGACCTGCAGGATGTCGAGTTCGCCCTCCAACTGGGAAAGCAGGCGCTCGAGGCGCTCGGCGGTATCGAACATCTCCAGCACTTCCTGCTTCTGCTCGAGCTTGAGCGGCAGATGTGCGGCAATGGTGTCGGCAAGCCTGCCGGCTTCGTCGATGCCAGCCAGCGAGCTGAGGATCTCCGGCGGAATCTTCTTGTTGAGCTTAACGTACTGGTCGAACTGCGCGATGATCGCGCGCCGCATGGCCTCGAGCTCGTTGTTGCCGGCCTCGACCGGCACGACCGGACGCGCGGTGGCGACGAACACGGTGCGCAGGTCGCTAACCGAATCGATATGGGCACGCTGCACGCCTTCGACAAGCACCTTGATGGTGCCATCAGGCAACTTGAGCATCTGCAGGATGTTGGCGATGCAGCCGATCGAATACAGGTCCTCGACCGCAGGCTCGTCCTTGGCGGCCGACTTTTGTGCGACGAGGAGGATGCTCTTGCCGTCCTCCATCGCGTTCTCGAGTGCCTTGATGCTCTTCGGACGACCGACGAAGAGCGGAATCACCATGTGCGGGAACACCACCACGTCGCGCAAGGGCAACAGCGGCAATTCAATCGCTTCTTTGGGGAGGTCAGCAGGACCCGGCATTTTTTATTTCCTTCATGAAAGGGTTCCGCTCATGTATGGGCGGACCCCAGGAATTCAAGTGGCGGGCTGCAACAAAGGCCCCGCGCTCAAGGCGCGGGGCATCAAGCCTCAGTTGGCTCCCGACACCTTCTGCTGATCAGCATAGATCAGGAGCGGCTTGCCACCTTCCTCGATCGTCGATTCGTCCACGACAACCTTCTCCACACCGTCCAGCGTCGGCAGGTCGTACATGATGTCGAGCAGGGCCGCCTCGAGGATGGAGCGCAGACCGCGTGCCCCCGTCTTGCGCTTGATGGCCTTGCGCGCCACTGCGTGCAGTGCTGCGGGGCGGATCTCGAGCTCCACGCCTTCCATCGAGAACAGCTTCTGGTACTGCTTGACCAGTGCGTTCTTCGGCTCGACGAGGATCTGGATCAGTGCCTCTTCATCCAGCTCCTGGAGTGTCGCCACCACCGGAAGGCGGCCGATCAGCTCGGGAATGAGACCGAACTTGATGAGATCTTCCGGCTCCACCTGACGGAAGGTGTCGGTAAGGCTCTTGGTGTCCTTGCTCTTCACCTCGGCACCGAAACCGATCCCGACCTTCTCGGTACGGTTGCGGATCACCTTCTCGAGCCCGTCGAAGGCGCCACCGCAGATGAACAACACGTTGGTGGTATCGACCTGGATGAAATCCTGGTTCGGGTGCTTGCGCCCGCCTTGCGGCGGAATCGAAGCCACCGTGCCCTCGACGAGCTTGAGCAGAGCCTGCTGCACGCCTTCGCCCGAAACGTCACGGGTGATCGAAGGGTTGTCGGCCTTGCGCGAGATCTTGTCGATCTCATCGATGTAGATGATGCCCTGCTGCGCCTTGTCTACGTCGTAGTCGCACTTCTGCAGCAGCTTCTGGATGATGTTCTCGACGTCCTCACCGACATAGCCAGCTTCGGTCAGGGTCGTGGCGTCGGCCATCACGAAGGGCACGTCGAGCAGGCGGGCAAGTGTCTGCGCGAGCAGCGTCTTGCCCGAACCCGTCGGCCCGATCAGCAGGATGTTGCTCTTGGCCAGCTCGACGTCATCCTGCTTGGCCTCGACATGGCGCAGGCGCTTGTAATGGTTGTATACCGCCACCGCGAGGTTGCGCTTCGCCTGCCCCTGCCCGATCACGTACTGATCGAGGATCTGGCAGATCTCGCGCGGCGTCGGCAGCGAGCCCTTGACGCCCTCGGGGTCGGACTTGCCAACGATCTCGTCGCGGATGATGTCGTTGCAGAGCTCGATGCACTCGTCGCAGATGAAGACCGAGGGGCCTGCGATGAGTTTGCGGACCTCGTGCTGGCTCTTGCCGCAGAACGAGCAGTACAACAGCTTCTCGCTGCCTGCCTTCTTGTCCGACATTGGGAAAATCTCCTGAATCAGGTGTCGTCGCGGCTGGTGAGGATCTTGTCGACCAGGCCGTACTCCACCGCGGCCGCGGCGGACATGAAGTTGTCGCGGTCGGTATCCTTCTCGATGCGCTCCATGCTCTGGCCGGTGTGCTTGGCCAGCATGCCGTTCAGGCGCTCGCGCAGGTAGAGGATCTCGCGCGCATGGATCTCGATGTCCGAGGCCTGGCCCTGGAAGCCGCCGAGCGGCTGGTGGATCATCACGCGCGAATTGGGCAGGCAGTAGCGCTTGCCCTTCTCGCCCGCCGCCAGCAGGAACGCACCCATGCTCGCCGCCTGACCGATGCACAGTGTGCTGACGTTCGGCTTGATGAACTGCATCGTGTCGTAGATCGCCATGCCGGCGGTGACCGAACCGCCGGGCGAGTTGATATAGAAGTAGATGTCCTTGTCCGGATTCTCGGACTCGAGGAACAGCAACTGCGCAACGATCAGGTTGGCGGTGACGTCATTCACCGGGCCGACGAGGAACACCACCCGCTCCTTCAGAAGGCGCGAATAGATGTCGTAGGCGCGCTCGCCGCGACCACTCTGCTCGACCACCATCGGGACCAGGCCGAGACCGACCGGGTTCCAGTCGCTGCTGTGCTGGGGTGTTCCTTGCATCATTCGTCAGACCCTTTGCGACTTTAAGCCGCGTTGCCCATCAATTCGTCGAACGCCACTTCCTTGTCGGTGGCATCAGCCTTGCTGCTGACCCAGGCGACGACGTTGTCTTCGATGACCACCGCCTCGGCCTGAGCCAGACGCTCGGGTTGAGCGTAATACCAGCGCATGAGTTCCGCGGGATCCTCGTAGCTTTGCGCCATTTCCTCGACCAGCGCGCGCACCTGCTCGGGCTTGGCATGCAGTTCGTTGACCTTGACCAACTCGGCCATGATCAGGCCCAGCTTGACGCGGCGCTCGGCCTGCTCACCGAACCAGGACGGATCCACCGGGATGTCCTTGGTCTTGAGGCCGCGCATCTCGAGGTCGCGACGTGCGTTCTCAGCGAGTTGCTGCGCCTCGGCCTGCACCAGCGCCTTGGGCACTTCGATCGGCGTCACAGCGATCAGCGCTTCCATCACCTGCTCCTTGACGCGAGCCTGGATGCGGCGCTTGACCTCGCGCTCGAGATTGGCCTTGACCTCCTCGCGCAGCTTGGCAACCTCGCCATCGGCAACGCCAAGCGACTTGGCGAAGTCGGCATCGACCACCGGCAGCACGGCCTCTTCAACCGCCTTGACGGTCACTTCGAACTGAACCGCCTGGCCGGCCAGGTGCTGGGCATGGTAGTCGGCAGGGAAGCTCATGTCGAAGGTCTTGCTCTCGCCCGCCTTGAGACCGAGCACAGCGGTCTCGAAATCCTTGAGCATGGCGCCAGCACCGATCACGAACGGGAAGTCCTGGGCCTGACCACCCTCGAACACTTCGCCGTCCTTGCGACCGGTGAAGTCGATAAGAACGCGGTCACCGTCAGCGGCTGCACGATCGACCGCGCTGAAGGTGGTGCGCTGCTTGCGCAGCACATCGATCGTCTTGTCGACCTCGGCATCGCCGACGGCAAGCACCGGACGCTCGATCTTCTGGCCGGTCAGTTCGCCGATGGTGACTTCGGGGTACACCTCGAACACGGCGCTGAACTCGAGCGCGCCCTCGCCCTGCGCCGCCTTGGGCTCGATGCGCGGGTAGCCCGCCACACGCAGCCCTTGTTCGCGCACCTTGTCACCGAACGCCTTCTCGACCGCCGCACCGACGGCCTCACCGCGGGCCTGGCCGCCATGCGTCTGCGCCACGATCTTCATCGGCACCTTGCCCGGCCGGAACCCCGGCATCTTCACCGTGCGCGCCATGCGCTTGAGGCGTGCATCCACCTCCTTCTCGATGTCAGCCAGCGCGACGGTGATGTCGATACGGCGCTCCAGCGCGCTCGGGTTTTCCTGGTTCTGCTCCATTAAATCGATCCTGAGAAGTCAATAAGTGCCAATGAATGCGTCACGGCCGTCGCGCTTGCGCACCCGCAAAGTCTTGCGTTCGCAACGTCGCCAGCATGAACACGATGAACGAAGAGCGGAATTCTAGCACAGCCCCTGCGGCGCACCGGAGGCGTGATCGCGAGTGAGAAAAGCGACACACTTCCTGCGAAAAAAAGCCGCTCACAGACTGGAACTCACCCCCGCCGAACTGTTCTCATCTACTGACCCGGTCGGCATGTCCAATGCCCCGGCGAAGGCCGCGCAGACGGCCCCCTGCTGAACCATCCGAAATGGCGGCCGGACCTTGTATACGCGCCGCCCTGGCTCGCACAGGAGAGACGCCATGACCATCTTCAATGCCTACCAGGCGCGCTATGAGGCTGCACGCGAGGAAGAGATGTCCCTCCAGGACTACCTCGAACTCTGCCGCGCCGACCGCATGGCTTACGCGACCGCTGCCGAGCGCATGCTCACGGCCATCGGCGAACCCGAGCTTGTCGATACGCGGCTCGACCCCCGCCTGTCGCGCATATTTTCCAACAAGATCATCAAGCTCTACCCCGCCTTCCGCGATTTCTACGGCATGGAAGAGGTCATCGAGAACATCGTGTCCTACTTCCGCCACGCCGCCCAGGGCCTGGAGGAGAAGAAGCAGATCCTCTACCTGCTCGGCCCTGTTGGCGGCGGAAAATCCTCACTCGCCGAGAAGCTCAAGAGCCTGATCGAAAAGGTGCCCTTCTATGCCATCAAGGGCTCGCCGGTCAATGAGTCGCCACTCGGGCTGTTCAACGCCGCCGAGGACGCGCACATCCTCGAGGGCGACTTCGGCATCCCGCGCCGCTACCTCAATACCATCATGAGCCCGTGGGCCGTCAAGCGCCTGCACGAGTTCAACGGCGACATTACCCGCTTCCGTGTGGTCAAGCTCAACCCCTCGGTGCTGCGCCAGACCGCCGTCGCCAAGACCGAGCCGGGCGACGAGAACAACCAGGACATCTCATCGCTTGTCGGCAAGATCGACATCCGCAAGCTCGAGCAGTACTCGCAGGACGACCCGGATGCCTACAGCTACTCGGGCGGCCTGTGCCTGGCCAACCGCGGACTGCTCGAGTTCGTGGAGATGTTCAAGGCGCCGATCAAGGTACTGCACCCACTGCTTACCGCCACCCAGGAAGGCAACTACAAGGGCACGGAAGGATTCGGCGCGATCCCGTTCGACGGCATCGTAATGGCCCACTCGAACGAATCCGAGTGGGTGGCATTCAAGAACAACAAGAACAACGAAGCCTTCCTCGACCGCATCTACACCGTCAAGGTGCCCTACAGCCTGCGGGTGTCGGACGAGATGCGCATCTACGAGAAGTTGCTGGCGCACAGTTCGTTGTCCGAAGCGCCGTGCGCGCCCGACACCCTGAAGATGATGGCCCAGTTCGCCGTGCTCTCGCGCCTCAAGGAACCCGAGAACTCGAGCATCTTCTCCAAGATGCGCGTCTATGATGGCGAGAACCTCAAGGACACCGACCCCAAGGCAAAGAGCTACCAGGAGTACCGCGACTATGCGGGCGTCGACGAGGGCATGACCGGGCTGTCCACCCGCTTTGCCTTCAAGGCGCTGTCGAAGATCTTCAACTTCGACCACCGCGAGGTCGCCGCCAACCCGGTGCACCTGATGTACGTGCTCGAACAGCAGATCGAGGCCGAGCAGTTTCCTGCCGAGACCGAGGCGCGCTATCTCGGCTACATCAAGGAATACCTCGCGCCGCGCTACGCCGAGTTCATCGGCAAGGAGATCCAGACAGCCTACCTCGAGAGCTACTCCGAATACGGCCAGAACATCTTCGATCGCTATGTGATCTACGCGGACTTCTGGATTCAGGATCAGGAGTTCCGCGACCCCAACACCGGCGAGATCCTCGACCGCGCCGCGCTCAACGAAGAGCTGGAGAAGATCGAGAAGCCGGCCGGCATCAGCAACCCGAAGGACTTCCGCAACGAGGTGGTGAACTTCGTGCTGCGCGCCCGCGCCAAGCACGACGGCCGCAACCCGAGCTGGACCTCCTACGAGAAGCTGCGCGCGGTGATCGAGAAGAAGATGTTCTCCAACACCGAGGACCTGCTGCCCGTGATCAGCTTCAACGCCAAGGCCAGCGCCGACGAGCAGAAGAAGCACCAGGACTTTGTCGACCGCATGATCGACAAGGGGTACACCGAGAAGCAGGTGCGCTTGCTGTGCGAATGGTACCTGCGCGTTCGCAAGTCATCCTGACGTTGCCGGCCGGGCGGAGCGGGGCTTGACGCCCCGCCCGCCTCTTGCGTGATACGGGGAGGAGACATGGTCCGCATCATCGATCGACGCTTCGACAGCAAGAACAAGAGCGCGGTCAACCGCCAGCGCTTCATGCGCCGTTTCAAGCAACAGATTCGCAAGGCGGTGAGCGGTGCCATCCAGGGGCGCTCCATCCGCGATCTCGACAACGGCGAAGAGGTCTCGATCCCCGCACGCGACCTGGCCGAGCCGTCACTTCATCACGGCCGTGGCGGTGTCTGGGAGCAGATCTTCCC
The DNA here is from genome assembly GCF_029588855.1 of Thauera mechernichensis. Lineage (NCBI taxonomy): Bacteria > Pseudomonadati > Pseudomonadota > Betaproteobacteria > Rhodocyclales > Zoogloeaceae > Thauera > Thauera mechernichensis. The sequence goes on along the minus strand of NZ_JARQZE010000004.1, from coordinate 352,041 downwards.
GGGCAATGACCAGTTCAGCAGCGGCGACCGCATCAACAGGCCGCTCGGTGGGGGCGGAGACGGCTCGGGCAAGGGCAAGGCCAGCAACGAGGGCGAACATGAGGACGACTTCGTGTTCCAGCTCTCGCGCGAGGAGTTCCTCGAACTCTTCTTCGAGGACCTCGAGTTGCCACGCCTGATCCGCACGCAGCTTGCCAAGGTCACCGACTACAAGACACAGCGCGCCGGCTTCAAGTCCGACGGCGTGCCTGCCAACATCAACATCATCCGCTCGATGCGCGGCGCGCTTGGCCGCAGGCTTGCGCTCGGCTCGCCCTACGCCGCACGCATTCGCCAGCTTCAGGAGGCCCTCGACGATGCACTGGCCCGCCAGGAGGCAGATGAGGACAGCGACGAAGACACGCTGCGCGCCCTGCGCGAGGAACTCGCCGCGCTACGCGCCAAGGTCGAACGCATCCCCTTCATCGACAGCTTCGACCTGCGCTACAACAACCGCATCAAGGTGCCACGCCCCACCACCCAGGCGGTGATGTTCTGCGTGATGGACGTGTCGGGCTCCATGGACGAGGAGCGCAAGTCCATAGGCAAGCGCTTCTTCATGCTGCTCTACCTGTTCCTTACCCGGACCTACGAGCACATCGAAGTCGTCTTCATCCGCCACCACACCGTCGCCAAGGAAGTCGACGAGGACGAATTCTTCCACTCCCGCGAGTCCGGCGGCACGGTGGTATCGAGTGCACTGGTGATGATGCGCGACATCGTGCGCGAGCGGTATGCCAACGGGCAGTGGAACATCTACGGTGCGCAAGCCTCGGACGGTGACAACTGGGACAACGACTCTCCAGTGTGCGGCCGGCTGCTGGCAAATGAGATCCTGCCCTGGTGCCAGTACTTTGCCTACGTCGAAATCACCGCTGGCGAGCCGCAGAACCTGTGGCGCGAGTATGCCCGCCTCGGTGCCGAGCACGACAACTTCGCCATGCAGCGCATTGAGTCGCCGGCTGACATCTACCCGGTGTTTCGCGAACTGTTCAAGAAGACGATCGCATGACCACCATGACCTCCAGAGCGAAAGCGCCCGCACGCAAGCCCCCCCTGCCCTCCGGCTCCGAATGGACCGCGGAAGCAATCGAGCGCTACAACGCGGAGATCGCGCGCGTGGCGGCCGCCTACCGGCTCGATCTGTACCCGGTGCAGATCGAGATCATTACCGCCGAACAGATGATGGATGCCTACGCCTCGGTGGGTATGCCGGTCAACTACCACCACTGGTCCTTCGGTAAGCACTTCCTCTCCACCGAGAAGGGCTACAAGCGCGGCCAGATGGGTCTGGCCTACGAGATCGTCATCAACTCCAACCCCTGCATCGCCTACCTCATGGAGGAGAACACGCTGACGATGCAGGGCCTGGTGATCGCTCACGCGGCCTACGGCCACAACAGCTTCTTCAAGGGCAACTACCTGTTCCGCACATGGACCAACGCCGACGCGATCATCGACTACCTGGTGTTTGCGCGGAACTACATCAGCGAATGCGAGCAGCGCCATGGCGAAGAGGAAGTGGAACTGCTGCTGGACTCCTGCCACGCGCTGATGAACCTCGGCGTGGACCGATACAAGCGCCCGCCCAAGCTGTCGCTGGCCAAGGAAAAGCTGCGCCAGCAGGAGCGCGAGGAATACCTCCAGGGTCAGGTCAATGACCTCTGGCGCACGCTGCCTGCCCATGACACCCGCAGCGGCCCGCGCGAAGCACCCCGCTTTCCGCCCGAGCCGGAGGAGAACCTGCTCTACTTCATCGAGAAGAACGCACCGCTGCTCGAACCCTGGCAGCGCGAGGTCGTACGCATCGTGCGCAAGATCGCGCAGTACTTCTTCCCGCAGCGCCAGACCCAGGTCATGAACGAGGGCTGGGCCACATTCTGGCATTACACCCTGCTCAACCACCTCTACGACGAAGGCCTGCTGGCGGACAGCTTCATGCTGGAATTCCTGCAGTCGCACACCAACGTCGTGTACCAGCCGCCCTACAACAGTCGCTGGTTCAACGGCATCAACCCGTATGCGCTCGGCTTTGCGATGTGGCAGGACATCCGCCGCATGTGCGAGAAGCCGGACGACGAGGACAGGCGCTGGTTCCCCGAAATCGCGGGCAGCGACTGGCTGGACACCTTCGACTTTGCGATGCGCAACTTCAAGGACGAGAGCTTCATCGCCCAGTACCTGTCGCCGAAGGTGATGCGCGATTTCCGCATGTTCGCGGTGCTCGACGACGACCGCCAGGACAAGCTGGAAGTCTCGGCCATCCATGACGACAGCGGCTTCCGCCGTGTGCGCGAGATCCTCTCCGACCAGTACAACCTTGGCGCACGCGAGCCCAACGTCCAGGCCTGGAACGTCGATCTGCGCGGCGACCGTTCGCTCACCCTGCGCCACCAGCCTCACCGCCGCCGGCCGCTGGGAGGCAGCACCGACGAGGTCATGCGCCACCTGGCTCGGCTCTGGGGCTTCACCGTGCGCCTGGAATCCGTGGACGAGGACGGCAACATCGAACTCAAACATGAGATCCGCGCCGAGCGGCGCCGCAATGGCAACTGAGCGCGGCTGCATGCGGCCGCGAACGGCGTAGAATCCGGGCAACTTTCCGGGAGTCTTCGCATGTTCAGCCCCTTGCGCCCCATTTACCCGGTCGCCGGCATCCGCGCGATCGAGAACAAGCTCATTCCGAGCGCACGCCCACCCTTGATGGAACGCGCCGGACGCGCCGCTGCAGAGGATGCGGTGCGCCTGATCATGGACCGACCGGGCCCGATCCTGATCGCCTGCGGCCCCGGCAACAACGGCGGTGACGGGTTCGTCATGGCACGCCAGCTCGCGCAGGCGGGGCGAGAGATCATCGTCGCCTTCGCCGGCCCCGCCGACAAACTCCCGGCCGAGGCCGCCAAAGCGCATGCCGACTACCTCGCAGCAGGTGGCACGGTTGTCTCCGACCTCCCCGCTGCGCCCGCCAATGGCTGGGCCCTGGTGGTCGATGCCTTGTTCGGCATCGGTCTCGGCCGCCCGATCGAAGGCCGTTACTCGAGCTGGATCAACACGCTCAACGCCCAGCCCGGCCCGCGCATGGCACTAGACGTGCCGAGCGGACTTGACGCCGACACCGGCCAGCCCCTGGGCACCACTTTCTGCGCCACGCACACCACCACCTTCATCGCCCTCAAGCCCGGCCTGCTCACACTCGATGGCCCCGACTACTGCGGCGAGATCAGCGTACAGCGCATCGACATCGACGCCCCGGCCTGGCTCCAACCACACGGCCACGCCATCGCCCCCTCGTTGTTCCGCCACATGCTGAGGCCGCGGCCGCGCAACTCGCACAAGGGCCTCTACGGCGATGCCGCCATCGTCGGCGGCAACACCGGCATGGTGGGTGCCGCACTGCTCGCCGGCCGTGCCGCGCTCTGGCTGGGAACCGGCCGGGTCTATGTGGGCCTGGCGGATCCGGACGGCCCTGCCGTCGACCTCGTACACCCCGAGCTGATGCTGCGCCAGGCCACAGAGGTGCCCGAGCGCCTGAGCGCCATGGCAGTGGGCCCCGGCCTTGGCACCGACACCACCTCCACCGCCCTGCTGGCAGCGGCGCTGCGGCGCGACATACCACTCGTACTCGACGCCGATGCGCTCAACCTCGTCGGCGCAGACCCCGCGCTGGCGAAGGCGCTCGGCACGCGCGCCGCGCCCACCGTGCTCACCCCGCACCCGGCCGAGGCTGCGCGCATGCTCGGCTGCGACACAGCCAGCGTGCAGGCAAACCGCCTCAGCGCCGCCATCGAGCTCGCCCGCCGCCACCAGGCGATGGTCGTGCTCAAGGGCTGCGGCAGCATCATCGCCACCGCAGACGGGCGCTGGTTCATCAACGGCAGCGGTCACTCGGGCATGGCCAGCGCCGGCATGGGCGACGTCCTTACCGGACTGACTGTCGGCCTGCTTGCCCAGGGCTGGCCCACCGAAGCAGGCCTGATGGCCGCGGTGCATCTGCACGGTGCCGCCGCCGACCGCCTCGCGCGCGAAGGCATCGGTCCGGTTGGGCTTACCGCGAGCGAGACCATCGACGCCGCACGCGGCGTCTTCAACGGTTGGCTCATCGAGGCACAGCGCGACCCGCGCCAGGCAGCCGTGCGCCCGCTGCGCTGACTTGGCAAGGCATCGGCGGCCCGTCTGCCGGTGCTAGAATTTTCACCCGTTTCCAGTCTTGGTCGATCACATGCTTTCTGAACAACTCCGCGTCGAAATCCAGCGCAACGTTGCCGCCTCGCTCGCCGAGGATATCGGCACTGGCGACCTCACCGCGCGCCTGATCGCCCCCGACACCGAGGCCCGCGGGCGAGTGATCACCCGCGAGCATGCCATCGTCTGCGGTACGGCATGGTTCGATGCCGCCTTCGCCGCACTCAGCCCGGCGGCCGTGGTGCACTGGCATGTGCGCGATGGTGACCGCGTCGAGCCCGGCCAGACGCTGTGCGAGATCATCGCGCGAGCACGCGTCCTTCTCACCGCGGAGCGCACCGCACTCAACTTCCTGCAGCTGCTGTCGGGCACGGCAACGGTGACACGCCGCTTCGTCGATGCCATCGAGGGCACGCAGGCGAAGATCGTCGATACGCGCAAGACGCTACCCGGGCTGCGGCTCGCGCAGAAATACGCGGTCGCAATCGGTGGCGGCACCAATCACCGCGTCGGCCTCTACGACGGCATCCTGATCAAGGAAAACCACATCATTGCGGCCGGTGGCATCCGCGAGGTGGTCGAGCAAGCACGCAGCATCGCGCCCTCGAACGTCTTCATCGAGGTCGAGGTCGAGACCCTTGAGCAGCTGGAGGAAGCCCTCGGCGCTGGGGTGAACATGATCCTGCTCGACAACATGAGCCTCGACGACATGCGCACTGCCGTGGCGATCAATGCCGGCCGTGCCGAACTCGAAGCTTCCGGCGGTGTCAGCCTGGAGCGCGTGCGCGCGATCGCGGAGACGGGCGTCGACCGTATCTCGATCGGGGCGCTGACCAAGGACGTGCGCGCACTCGACCTGTCGCTGCGCCACATCGAGGACTGAACACCAGGTTGAGACCGGACGACGAGGCGCCCATGCCTGCCCCCGCTACCGACGCTCTGCACTGGCCATCCGTTCCAGCCTGCTACGGATGGCTTGCGCTCGACGCCCGCGGGCAATGGCGCTTGCGCGACGAGCGCGTCACCCACCCCGGACTCAACGCATTCCTCAACGCCAACTACACCTGCGACGCAACGGGCAACTGGCTTGTAAACAACGGCCCACAGCGCGTTTACGTCCGTCTCGAGCGCGCACCGCTGGTGCTGCGCCTGGAACGAGACGGCAGCATGATCGACCACACCGGGCGCCGAGTGCAGGCGCAGCCACCTGTCTGCATCGACGAGGAAGGCCACATCGTCCTCACCACCGATGCCGGCCCCGGTACCGTTGACGATCGCGACCTCGCCGCCTTCATCGCCGAGATGCTCGATGCAGACAGCAGGCTTCCCAGCGAGGACGCGCTGCTTGCCTGCATCGGTGGCGACACCCGCATTGCGCTGACCTGGCGCGGTCTGCCTGTCGAGCCCTGCAGCTGCACGGAGCTGCCCGCCCGCTTCGGCTTTCGACTCGATCCGCAGCCCGGCAGCGACGAACGATCGGCCTGTTGACGTCGCCCGGGCATCAAGGCTATAGTCCGCGCCCTCGTACAGCAGCGCTTGCAGCATCCCTCGAACAAGACCCGCTGCTGATCACGAATGCCTTGGTGGTGAAATTGGTAGACACGCTATCTTGAGGGGGTAGTGGCGAAAGCCGTGCGAGTTCGAGTCTCGCCCAAGGCACCATCTCCCGGCCGTTCGGCCGCGAGTCTCTCAGCCAGAAAGTCGATCAGCATCCTTACGCGGTGCGGGATGTGGCGGTTGCTTGGCAATACCGCGAATACCCCCAGCTCGGGCGGCGCGTAGTCTTCCAGCACGCATTCGACGGCACCGGCCGAAAGTGCCTCATCGGCGATGAAATCCGGCTGTACCGAGATGCCCAGCCCTCTTACCGTCGCCGCCATCACCGCGTCGCCGTTGTTGGCATTGATGCGGCAGCGCGGCGTGTGCGTCTCGGCACGACCATCGACGGTAAAGCGCCACAGCTGGCTGCCCAGCCGTGTCATGTAGCCCAGGCACTCATGATGGGCGAGCTCGCCCGGATGCCTTGGCCTGCCGTGACGCGCCAGGTAATCCGGTGCGGCGACCACGTAGAGGCGGCAGCTGGCAAGTCTGCGCACGATATCGCCCGGCTCGAGCTGCGCAGTGATGCGTACGGCAAGATCGAATCCTTCCTCGATCAGGTTCACCCGACGGTCGGCGTACTCCATGTCCAGCCCCACCTCGGGAAACTGCTGTGAGAAATCGAGCAGCAGCGGCGCAAGCCGGCGCAGGCCATAGCTCAGCGGCAGGCTCAGACGGATGCGCCCGCGCGGCGTCGCAAGCTCCTGCGCAACGCCAGCCTCGGCAACTTCGACCATGTTCAGGATGACACGGCAGCGCTCAAGAAAGGCCGTACCCGCCGTCGTCAGCGTCAGGCGGCGGGTGCTGCGTTCCATGAGCTTGGCACCAAGATGCGACTCCAGGGCCGCCACCTTGCGTGTCACCACTGAACGCGCCACGCCGAGTTGCTGGGCTACGGTCGAAAAACTGCCGGTCTCGGCCACACGCACGAAGAGCTGCATCGCTTCCAACCGATCCATTGTTGTCATTCCTGCAACAGAAATAACTTGATTGTGCGGTATATGTGACGGTGCCGGAAGCCTATAGTGCATTCAACGCACACGTGAGAATGGTTTCCAACATGCACGCACGACAGACCAGCCCTCGGCAGCCTGCCCTCTTCGTCCCCCACGGCTCGCCCCTGTTCGCGCTTGCGCCGGGCGCGGCCGGCGCGGCGATGGCGGGTCTCGCAAACGTCATGGTTCAACCCCGCGCGGTGGTCATCGTGAGTGCGCACTGGGACACCACCATCCCGACCGTCGGTTTTGCCGAGCGACCTGAAACCATCCACGACTATTACGGTTTCCCGCCCGAACTCTACCGCCTGAACTACCCCGCCACGGGTTGCAGCGAGGTCGCCGAGGAGCTTGTACAAGCGATCGGCGCCGCCGGCCTGCCGGTCGCACGATCGGCGACCCGCGGCCTTGACCATGGCGCCTGGATACCGCTGCGCATCATGTTCCCGGACGCGGACATCGCCGTCGTACCGCTCTCGATTCAAAGCCGTGGCGGACCAAAGGCGGCCTGGCAGCTTGGGCGAAGCCTTGCACCGCTGACGGCCCGCGGCATCCTCGTCGTCGGCTCGGGCAACCTCACCCACAACCTCACCGATTTCCGCTTCGGCGCCAGCAGCGGCGCGACCGACGTGCCCGCCTACGTGCGCCGCTTTGCCGACTGGTTCGGCGACCGCCTGGCCGCGGGTGATACCGCGGCCTTACTGGACTACCGCCGGCAGGCACCCGAAGCCATGCGCGCCCACCCGAGCGAAGAGCACCTGCTGCCCCTGTTCGTCGCCCTCGGTGCCGCAGGCGATGAACCCTACGCAAGTCGGCTGCACGCCGGCATCGACGATCACGCGCTGGCGATGGACATCTTCGCCTTCGAGCCAGGAGCCCCCGCATGACCCCGAAGCCCCCCGCCCCCCAGGACCGCTCACCCCGACGTGCCGATACCTCCTACACGAGCACGGCCAAAGTGATGCATTGGTTGATGGCCGTACTGATCCCGGCAACGATGGCCCTTGGCATGTACGTGGAAGGCCTGCCCTTTTCGCCCGAAAAACTCAAGTTGATCGCGTGGCACAAGTGGGCCGGCGTCAGCCTCTTCCTGCTCGTGGCACTGCGGCTGACGTGGCGCCTGTTCCATCCACCGCCGCCGCTTCCCGCAAGCATGGCGCCCGCATTGCGCATGGCGGCGCATGCCGGGCACGCCCTGCTGTACGTGCTGATGTTCGCCATCCCGCTCACCGGCTGGCTGATGAGCTCTGCCAAGGGCGTACCGACAGTGTGGCTCGGCGTGGTGCCGATTCCTGACCTTCTGGGCAAGGACGAAGCCCTCGGCAAGCTGCTGCAGGCCACCCACATGTACCTCAACTGGCTGCTCGCAGCGACACTCGTCGGCCATATCGCAGCCGCACTCAAGCATCACTTCTTCGACCGGGACGACATCCTGACCCGCATGCTGCCCACCATCAACCGCAAGGACAGAACATGAGAACCCTGCTTGCCGCCGCAGCGCTTGCCGCCGCTATGCCCCTCGCCGCTCACGCAGCCGACTACACACAGCTGCAGACCGAGCGCAGCAAGGTCGGCTTCAGCTTCACCCAGATGGGCGTAACCCTGGACGGTCACTTCGAACGCTTCGACGGCGAACTGCGCTTCGACCCCGCCGCCCCGGAGTCCGCTCGCGCCGTCGTCGAAGTCGAACTGGCAAGCATCCGCACCGGCATGCCGGATGCCGATGCCGAGGTCGCCGGCCGCAGTTGGTTCAACATTGGCGAGTTCCCCAGGGCGCGCTTCGAATCGAGCAGCGTCAAGGCCCTGGGCGGCGAGCGCTTCGAGGTCAGCGGCGCACTTACCATCAAGGGCCGCAGCCTGCCCGTCGTCGTACCGGCCAGCTTCGCGGTGCGCGACGGCGTCGGCGTGTTCGAGGGCGAGTTCGTCATCCGTCGCGGCGACTTCGCGGTTGGCGAGGGCGCCTGGGCCCACTTCGACGTGGTCGCCAATGAAGTGCGCGTGCGTTACCAGATCAGCGCGACGCAGTGATCCCGGCGGCGCCTAAAGGCTTCGGCGCAATCACCCCATCCACCACCAAAGCACGATCACCCTCAACAGGAGCTACACCATGCATTCCACCTTCCGCAAGTTCGCTGCCAGCCTCAGCCTCGTCGCCGGCACCACCCTCGCCCTGCCGGCGCTCGCCGCGCCGCAGACCTACGTGGTCGACGGCTCGCACACCTTCCCGCGCTTCTCCTACAGCCACTTCGGGCTATCGACCCAGATGAGCCGCTTCAACACCACCACCGGCACCGTGGTGCTCGACCAGGAAGCGCGCACCGGCTCGGTGGACATCGAAATCGACATGCGCTCGGTCGACACCGGCTTTGCGACCTTCAACGAGCACATCCAGGGCGAAGACTTCTTCCACACCGCGCAGTACCCGACCGCAACCTTCAAGTCGACGCGCGTGGTGTTCGAGGGCGACAAGCCGGTTGCAGTCGACGGCGAGCTCACCATCAAGGGCGTGACGCGCCCCGTCACCCTGAACCTGAGCTCGTTTACCGCCATGCAGCACCCGATGGTGCCCAAGCAAGCCATCGGCGCCAATGCCAGCGTGACCGTGAAGCGCAGCGACTTCAACGCCGGCAAGTACGCCCCCCACGTCAGCGACGAGGTCACCATCGACATCGCCCTCGAGGCCATCGCCCAGTAAACGCAGCTGCCGAAGCGAGAACGCCCGCGGGCCGTCGTGGCCCGCGGGCGTTCTCGCTTTCGGTCTGCACACAGGCGCCATTACCGGACGCCTGGGCGGCCAGGTCAGCCTCGGACGCGCTCGGTGATGACGCGCTTGATCGCGTCGACGTCGGGCGCCATCACCTCGACACGTTGCGGCAGCGCCTCGATGCCGGCAAGGTCGGCGGGACGCTCGGGCTCACGGCCGAGGGCCTCGACGATGGTCTCCGAGAACTTCACCGGCAGCGCCGTTTCCAGCACCAGCAGCGGCACACCGGCCGGCACCGCGCCGGCAAGCTCCCAAGCCACCTTCACGCCGTCGGCGGTGTGGGTGTCGATCATCACGCCATACTGCTCAAACACCTTGCGGATGGTCGCCAGGCGGTCGGCATGGCTGCTCGCACCGGAGAGGAAACCAAACTCGGCAATACGCGCGAATTCAGCCGAGGCCGACAGATCGAAGGCACGGCCAGCATCGACCTCGGCCCACAGGGCGGCGACCTTCTGCGGGTCGCGACCAACCAGGTCGAAGACGAAGCGCTCGAAGTTGGACGCCTTGGAGATGTCCATCGACGGGCTCGAGGTGACATGGGTCTCGGCCGCCTTGCGCGGACGGTAGACGCCGGTGCGGAAGAACTCGTCGAGCACGTCGTTCTCGTTCGTCGCAAGCAGCAGCTTCGCGACCGGGAGCCCCATCTGGCGCGCGATGTGGCCGGCACAGATGTTGCCGAAATTGCCCGAAGGCACGCAGAACGCGACCTCCTGGTCATTCGACGACGTGGCGGCGAAATAGCCCTTGAAGTAATAAACGACCTGGGCGGCGACGCGCGCCCAGTTGATCGAGTTGACCGCACCGATCTTGTGCCCGGCCTTGAAAGCGTGGTCGTTGGACACTGCCTTCACGATGTCCTGGGCATCGTCGAACATGCCGGTGACGGCGATGTTGAAGATGTTCTCGTCCTGCAGCGAATACATCTGCGCACGCTGGAAGGCACTCATCTTGCCGTGCGGCGACAGCATGAACACGCGCACGCCCTGCTTACCGCGCATCGCGTACTCGGCGGCAGAGCCGGTATCACCCGAGGTCGCGCCAAGGATATTGATGCTCTCGCCGCGCTTGGCCAGCACATACTCGAACAGGTTGCCAAGCAACTGCATCGCCATGTCCTTGAAGGCGAGCGTGGGGCCATTGGAGAGCTCGAGCAGGCCGAGCCGCCCAGGCTCGAGCCAATGCACGGGCGTGATGTCGGCGGCACGATCCCCCGCGCGCGCATGGCAATACACCTCGGCCGTGTAGGTCTTCGCGCAGATCGCGCGCAGGTCGGCTGCAGGGATGTCGGTGATGAACTTCGACAGGATCTCGAAGGCCAGTTCCGCATAAGGCAGCGTACGCCAGGCGTCCAGCTCGGCACGCGTGACGCAGGGGTAGGACTCGGGCAGGTAGAGCCCGCCATCGGGCGCCAGGCCCCCGAGCAGGATGTCGCAGAACTCGGGGTTCGTGGGCTGGCCGGCATGGCCACGGGTGGAGATGTACTTCACGACGCAATCCTTGAAGAAGGCACGGCCGGACGGAGATGCCCGGCTGGGCGAGGCGGAAAGGCGTGATTCTAACGAATCCGGGCCGGGCTTCGCAGGTCCGGGGCAGCAGACAGCGGCGCAATCTGCTGAAACGCCAAGTCCGTTGAGGCGTCAGGTGCGCCACTGCCCTCGCAAGCTCACGGCTGACGCCGCTCCCGCAGTGCGATTCCAGGCATGTGCGGACCGACGGTGGGCGCGCCTGATGCGCCCTTCTGGACGGAACCCGGACTCAATCGGTCTCCAGGCGGAAGCCCACCTTCAGCGTGACCTGGAAATGGGCGACCTTGCCGTCGACCACATGGCCGCGGGTCTCGATCACCTCGAACCAGTCGATGTGGCGGATCGTCCTTGCGGCGGTCTCGATCGCGTTTCGGATGGCATCGTCAGTCCCGGAGGTTGACGAGCCGACGAGTTCGATCATCTTGTAGACGTGGCTGGACATGGCTTTCTCCCTAGTGTTCGGGGTCGGTCGATCTCCCGGGCAGCGTAGCCGTTGGCGGCAACTCGGCGGCCTCGAAGCGGCGTACCGCAGCGCGGTATCCCCGCATGCCGAGCACGGCTATGATGATCAGGATGAGTGTGAAGGTGACGAGTTTGAATGCCATCGGGTGGACTCAAGGAATGTTGCCGAAGACCCGGGCTGCAGTCAGCAGGGACGCGCAAGGACAACTGCAGTGTAGCTCGCAGCACACAGATCTGCCGCGAGGCCTTGGCAAGGCGGTCGACTTCTGCGCCAGAACTGCGCGCTCATCAGCGCGACGCGCCGTTGCGCTCGAGCCAGTCCGCACGCTCGCGGCAACGCTCGGCCTTGTCCGGAGCAAGCCCGGGTGCAGCAGCGATCCGTCTGAGCACTTGCGGGTCGGGACGGTGGGCAAGCACAGCATCCCAGTAGTCAGCGAGCGTCAACGCAGGGCTGGGCCGCTCCTCGAGCTCGATGGTGTCGCCTGGCGCCAGTTCGCCCGGCGTGAGCACCGCGTAATACCAACCCGTCACCCCGGCCGCCTCGACGAAGCGCGACGCCCCATCCACCTTGATGCGGCGGTCGATCTTCCAGCACGGTGCGCGCGGTTGCGAAACCTGCACACGCGCACTGCCCATGCGCAGGATGTCGCCGATGCACAGGTCGTGCTCGGTCAGTCCATGGGTACTGACGTTCTCGCCCAGCACGCCGGCGGCCAGCAGATCGGCGGCCTGCGGCCACTCCTGAGCCAGCACGGCATAGTGCTCGGCCGGGTAGTGGTGCAGGGCTTTCCACGGGCCGCCGTGATGGCGCAGGTCGGCTTGCTCATCGCCTTCGAGACCCGTCGCACCCAGGCGCAGCGGACGATCCACTGCCGTCTTGTAGATCCCGGTGGGCTCGCACTCGGGCAATAGCGGCCGCACACGGCCGATGAACAGTTGGTCGATCGTGGTCTTCATGGCTCCATCCCAAACCCATTCCCATACCGAGGTACGAGCTGCCCCACCCCAGATGTCAAAAGGCCGCGCCCCGAGGCACGGCCTTTTCTTCTGCAAGCACCTCGATCAGAGGCTCTCCATGCGCAGCTTGGTCACCTGCCCCTGTACCACCGGCAGCGCTTCGATGCGACCGATGGCTGCATTCGCGTCACGCTCAACGGTCTGATGGGTGAGCATGATGATGTCGGTGTGGCTCTCGCCCTCGGCCGCTTCCTTCTGGATCAGGGCCTCGATCGAGATGTCGCTGTCGGCGAGGATGCGGGTGATGTCGGCGAGCACGCCAGGCTTGTCCGCTACGCGCATGCGCAGGTAGTAGGAGGTGATGACCTCCTCGATCGGCAGTACCGGCAGCGCCTGCACCTGATCGGGCTGGAAAGCGAGGTGCGGTACGCGGTGCTCCGGGTCGGCCGTGTGCAGGCGGGTCACATCGACGAGGTCGGCGATGACCGCGGAAGCTGTCGGCTCGGCACCTGCGCCCTTGCCGTAATAGAGCGTCGCACCGACGGCATCTGCCTGTACCAGTACCGCGTTCATCGCGCCTTCGACGTTGGCGATCAGACGCTTGGCCGGGATCAGCGTCGGGTGCACGCGCAGTTCGACGCCGGAGTCACGCTTGCGCGCAATGCCGAGCAGCTTGATGCGGTAGCCCAGCTGTTCGGCGTAGGCGATGTCCACCGCATCGAGCTTGCTGATGCCTTCGACGTAGGCCTTGTCGAACTGCATCGGGATGCCGAAGGCAATCGCGCTCATGATCGTCGCCTTGTGGGCAGCGTCGACGCCTTCGATGTCGAAGGTCGGATCGGCCTCGGCGTAGCCGAGCGCCTGCGCCTCCTTGAGCACTTCGGCAAACGGCAGGCCCTTGTCCCGCATCTCGGACAGAATGAAGTTGGTCGTGCCGTTGATGATGCCGGCCAGCCACTCGATGCGATTGGCGGTAAGGCCCTCACGCAGCGCCTTGATGATCGGGATGCCCCCTGCCACCGCAGCCTCGAAGGCCACCATCACGCCCTTCTTCTGCGCTGCCGAAAAGATCTCGTTGCCATGCACCGCAAGCAGCGCCTTGTTGGCCGTGACCACATGCTTGCCGTTCTCGATGGCCTTCATGACCAGTTCGCGAGCGATGCCATAACCACCGATCAGTTCGACGACGATATCGATTTCCGGATTGGACACGACGGCGAAGGCGTCATCGGTAAGGGCGACCTCGCCCCCGGTCACGCTGCGCGCAAGCTCCAGGTTCTTGTCGGCCACCATGGTGATGCGGATCGGACGTCCGGCGCGGCGGCTGATCTCTTCCGCGTTGCGCTTCAGAACGGTGTAGGTACCGCCACCGACGGTGCCGATGCCGAGGAGGCCAACATTGATCGCTTTCATGCAGTGAGTTCCGTGATTCAGGGTGGGTTGAAATCTGGTGCCGGGGGCAAGGGTCGGGCGTACAGCCTCAGGTACCGTGGCGGCGGCGGTAGTGCTCCAGGAAGCGCGCGACACGGCCGATGGCGTCGCGCAGGTCGTCCTCGTGCGGCAGGAAGACGAGACGGAAGTGGTCGGGGTGGGGCCAGTTGAAGCCCGAGCCCTGGACGAGCAGCACGCGCTCCTCCTCAAGCAACTCGGCGATGAAGGCCTGATCGTCCTCGATCGGGTACACCTTGGGATCGAGCCTGGGGAACATGTACAGGGTGGCCTGCGGCTTGACGCAGCTCACGCCCGGAATCTGGTTGATCAGCTCCCACGCCAGGTCGCGCTGGCGGCGCATGCGCCCGCCCTCGGCGACCAGGTCGTCGATGCTCTGGTAGCCGCCAAGCGCGGTCTGGATTGCGTACTGCCCCGGCACGTTGGCACACAGACGCATCGAGGCGAGCATGTTGAGACCTTCGATGTAATCCACGGCGCGGCGCTTGTCGCCGCACACCACCATCCAGCCGGCGCGGTAGCCGCAGGAACGGTAGTTCTTCGACAGGCCGTTGAAGATGATGGTCAGCACGTCCTCGGACAATGCAGCCATCGAGGTATGGGTGATGCCGTCGTACAGGACCTTGTCGTAGACCTCGTCCGCGTACAGGATGAGGTCGTGCTCGCGGGCGAGCGCGACGATCTGCCGCAAGGTTTCTTCCGGGTACACGGCGCCGGTCGGGTTGTTCGGGTTGATGACCACGATCGCGCGCGTGTTAGGGGTGATCTTCGCGCGCATGTCCTCGATGTCGGGCAACCAGCCCTTGGACTCGTCGCACAGGTAGTGCACCGGCTTGCCGCCGGACAGACTCACTGCCGCAGTCCACAGCGGGTAGTCAGGCGCCGGCACCAGCACCTCGTCACCCGCATCGAGCAAGGCGTTCATCGCCATCACGATGAGTTCGGAGACACCGTTGCCAATGTAGATATCCTCGATATCCACGCCCTTGATGCCCTTCTGCTGCGTGTAGTGCATCACCGCCTTGCGCGCCGAGAAGATCCCCTTCGAGTCCGAGTAGCCCGCCGCGTTGGGCAGGTTGCGGATCATGTCCATCTGAATCTCTTCGGGCGAATCGAAGCCGAACGCGGCAAGGTTGCCGATGTTGAGCTTGATGATCTTGTGGCCCTCGTCCTCCATCTGCTTCGCGCGCACCAGCACCGGTCCGCGGATGTCGTAGCAGACTTCGGCAAGCTTGGCAGACTTGCGGATCGGCCGCGCGCCGGCAGCGCCCGCCTCGGCCTTCACGGTCGGTTCGGAGGGGGGCGTCGCAAGCTCGAGGGTCTTCACCGCTTTCATCTTCGTCTGTCCTGGCAAGGAAATGGCGCAGGGCGGCCTGTCCGCCACTGCCAAAAGATTGTTATCTTAGCCCCGCTGCCGCACTGCGGCAATTTCGCCATGCAGGCGGGCGGCAGCCTCCCTGTGCAAACCTCCCGATGAGCATGACATCAGCATGAAGCTCTACCTCGACAACCTCTCCAGCATCAACGTCATCAGCGGCTACGGCGAAGACCATGTGATGGTCGGCAAGGAACGCCACGAGGGCAACCTGCTGCTCTCGGCCAATCGCATCGTCACCGGCTGGGCACCTGAGGCACGCGGCAGTCTGGAAGGCCTGCGTGCCGAAGACCTTGCAGAGGCCGCCGGACTCGGGGCCGAAATCCTCATCGTCGGTACGGGCAAGCGCCAGCGCTTTCCGCAGCCGACCTTGCTGAGGCCGCTCATCGAAGCCCGCATCGGGTTCGAGTTCATGGACTTTGCGGCAGCCTGTCGCACCTACAACATCCTGGTTGGCGAGAGCCGCGCCGTCGCACTCGCCCTCATCTACGAGAGCTGATCGAGCCTACCCCGACTTGCGGTCGCACAACCGGCCCCGACACAGCCCGCGATTGCAGCCACCGCCGCCCATCGGCTACCCTGAGGCCGGCCGCAGAGGCCAAGAAATGAGGCCACGAAATGCCGACCGCAGCAGGCGCTTGCACGCACACTGCGGCGAGTCGCGCATTCCTGGATCGTTGGGCCACCCCATCCACCACGACAGCAGGAGAAGGCATGAGCGAACGCCCCGCACCGGATTTCACGCTATCGGCAACCGGCAACCAGAGCGTCACCCTGTCCGCTTTGCGCGGACGCAAGGTGGTGATCTACTTCTATCCCAAGGACAACACCCCGGGCTGCACCAACGAGACGCGTGATTTCGCCACCCTGCATGCCGCGTTCGCCGAGGCCTCCTGCGAGATCTTCGGTATCAGTCGTGACAGCCTGAAGAGCCACGAGAACTTCAAGACCAAGCTGGCCCTGCCCTTCGAGCTGATCTCGGACCCCGACGAAGCAGCCTGCGAAGCATTTGGCGTGATGAAGCTCAAGAACATGTACGGCAAGCAGGTGCGCGGTATCGAACGCAGCACCTTCCTGATCGACAGCGCAGGCAACATCGCCCGCGAGTGGCGCGGGGTGAAGGTGGCGGGCCACGCCGAAGAGGTGCTTGCCGCAGCGCGTGGGCTCTGACCCCACCCTGCGCACGCGACGCAATCACGACCGAAGCCAACGCCTCCCTACCTCAGGCCCGACAAGATGCCCGCCACCCGCAAAGACTCGACCAATGACCAGCCCGCCGGCGCAGCCACCATCAAGCCCGCCTCCGCCCGAGGCGCTACCCGCCGCAGCGCGCCCAAGGGCGTGAGCCGCAAGCTGTTCGTTCTCGATACCAACGTGCTGATGCACGACCCCACCAGCCTGTTCCGCTTCGAGGAGCACGACCTCTACGTGCCGATCATGACGCTGGAGGAACTCGACAACAACAAGAAGGGCACAACCGAACTCGCACGCAACACCCGCCAGGCCAGCCGTCTGCTCGACGAGATCGTCAGTGCGGCGCCGAACGGAATCGACGCTGGCATCGCCCTCGATCAAGCCTCGCGGGGGATGGCCACCGGCCGGCTCTACCTGCAGACCGAAGCCATCGATGTCCGCCTGCCTGCGGCCCTGCCCACCGCGCGCGGCGACAACCAGATTCTCGCCGTGGTGATGTACCTCGCGGACAAGCACCCTGGGCGTGAAGTCATCCTGGTGTCCAAAGACATCAACATGCGCATCAAGGCGCGTGCACTCGGCCTGGCAGCGCAGGACTACTTCAACGACAAGGTGCTCGAGGACAGCGACCTGCTGTACACCGGCATACGCGAGCTGCCCGCCGATTTCTGGGATACGCACGGCAAGGGCATGGAATCGTGGAAGGAAGAGGGACAGACCTACTATCGCATCAGCGGCCCGCTCGCTCCGGACATGCTGATCAACGAGTTCGTCTACCAGGATGGCGACAGCCCCCTGCAGGCCTGGGTACGCGAGAAGCGCGGCCGTAGCGTCGTACTCGAGACCCTGGTCGACTACGGCCACCAGAAGAACAACGTTTGGGGCATCACCGCGCGCAATCGCGAGCAGAACTTCGCCCTCAACCTGCTGATGAACCCCGACATCGACTTCGTGACCCTGCTCGGCCAGGCAGGTACGGGCAAGACCTTGCTCACGCTCGCTGCGGGACTCACCCAGGTCCTGGAGAGCAAGCGCTACAGCGAAATCATCATGACGCGGGTGACCGTGCCCGTCGGCGAGGACATCGGCTTCCTGCCCGGCACGGAGGAAGAAAAGATGGCACCCTGGATGGGCGCTCTCGAGGACAACCTCGAAGTACTCAACGGCACGGCAGGTGAAGGCGGCGACTGGGGCCGTGCCGCCACCCGCGACCTGATCCGCAGCCGCATCAAGATCAAGAGCCTGAACTTCATGCGTGGGCGGACCTTCCTCAACAAGTACCTCATCATCGACGAGGCGCAGAACCTCACGCCCAAGCAGATGAAGACCCTCATCACCCGCGCCGGCCCCGGCACCAAGGTGATCTGCATGGGCAACATCGCGCAAATCGATACGCCCTACCTCACGGAAGGTTCTTCTGGCCTGACCTTCGTCGTCGACCGCTTCAAGGGCTGGGAGCACTCGGGGCATATCACCCTTCAGCGCGGCGAGCGTTCGCGCCTGGCCGACCACGCGGCAGAGGTGCTCTGAGCGCGCGCAAGAACGCAAGAGCCTGTTCATAAACGGGCTTTTGCGTGCAATAAGGCGGTCTGGCGGGCGCGGCCGTATAATCGCGCCACTTCACCGACGACAAGCCCGTCATGACCGCAACCGCCGCCGCCCTCCTGCAGGGGGCCAGCACCGATTTCCTGCGCAATCACTCGCCCTTCAATCGCATGGAGCCCGAGGCGCTCTCCTTTCTGGCAGAGCGTGCAGTCCTCGGCTTTCATCCTCGCGGCAGCGAGATCCTGACCCCAGAAATGGGGGTGCCCGCGCATTTCTACATCGTGCAGCGGGGCAAGGTCCAGGCCCGCCAGACAGGCGCGGCCGTCGTCACGGAGTATGCCAGCCTGGCAATCGGCCCTGGCGAGTGCTTCCCGATCGGCGCCATCTCAGCGCGCAGGCCATCGACCAATGCCTACGTCGCGAGCGAAGACAGCTTCTGCTTCCGGATCGCGGCGGACGACTTCCTGCAGCTCATGCAGATGAGCCCGGCCTTCCACCTCTTTTGCACCCAGTACATCGCGAGCCTGCTCAACCAATCGCGCCAGCAGCTGCAGACCACGTTCACCCAGCGCGCAGCCGAACAGCAGACGATGACCACCTCGCTGGGCAAGCTCATCAAGCAAGCCCCCTTCGCGGTGAGTGCCGAGAGCACGACGCGTGAAGCCCTCGAGCGCATGAACGAGCTCCAGCTCGGCTGCGTTGTCGTGGTCGACAGCGAGCGCCATCCGGTCGGCGTGCTGACCCAGAGCGACCTGCTTCCTCGCGTCATCCTCGCCGCTTTCGATCTCGATCGCCCGATCGGCGAAGTCATGACAGCCAACCCGCACCAGCTCGGAGCCAGCGCCTCGGCCTACGATGCCGCGCTCGAGATGGCAACCCATGGGGTGCGTCACCTGCTCGTCGTGGATGCCGAGGGGCGTCTCGAAGGTGTGGTGTCCGAGCGCGATCTGTTCTCCCTGCAACGCATCAGCCTGCGCCAGATCCGCGCCGGCATCGAGAGCGCCGCCGATATCGAGGCGCTGCAGCGTGCAAGCAAGGACATCCGCCAGCTGGCGCTGAACCTCATCGCACAGGGCATCGGTGCCGAACAGCTCACCCAGTTCATTTCGGCACTGAACGACGCCCTCACCCGCAGAATCATCGAGCTGGCGCTGGCACAACACGACCTCGCAGGCATCGACTTCAGCTGGGTCGCCTTTGGTTCCGAAGGCCGCCACGAGCAGACACTATCCACAGACCAGGACAACGGCATCATCTGGCGCGCACCCGAGATGGCCAATGGCGAACAGGTCAAGAAGCGTCTGCTCGCCTTTGCAGGCGTGGTGAACAGCCATCTTGCCGCCTGCGGTTTCCCGCTCTGCAAGGGCAACATCATGGCAAGCAATCCAGAGCTGTGCCTTACGCTCGAGGAGTGGAAAGCGCGCTTCGGGTCCTGGATCCGCGAACCCGACCCCCAGGCCCTGCTCAACGCCTCAATCTTCTTCGACTTCCGCGTCTTGTATGGCAGCGAGCGCCCGGCAAGCCAGCTGCGCACCTGGCTGAACAAGACCGTCAAGGGCAACTCCACCTTCCTGCGCATGATGGCGGTCAATGCCCTGCAAGTCATGCCCCCGCTCGGCCGAATCCGCGACTTCGTGCTTGAGGACGACGGCAGCATCGATCTCAAGAAATCCGGCGCCCGCCTTTTCGTCGACGTCGCTCGCATCCTTGCCCTGCGCACCGGGGTCGATTCGAGCAGCACGGTTCAGCGCCTGCGCCAGGCGGCGGCGCGGATGGGGGTACCGGCCGAGGAGGTGTCCGCCATCATCGACGGCTTCAACTTCATACAGTTGCTGCGCCTGCGCTCGCAGCACCTCGAGACCGAACACGACGCGCCAGGCGACAACCGGGTGAATCCCGACTCTCTCAACGAGCTCGATCGCCGCATTCTCAAGGAAGCCTTCCGCCAGGCGAGAAAGCTCCAGCTGCGCCTGAAACTGGATTACCAACTATGACTGGCTGGCTCTCCCGGCTCATACCCTCGCGCAGCGGCCCACAGCCTCTGAGCACGCGCGCCGCCGCCACCATGGAACAGTGGCAGTCCCTGCCCGACGTCGATCTTGCGCGCGCGCATTACGAGACGCGCTACACCGTGGTCAACACCGAGGCCACGGGGCTGGACCTGGAACGTGACCGCTTGCTCGCTGTGGGGGGCATCGCCGTAGACTGCGGCCTCATCCACCTCGACGCGGCCTGCTATGAGAAGCTCGACCCTGTTCCGGCGGAGGCCCTGAGCGCCCTGCTCGGCCTCGCCGGCAAAGGGCCCCTGATCGTATTCAACGCGCCCTTCAACCGCGGCATGATCGAGCAAGCCCTGTTGCAGCACCTGGGCCTGAGTCATGCCTTTACCTGGATCGATCTCTACCTTTTGATGCCGGCGCTGTTTCCGGAGCGCTTCGAACGCCCCGTCCGCCTCGCCGAATGGATGGCGAGCTTCGGTATCGAGACCTTCCAGCGCCATCACGCGCTGGGCGACGCCTGGGCGATAGCGCAGCTATTCCTCGCTGCGGAAGCGCGCGCCCTGTCGATGGGCCTGAGCACCGCACCCGCGCTCGTTGAACAAGAGCGCGCATACCAGCAGCGTCTCAAGATCTGAGCCTGCCCAGGGGCCGCTCAACTGCGGTGTCGGCACGCAACTCGCGAGCCCGCCAGGTACGACAGGCATCGGCATCCCGCCGGTCACGGGTGCTGCATTGAACAGCGTGCTATGACACGTCTCGACCTCTCCGGTTCCTCGACCTAGGGTTTACCTATTTACAAGCGCCATTCGCATGCGTATATTCCGCCGAATGTTTTTGCGCCGACTCACTCTCACTCTTGTCGCGGCCCTTGCGCTTGCGCCCTTGGCCGCTCACACGGCCGAGCGGCCCGTCGCAACCGCCACCCAAGAGCAACGGTCGGCGCTGGAAGAATATGCGAGCACTGCCGAACAGCTCGTCGATGAAGCGTTGTCTTACCTGGGCATCCGCTATCGCCGTGGTGGCACTTCACCAGAAACGGGGCTGGACTGCAGCGGGCTCGTGCTCAACGTGTTCCGGAATGCGATCGGACTCGACCTGCCCCGCACGGCACGCGAAATGGCCAACCTGGGTGACAAGGTCAGCCGCCAGGAATTGAAGCCCGGAGACCTGGTGTTCTTCAATACCATGCGCCGCACCTTCTCCCACGTGGGCATCTACCTCGGCGACGGCAAGTTCGTCCATGCGCCTTCGACAGGCGGCAAGGTGAGGGTCGAGAGCATCGCCACTCGCTATTGGGCGCAACGCTTCAACGGTGCCCGCCGCCTGGTGGACGACGACGCCACCACCGACTTCATGCCTTCGCTCTCGGCGATGCGCTGACACCCCTCCTGCTATACACAACGTTCGATGCCCCGCTCTGATGCGGGGCATCGAACGTTTACGGCCCGAGTGATGCCAGCTGCGCTCAGTGCGTCTTGCGACATGCCCCCTTTGCGTGCGCCGGACACTGCTGACAGCGCTCATCGAACCGCTTGCCCAGGGCTTGCTGCAGGGCGCAGGTCGATCGCCGGCAGCACACGAACATCACGCCCTCCCGCGTTGCCGCCTCACGGAAGCGCTGCATCACGTTGTGACCGAGGAAATCAGTGAAGAGGATCACCATGCCGATCCCGCTCGGCAGAGACGCCGATCGCCTTTGATGGCTGGTATCGCGACCACTGACATGGCTCGCGATGCGAATACCGTAGCGGTCGAGTACATCAGGTATGTTTCCGAGACGATCGGCGCCCACCAGCAGTGCATCCATGACATTTCCTTGTTGCGAATGATTCGCAACAATAGTGCCCGCAATGAGACCAATTTGCAACTGCGAATCTTTATCGTTATTATCCGTTCACCCATAACAACCCTCAGGGGCCCTCGAGCATCATGAAGAAAGTCGTCCTCGCCTCCCTTCTTTCCGCCCTCGGCCTGGCTGCAACGGCTCACGCGGCCGAACTCAACATCTACTCGGCCCGCCACTACCAAACGGACGAGCAGCTGTATGGCAACTTCACCAAGCAGACCGGCATCAAGATCAACCGCATCGAGGCCAAGGAAGACGAACTGCTCGAGCGCATCCGCACCGAAGGCGCCAACAGCCCGGCAGACATCTTCATCACCGTCGACGCTTCTCGCCTTGGCAAGGCCGATGAGATGGGCATCTTCGCGCCGGTGAAGTCGGCCGAGATCGAGGCTCGCGTCCCGGCCCACCTGCGTGCCGACAACTGGGTGTCCTACTCCACTCGCGCGCGCATCATCGTGTTCAACCCGACGATGGTGAAGGAAGAACAGGTCAAGACCTACGAGCAGCTCGCCGACCCCGCCCTCAAGGGCCAGGTGTGCACGCGTTCGGGCAGCCACCCCTACAACCTGTCGCTCGGCGCAGCCATGATCAAGCACAACGGCGCCGAAGCGACCGAGAACTGGGCCAAGGGCATCGTCGCCAACTTCGCTCGCGCACCGAAGGGTGGCGATACCGACCAGATCCGCGCGGTTGCGGCAGGCGAATGCGGCGTCGCCATTGCCAACAGCTACTACCTCGCGCGTCTGATGAACTCGACAAAGCCCGAAGACCAGGCCGCGGTTGCCAACATCAAGGCCGTATGGCCCAACCAGGACAGCTGGGGTACGCACATCAACGTGTCGGGCGCCGGCATGCTCAAGAACGCGCCCAACAAGGAAGCAGCGGTCAAGTTCCTGGAATACCTGGCCTCCGACGAAGCCCAGGCCTACTTTGCCAACGGCAACAACGAGTGGCCGGTGGTGACGACGTTCAAGATCGACAATGCCGCACTCAACAAGCTCGGCGAGTTCAAGGCCGACACCTTGCCGATCGGCGAGCTGGCTGCAACCGTTGCCGAAGCACAGCGCATCTTCGACCGCGCTGGCTACCGCTGAGCCCGATGGCCCGTCGCCGCATGCGACGGGAGCCCATCAACCCGAGCTGACCGACACGGCCCCGCCTTCGAAAGACGGCGGGGCCGTGTCACGTTCACGCGCCAGGACGGCGCGATTGCGCCCACCATGCTTTGCTGCATAGAGCGCCTCATCGGCACGCGAATACGCCTCGTCATGGGCCTGGTCAGCCTCATGCAGCATCGCCACCCCCACACTGACCGTGAATGACAGCGGCTGGCCCTCGACCATTGCCGGGCTCGCGGCTACCACGCGGCAAAGCCGCTCCGCCACCCGCATCGCGCCGAGCGCATCAATGCAGGGCAGCAGGACGGCAAACTCCTCCCCCCCCATGCGTGCGAACACGTCGGCCTCGCGCAGCTGCACGTCGACCACGTTAACGAAGTGCCGCAGGACGATATCGCCCGCTGCATGGCCGTGAGTGTCATTGACCCGCTTGAAGTGGTCGAGGTCGAGCAGAAGCAGCGCGGCCTGCGATTGGCCACGACGGACGCGACCAAGCTCTCCGCGCATCATCTCGGTGAAGTGGCGCCGGTTCCACAACCCCGTCAGCGGGTCGCTCGTCGCCAACTGCAGCAAGCTCTCCTCCATCGTCTTGCGCTGCGATATGTCCTGATGGATCCCGACCACGCGCGCTGCTGCACCTTGCTCGTCACGATCGAGCACGCGCCCGGCAGCCATCACCCACACCCAGTGGCCGTCTTGATGGCGGATGCGATACTCCACCCGGTAGCTGTCGGTCGCACCTCCAAGGTGGGGCTCGAGCGCAGCACGGATGTCACCCCAGTCCTCGGGATGTACGCGCTCCTCCCAGGCCGACACGTGCGCCGGGAGCTCGTCCGCACGGAAACCGATCATCTCGCACCAGGTGGGGCTGAACACGCAGCGCCCGCTGCGCAGGTCCCAGTCCCATACGCCCAGCCCGGCGCTCTCCACGGCAAGCATCACTCGCTGCTCGCGCTCGGCGATCTGCTCTCGCATCTTGCGGCGCTCGGTGAAATCGCGACTGATGCGGATCTCGCCAAGGGTGACGCCATTCTCGTCACGATAAGGCGTGCGCAGGGTGTCAAGCAGGCGAAGTCCGCCATCGACCGTTTCCAGCCATTCCTCGTGATGCTCGGGGGTACTGACCACACCTCCGTCAGCCCCCGCTCCGTCGAGATTGCCCGCAGCGCGCATGGCCGTCTCCTCGCGCAGGCCGACGAGATCGCACTCGCGCACGCCATAAGCCTTTGCGTACGCCTTGTTGCAGCCCAGGTAGCGCCCCTGCGGATCCTTGAAGGCAATCAGGTCCGGCACCGAATCGATCAGCGCACGCAGCAGCGCCTGCTCACGCCTGAGCGCCTGCTGAGGTTCACGCACGCCGGACACGAACACGGCGCGGTAGATCATGGCGTAGGCTGCGAACTTGTAGAGATGCCCAGCCACATTGAAGAGGTCGCTCACATCGACGTACAGGGTGAAATACAGCTCGGCGAGCGCGAGCACCCAGGCAGCGGCGGCGAGCCATCGAGCAGAGGCATCCCGATCGCGCAGCGCTCGTTGCCAAAGCATCAGGGCGGCCAGCACATAGAGCGCTGCAAGAACGTACTCGGCGCCGACCTTGAACGGGGTGGCCCCTTCACCGGGGATGAAGCTGACCGGGAGCCAGTCCTGATGCCACAGCACGACCCACATCGTCAGCAGCGCAATGCCGAGCGCGGCAGCCGTCACCCCGTCCGCACATGCAGGTGGCCAGCGCCGTTCGGGCAGCAGTGCAAACACAAGCAAGCCAACCACCAACAGCAGGCGCGCTGCAAGCCAGAACTGTATGGCCTTGTCGGCCCCGCTTGGGGTAACGAACACAGGCATGCCTGCGTATGACAAGGTGTGGGCAAAGTCGATCAGACCAACGCCCAGGAACACAGCCCCCAGCCAGACCAGACGTCCGCCCCGCGTGGTGTGGCGCAGATTCCAGCCGAGCGCGAACACCATGGCCGCCACCGCGATCGAGAAGAACTCGAGCGCCGTATGCAATGCGAGATAGTGCTCCGGGTCCGAGAACAGCCTGCCTGGCGGCATGAAGCCGCTGAGGATGAACACGACACCGAGCACGATCGACCAACTGACGGGTTTGCTGACGGACTTGATCGACACGGGACGCTCGTATGCGAGAACTGAGTGCGGTTTAGCTACCCGGATTATCTCCCACCGTGCCCATGGCATGGGATCACGTAAGACCCACTTTCCACCGCCATTTCCGCACTCACGGCTTCCAGCACCGCAACCGCTGCGCAAGCGCGCCGCTAACGCCGTCGGGCGGCCAGGATCTGCCTCGAGATCACGATCATCGGCAACAAGCCCACCGCAACGATGATCAGCGCCGCAGTCGAAGCTTCCGCAAGCCGTTCGTCTGCGGCCAGGGTATGCGCCTGCGTTGCCAGCGTATCGAAGTTGAAGGGGCGTATCACCAGCGTGGCGGGCAGCTCCTTCATCACGTCGACGAAGACCAGCAGGCCAGCCGTGAGCAGGCTGCCCCTGAGCATCGGCACATGCACGCGGGCCAGCGTCGCCCACTTGCCATAGCCCAGACTGCGCGACGCGTCGTCCATGCTCGGCGTGATCTTGCCCAGACTCGAATCGACCGTCTGCAAGGCAACCGCCAGGAAACGCGCAAGGTAGGCATACACAAGCGCGGCGATGCCGCCGGTGAGGATGAGTCCGGGGTTGCTGCCCGAGACCGCCGTCCACACCTGCGCCAGCCAGTTGTCGAGGCGAGTCAGCGGGATCAGCACCCCCACCGCGATCACCGAGCCTGGCACCGCATAGCCCATGCCGACGACACGGTTGAGCGCCTGCGGCAGACGCGATCGCGCCAGCCGCGCGGCATAGGCCAGCAATACGGCAAGCAGCACCGCAATGACGGCTGTGACCGAGGCAAGCACGAAGCTGTTGCGCGCGAGCTGAACGAAGCGCGCTCCGAACTGGGCATCGCCCTCCGCGAACGCCATCTGCAGCAGCAGCCCTGCGGGCAGCAGGAAGCCGAGCAGCAGGGGCATGAAGCACGCGAATGCGGCAAGCAGTCCGGGCAGCAAGGCGAGGCGATGCCGCACCGGCAGCTTGCTCTGACGTGAAGTGTTGTTGAAACGCGCCCGGCCGCGCGAGATGCGCTCGAGCGTGAGGACGAGGATCACGAAGGCAAGCAGGGCCGCCGACAGTTGCGCAGCGGCAATGCGGTCACCAAGCGAGAACCAGGCCCGATAGATCCCGGTGGTGAAGGTCTGTACGCCGAAATAGGAGACCGTGCCGAAGTCGGCCAGCGTCTCCATCAAGGCCAGCGCCGTACCGGCGACAACCGCCGGACGCGCCAGCGGCAGAGACACGCGAAAGAAAGAGCCCCAGGGGCCGAGCCCGAGCGAGCGCCCGGCTTCGAGCATGCCCCCGGCACGCTCCAGAAAAGCCGCGCGCGCAATCATGTATACGTAGGGATAGAGCACGAACATGAACATCGCAACTGCACCGCCCACCGTGCGCACGTCCGGAAACCAGTAGTCTCCGCGCCGCCAGCCGAAGGTCTCGCGCAGGAAGCTCTGCACCGGGCCGACGAACTGCAGGAAATCGGTGTACACGTACGCCATCACATACGCAGGCATCGCCAAGGGCAGCACCAGCGCCCACTCGAAGAAGCGGCGCCCCGGGAAGTCCAGCATCGTGGTGAGCCACGCCGTGGTCACGCCGATCGAAGCCACGCCCAAGCCGACGCCAACACAGAGAATGACCGTATTGACAACGAACTCGCCCAGTACGGTGTCGGCCAGGTGCCCCCAGGTATCGCTGGTACCGCCGATGAAGACGTTGGAGAACACCGACAGCACGGGCGCCGCGATGAGCGTCGCAATCAGCACCGCACTCAGGGTCAGTGTCGACCACTCCAGGCGCGCGGCGCCCTGCCCTCCCATTCCGTTCATTCCGTATCCATTGTTGTGGGGCGCCGAGGATCGAGCACGCCCGCTTGTCGGGGCGAATTATAATTGATCGCATTTGGAACGCCCCGGTGCAATAATCGCCCGTACAAAAAATCTCGGCAGCCGTAAAAGCCATGTCACATCTGCAACTCGACGACATTGATCTCGCCTTCGGCAAGCACTCGGTCGTGCGCAAGCTGTCGCTTCGCCTTGAAAAAGGCAGTATCGGCTGCCTGCTGGGCCCCTCCGGCTGCGGCAAGACCACGGTCCTGCGCTGCATTGCAGGGTTCGAACGCCTGGCCGGCGGTCAGATCCTGCTCGACGGCAACATCGTCAGCACGCCCGAGCACAGCCTTGCCCCCGAGCGCAGGCGCATCGGCATGGTGTTCCAGGACTACGCCCTCTTCCCCCACCTGTCGGTCGCTGACAACATCGCCTTCGGACTGCGCGGCGAGAACGCTGCGAGCCGTCGTGAGCGCGTTACGGAACTGCTCGGACTGGTCGGTCTGGCCGAGCACGGCACCAAGTATCCACACGAGATTTCGGGCGGACAGCAGCAACGTGTAGCGCTCGCGCGTGCGCTCGCACCACGCCCGAGCCTGCTGCTGCTCGATGAGCCGTTCTCGAACCTGGACGTCGAACTGCGCGAGCGCCTGTCCTACGAAGTCCGCGACATCATCAAGGCCACCAACACCACGGCCATCCTGGTCACGCATGACCAGCACGAAGCCTTCGCTGTTGCCGACGAGATCGGCATCATGCACGAAGGACGCATCCAGCAGTGGGACACGCCTTACAACCTTTATCACAAGCCGGTTAACCGTTTCGTCGCCGACTTCATCGGCCAAGGCGTATTCCTGCGTGGCCGCGTTCTGAATGACCGCCAGGTGCGCGTCGAACTCGGCATCCTCAACAGCGCGCTGCCGCTTGTTTGCGGAGAGGACTGCGGTGGCTGCGCACACGGCAGCGACGTCGACGTGCTGCTGCGCCCGGACGACATCGTCCACGACGACGACAGTCCGCTCAAGGCCGAAGTCGTGCACAAGGCCTTCCGAGGCGCCGACATCCTGTACACCCTGCGCCTCGACAGTGGCGCACGCGTGCTTTCATTGGTGCAGAGCCATCACAACCATGCCATCGGCGAACACATCGGCATACGCCTCGGCGTCGATCACGTGGTGACCTTTCAGGACGAAAGCACGGGCTTGAACATGGTCGCCCACCCACTCGCCTTGACGGCATGATCCCCTGGCTGGACGCGCCCACCTTTCCATCGCTCGAGCGCGCCCTGGCCGAACCGAATGGCTTGCTCGCCGCCGGCGGCGCCCTTTCACCCGAGTGGCTCCTGGCGGCATACCGCCGGGGCGTATTCCCGTGGTTCAGCGCAGGAGAACCCATCCTATGGTGGAGTCCGGACCCCCGGCTCGTCCTCATCCCCGAGCGCGTGCACATCAGCCACTCGCTGCGCAAGGTGCTGCGCAGGCGCCGTTTCGAGGTCAGGCTGGACACCGCCTTCGCCGCCGTGATGCAGGCCTGTGCCGCACCCCGTGCGAACGCCTCCGGGACCTGGATCACCGCCGAGATGCAGGCTGCCTACCTGCACATGCATGAACTGGGTTACGCGCACAGTGTCGAATGCTGGCGAGACGGAAGGCTGGTGGGCGGGCTTTACGGAATTGCACTTGGAAGGGTGTTTTACGGCGAGTCGATGTTTGCACACGAGACAGATGCGTCCAAGGTGGCGCTCGCGCATCTTTGCCGGCTGCTCGGCTTACGTGCTTATGGCATGATCGACTGCCAGATGACGACACCGCACCTGCTTTCGATGGGGGCCTGCGAACTGCCACGAAAGGTCTTCTCCGCTGCTCTCGAACGCTGGACCGCCGAGGGCCCCTCACCCCAACGCTGGGCGGCAGACGCCGCTTCCGACTTCGACTGGACCTGAACCGAACGCTCACTCGGCAGATCACGCGATGCAGCAGGACTACCCCTACGCCCTGATCCAGTTCTACGCCACGGCGCCCTACGCCTGCTCCTACCTGAGCGATCGCAGCGCGCGTTCACAGGTGGCAACGCCCGGTCATCTGATCGACCCTCAGGTCTATAGCGAACTCGTGCGTCGTGGCTTTCGCCGCAGCGGCGTATTCACCTACCGCCCCTACTGCGACCATTGTCGCGCCTGCGTTCCTGTTCGCATTGTCGCCTCGGGCTTCCACCCCAGCCGCAGCCAACGCCGCGCCTGGAAGCAGCACGCCGGCCTGCGCGCAAGCGAGCATGCGCTGGAGTTCCGCGAAGAGCACTACCTGCTCTATCAGCGCTATCAGGCCGCTCGGCATTGCGGCGGCGGCATGGACCTGGACAATCGCGAGCAGTACAGCCACTTCCTGCTGCAAAGCCATGTCGACACCCGGCTCGTGGAATTCCGCGACGGCGACAACCTGCGCATGGTGAGCATCATCGACCGACTGGCAGACGGGCTGTCCAGCGTCTACACCTTCTACGAGCCTGACCTGCCACGTGGCGCTCTGGGCACCTACGGCATCCTTTGGCAGATCGAGGCCTGTCGCAGGCTCGATCTCGCCCATGTCTATCTCGGTTACTGGATCGCGCAAAGCCCGAAGATGGCCTACAAGTCCCGCTTTGCCGCGCTCGAGATCCTTCAGGAAGGCGAGTGGCGCCCCTTCAGGGCGGACGTCTGAGACGAATACGCTGAGGCGGCGACCCGGCGCGCGGTGCACCTCGCCGCGACCCGCACGAATCGCTACAATCGCGCGATGCTCTACGATCTCGCTCGCCCGCTGCTGTTTTCGCTCGACGCCGAAAACGCCCACGAATTCGCTCTCCACGCCCTGCACTACGCCGGCAAGCTGCTGCCGGCCGGAACACCCGAACCGGCCACACCGGTCGAGGTCATGGGCTTGAGCTTTCCGAACCGAATCGGTCTCGCTGCGGGTCTCGACAAGAACGGCGAGGCCATCGACGGCTTGGCACGCATGGGATTCGGCTTCATCGAGATCGGCACCGTCACACCGCGTGCGCAACCCGGCAATCCGCGCCCGCGCATGTTTCGCCTGCCCGAGGCCCGCGCCATCATCAACCGCATGGGTTTCAACAACCATGGCGTCGATGCGCTGCTGGCGCACGTGCGGTCGGCACGCTACCAGGGCATCCTGGGCATCAATATCGGCAAGAACTTCGACACGCCAATCGAACAAGCCGTAGACGATTACCTTGCATGCCTGCAGAAGGTGTACGCGCTGGCCAGCTACGTCACCGTGAACATCTCCTCACCGAACACGAAGAATCTGCGCCAACTGCAAGGCGAGTCCGAACTCGATGAGTTGCTCGGGCGCCTCAAGCAGGCCCAGACACGGCTCGCCGACAGCCATGGCCGCTACGTGCCGCTGACACTCAAGATCGCACCCGATCTCGATGACGCCCAGGTGACGAACATCGCCGATGCGCTTCGACGTCACCGTATCGACGGCGTGATTGCCACCAATACGACGATCGCGCGTGACAAGGTCGAAGGCATGCGTCACGGCAACGAACAGGGCGGACTATCCGGCGCACCGGTCTTCGAGGCCTCCACTGCCGTAGTGCGCAAGCTCGCTGCAACGCTGGGCGGCGAGTTGCCCATCATTGCCGCCGGCGGCGTCCTCGACGGTGCCGGCGCACGCGCCAAGCTCGACGCCGGGGCAAGCCTCGTCCAGCTCTACAGCGGCCTCGTCTACCGCGGGCCAGGACTGGTCCGCGAATGCGTTCGGGCCACCGACACAGACATGGCCTGATCACTGCAAGCGGCCACCTCGCGGCAACACTCCGCACCATCGCATACCACCCATCAAGGAGATTTCCGATGCGCCATCGTCGCCAGTTCATCCTGTCCGCTGCCGCGCTCGCGGTCGCCGCATCTCTTCCGCTCAGCGCTGCCGCCGAGGCGCCCGCCAAGATCGGCTTCGTCTATGTGAGCCCGATCGGCGATGCCGGCTGGACATACCAGCACGACGAGGGACGCAAGGAAATGGAGGCAGCCCTTGGCAACAAGATCGAGACACGCTACGTCGAGAGCGTGGCGGAAGGTGCCGACGCCGAACGCGTGATACGCGAGTTTGCAGCGAGCGGCAGCAAGATCGTGTTCGCCACCAGCTTCGGCTACATGAACTATGTCGAGCGCGTGGCGCGCCAGTTCCCCAATGTCACCTTCCTGCATGCCACGGGCTACAAGTCTGCGAAGAACTTCGCACCGTACAACGCCCGCTTCTACGAGGGCCGCTACCTCAATGGCGTGATCGCCGGCAAGATGACCAAGTCCAAGGTGCTAGGCTACGTCGGCGCCTTCCCCATTCCCGAGGTACTGCAGGGCATCAACGCCTTCACGATGGGCGCGCGCAGCGTCAACCCGGACATCGAAGTCCGCGTCATCTGGGCCAACAGCTGGTACGACCCGGGCAAGGAACGCGAGGCCGCGATGACACTGATCTCCCAGGGTGCGGACGTGGTTACCCATCACACCGACTCGACCGCCACCGTGCAGGCCGCGGAAGAACGCGGCGTATACGCCTTCGGTTACCACTCGGACATGTCCAAGTACGGCCCCAAGGCACAACTCACCGCCACCACCCATCACTGGGGCGAGTTCTACACGCGCACCGTGAACGAGGTGCTTGCCGGCACCTGGAAGCCGGAGAGCGTCTGGGGCGGCATCAAGGACGGCATGATCAAACTCGCCCCGATGAACCCCGCAGTGCCGGAGGACGTGCAGGCCATGGTCCGCGACCTGGAAGGGCGCATCCGCGACGGCAGCTTCCACCCCTTCACCGGCCCAGTGGTCGACCAGGCGGGAACGGAGCGTCTCGCCGCTGGCGCAGTAATGGACGATGCCACGCTCGGGCGCATGGACTATTTCGTCCAGGGCGTCTCGTCGCGCCTGCCCAGCTCGCGCTGATCGCCAAGGCGGCCCTGGACAGCCCCGGGCCGCCGGCACTCAAGGCGACCGTCGATCCGCCGTCGCCTCATCGTCAGCCGGCACACCGTGGCCCAGGCACGCCGCCAACGCGGTCGCAATCCCGTCAGCCATGCGTGCCTGACGCTGCGGATCCCGCAGCAACAACTCCTCATCCCGGTTCTTCAGCACGCCAGCCTCGAACAGCACGGCCGGCATGCGCGCGTGGCGCAACACGGCCAGGCCATCGAAATAGTGCACGGCATGCTCGAAGTCCGCGTACTCACGCCGGCGGCCATTCTTGTGCGTAGGCTCGAAGCCCATGCGCTGCAGGCGCGCACCCATCACCCGCGCGCACAATATGCTCATCGCTGTGTCCGGATTGTCGCGTGACACGAACAGCGAGTGGCCAGCAAAGTCGTCGTTGTAGTCGAGGGCCCTGCCCGCCCATTGCCAGGGCCTCAGTTCGAATGCATTGACCGAGTCGTGGTGGATGGACACCAGCAAACGCGCCCCCTCGGCGGCACGAGGACGTGCCTGCAGACTCTCGATACGGCCGTCGGCGTTGATCAGCCTGGCCTCCATGCCCCGTGCGGAAAGGGCATCGACGAGCGCACGCGCCAGGTCGAGATTGAATTCGAACTCGCTTCGCCCGCGCGCACTGATGGCCCCTGGCGCCACCAGCGTGTGCCCGACATCCACCGCAATCCAGCCCTCACCGCTTGCCGCAGCAGGTAGGGCCAGCACGGCCGCAGCGCCCACCGCCAACAGGCCGCGGCGCACATCTGCCAAATCTCGCCACATCGTATCGACACTCCAGTGTTGCCTGACATCCGCAGGTCATGCCCCGTGAATGCCAGGAC
Source organism: Thauera mechernichensis (assembly GCF_029588855.1). Taxonomy (NCBI): domain Bacteria; kingdom Pseudomonadati; phylum Pseudomonadota; class Betaproteobacteria; order Rhodocyclales; family Zoogloeaceae; genus Thauera; species Thauera mechernichensis. The sequence continues at coordinate 319,241 of NZ_JARQZE010000004.1, read as the reverse complement.
CTCGTTCCCGCACCGCCGCAAGGCACGCTGCGGGCCGCGCCGACGCGCCTTCCGGGCAATCTTGATTCAAATCATGGAGGCCCGGGGACGCCGATCCGACAATTCGGCCACCATCGGTTCATCCCTGTTCCGGTGCAACCCCTGAACCACCCAGCCAACCTGACACCAATCCAGACAAAACGAGACTAGCGATGAGGAGTACTCCATGAGCGGTATCTTCACAAAATCCATGGCGCGGAACATCTTCTACGGGGGAACGGTGTTCTTCTTCCTCCTGTTCCTGGCGCTCACCTTCGACACCGAACGCGAACTGCCGAATCGCGACAACCGGCAAAACCTCACCCCCGAAGTCGCCGCCGGCAAGCACATCTGGGAAACGCGCAACTGTCTGGGCTGCCACACCCTGCTGGGTGAAGGCGCCTACTTCGCACCGGAACTCGGCAACGTCTATACCCGCCGCGGACCGGAGTTCATCAAGGCGTGGATGATGTCCCAGCCCACGGGCGCCCCGGGTCGTCGCCAGATGCCGAACTTCCACCTCACCGATGAAGAGCTCGACCAGCTCGTGGCGTTCTTCAAGTACACAGCTGGCATCAACACTGCCAACTGGCCGCCCAACATCGAAGGTTGACCGGAAACCTGGAGACCACAAGGGGATCACACATGCAATACAAATCACAAGCGGTCGCCATGCCCTACTTCATAGCGGCGATCGGGCTATTCGTGGGGCAAATCATCTTCGGCCTGATCCTGGGCATGCAGTATGTCGTCGGCGACTTCCTGTTCCCGGAAATCCCGTTCAACGTCGCCCGGATGGTGCACACCAACCTGCTGATCGTGTGGCTGCTGTTCGGCTTCATGGGCGCAGCCTACTACCTCATCCCTGAGGAAACCGAGACCGAACTGTACAGCCCGAAGCTGGCGCTGATCCTGTTCTGGGTCTTCCTCGTCGCCGGTGCGGCCACCATCCTCGGCTACCTGCTGGTGGATTACGCCACGCTCGCGTCGATGACCGGCAACGACCTCCTCGCCACCATGGGCCGCGAGTTCCTCGAGCAGCCCCTGCTGACGAAGATCGGCATCGTTGTCGTCGCGCTGGCGTTCCTGTTCAACATCACCATGACCGTGCTCAAGGGCCGCAAGACCGTCATCAGCATCGTGCTGCTGCTCGGCCTGTGGGGCCTGGCGATCTTCTTCCTGTTCGCCTTCTACAACCCGGTCAACCTCGTCCGCGACAAGTTCTACTGGTGGTGGGTTGTGCACCTTTGGGTGGAAGGCGTGTGGGAGCTGATCATGGCTGCGATGCTCGCCTTCGTGCTGATCAAGGTGACCGGCGTCGACCGCGAAGTGATCGAGAAGTGGCTGTACGTGATCATCACCCTGGCGCTTTGCACCGGCATCATCGGTACCGGCCACCACTACTTCTGGATCGGTACGCCGGAGTACTGGCAGTGGTGGGGTTCGATCTTCTCCGCACTGGAGCCGATCCCGTTCTTCGCCATGACCGTGTTCGCCTTCAACATGGTGAACCGCCGCCGCCGCGAGCACCCGAACAAGGCTGCCGTGCTGTGGGCACTGGGCACCGGCGTGATGGCCTTCCTCGGCGCCGGCGTGTGGGGCTTCCTGCACACCCTGGCTCCGGTGAACTACTTCACCCACGGCTCGCAGATCACCGCTGCACACGGTCACATGGCCTTCTACGGTGCGTACGTGATGGTCGTCATCACCATCATCAGCTACGCGATGCCGATCCTGCGCGGCCGTGCCGCCAACAGCGAGAAGGCTCAGGTGGTCGAGATGTGGTCGTTCTGGCTGATGACGATCGCCATGGTCTTCATCACCCTGTTCCTGACCGCCGCCGGCATCCTGCAGGTCTGGCTGCAGCGCATCTCCGATACGCCCATGTCCTTCATGGCGACCCAGGACCAGCTCATGCTGTTCTACTGGATGCGTGAATGGGCAGGTGTGATGTTCTTCATCGGTCTGCTGACCTATCTCGCCAGCTTCTTCATCAAGGGCGAAGCGAAGGCAGCGAAGGCCTGATGAGCAAGGGTGTCTCTCTGTAGTACCTCCTGGGCGATCCAGGGGAAGGGGTTGGGGCGGCGAAAGCCGCCCCTTTTTTTTGTCCCGGCGCCGGAGGCCGCCGCGCCAGCCGCTAGAATGTGCGCTTCGCGCGGGTGCCACACCTCGGCCCCGCCAGGCCAAGCCCTACTGTCGACATCGTGCCCGCTGCAAGCCACTCCCCTGTATCCTCGACGCCCTGCGCCGATCAGTCGTCCCCTTTTCGCATCGCGATCAACGGCTACGGCCGCATCGGGCGCTGCTACCTGCGCGCGCTCCACGAAGCCGGTCTGGTCGACACCTTCAAGGTCGTCGCCATCAACGAACCGGCCGATCTCGCAAGCATCAGCTACCTGACCCGCTTCGACTCCACGCATGGCCGCTTTCCCGGACAGGTGGACAGCAGCGATGAAGCCCTGCTGGTGGACGGTCATCCGATCCTGATCAGCCATGCCGACAGCCCCGAGGCCGTGGACTGGGCCGCGCTCGAACCCGACCTGATCGTGGAGTGCTCAGGCCAGTACGGCAGTCGTGCCGAACTGCAGCGCTTCATTGACGCCGGCTGCCCCCGCCTGCTCCTGTCCCACCCCGGCAACGGCGCCGAGGACGTGGACGCCACCATCGTGTACGGCATCAACCACGAGACGCTGGACGGCCGCGAGGGGCTGGTATCGAACGCCTCATGCACGACCAACGCGGTGGTTCCCGTACTCGACCTGCTGCAGCGCGAGATCGGCATCGACAACGTGCTGCTGAGCACGCTGCACTCCGCCATGAATGATCAGCCCCTGATCGACGGCTACCACCACACCGACCTGCGCCGCACGCGGTCGGCGATGCAATCCATCATCCCGGTGTCGACCGGGCTGGCACGCGGGGTGGAGCGCCTGCTCCCCGAGCTCGCGGGCAAGGTCCAGGCCAAGGCAATCCGCGTCCCGACGCACAATGTCTCGGCGATTGACATGGTGCTCGGCTTCTCGCGCGACGTCACCGCAGGCGAGATCAACCGCTTGCTGCGCGAGGCGGCCCAGGGTCGCTACCGCAATCTGATCGCCTATTCGGACGAGCCGCACGCTTCGATCGACTTCAACCACGATCCCCACTCCGCAATCGTCGACGGCGGCCAGACGCGCAGCATCGGCAAGCGCATGGTCAACCTGATGGTGTGGTTCGACAACGAGTGGGGGTTCGCGAGCCGCATGGTGGATGTGACTCGCCATTGGCTGGCCCGCACGAGGCGCGCGGACGCGGGCCCCGGCACCAGTTAACCACGATCAAGTTCAAACCATGCGCGCTTGCCTAGACTGCCGCGCATGGAAACGACAAGCACATCCCTCCCCCACGGCACCGCAGGTCACCCCACACCGGTAGCCGAGCCACGCCTTGCCGGCGACCTGGCGATCTGGGTCTTCATCATGGCGGAGCTGCTTGCCTTCGGCGCCTTCTTCGCCGCCTACGCCTTCACCCGCGCAAACAACATCGAGCTGTTCAATGCCGAGCAGGCAGGGCTCGACCGTACGGCAGGCGCAATCAACACGATCCTGCTGCTGACCTCGAGCTACTTCGTTGTTCGTGCCGTACAGGCTGCCGAGCTGCGTGCCGCACGTGCCGCTGCGAACTGGCTGCTGGCCGCCATCGTCACCGGCCTGGGCTTCATCGTCGTCAAGCTCGGCGAGTACGCCGCTGCCTTCGCGCACGACATCAGCCTGTCGAGCAGCCCCTTCCACATGTTCTACCTGTCGCTCACCTTCTTCCACTTCATGCACGTGATCCTCGGGCTCGTGATCCTGGTGGCGATGTGGAACAACGCCCGCCAGGGGCGCTACGGCCCGGGCGACATGAACGGGATAGAGACCGGCGCCGCCTACTGGCACATGGTGGATCTGGTGTGGCTGATCCTCTTTCCCCTTGTCTACGTGATCCACTGAGGAGCCCGGCCATGGACACGCACATGCACGGCACCCCCAAGCGCGCCACCTGGCTGTGGCTCTCGCTGATCGGCGCAACCTTGCTCACCTGGGGCATGGGCACGCACGGCGCAGCGGGCACCTGGGCCATCGCTGCCCTCGCCGCCATCTCCTTCTGGAAAGGCGCAGTGATCATTCTCGATTTCATGGCCCTGCGCCACGCGCCCCTCCTTTGGCGTGCCATCACCATGGGCTGGATGATCCTGGTGTGGGCCGTCATCGCCATCGCCTATCTCAAAGGACTCGGACAATGAAGCCCGACACGCCCAACCTCGACATCCCCTTCTACCAACCCGCCGCGGACGAGGTCGAGGTCTTCCAGCACGCGTGGAAGAACCGCCTGCCCCTGCTCATCAAGGGCCCCACCGGTTGCGGCAAGACCCGCTTCGTCGCCCACATGGCCGCACGCCTCGGCTTGCCGCTGTTTACGGTGGCCTGCCACGACGATCTCACCGCAGCCGATCTCGTCGGTCGCCACCTGATCGGCGAGGGCCGCACCATGTGGTGCGACGGTCCGCTCACACGCGCGGTGCGCGAGGGTGGCATCTGCTACCTGGACGAAGTGGTCGAGGCGCGCAAGGACACGACCGTCGTCCTCCACCCGCTGGCCGACGATCGCCGCATCCTGCCCATCGACCGCACCGGCGAGCTCATCGAGGCGCCACCCAGCTTCATGCTGGTGGTGTCCTACAACCCGGGCTACCAGAACCTGCTCAAGGGCATGAAGCCGTCCACCCGCCAGCGCTTCATCAGCCTGCGCTTCGACTTCCCGCGCGCCGAACAGGAAGAGGCCATCCTGATCGGTGAAAGCGCCTGCCCGCCGGATCTCGCTCGCCGTCTGGTCGCCATCGCCGGTGCGCTGCGCTCGCTCAAGGACCGCGACCTCGAGGAATCGGCCAGCACACGCTTGCTCGTCTATGCCGCACTGCTCATCAAGGACGGCATGGACCCGGTGGCAGCCTGCCGCGTCGGCATCGTCGAAGCCCTGACCGACGACGCCGACATCGCAGAGGGACTCATGGAGGTGGTATCCGCCACCTTCGGCCGCTGAACACCACCCCACGCGTCACAAGGAAGCCATGAACATCCAACGCCAGGACCCTCTCAAGCACGCCATGCCGGGGCCGCAACTCGCCGTGGTGGCCGAGGCCCTGTTCCTGATCAACCTGATGCTGCTGCCCGTCCTGGCCTTCCTGGTCCTGATGGTGCTGTGGGCCAAGTTTCACGACCACGAAGACCCACTGGTGCGCAACCACCTGCGCCAGACCGGCTGGACCTGCATCTGGGGCGGCCTGGTACTCGTATGCACCAGCATCGCAATCCTGCTGCTCGGCGGCTTCGACAACCCGTGGACCTGGGTCATCGGCATCCTGTACTTCGTACTCGTCCATGCGGGTCTGATCCTGCTTGGCGTCATGGGGCTGTCGCGCGCCATCAACGGCCGCAGCTGGCGCTACCCGGTGTTCGGGCCGCGCGAACCCGTCTGAGTACCACGAGCCCGTGATGAGCACACCCGCGCCGGCACGCCGAATCATCCCCATCGCCCGGGCAGGTACGGACGATGGGGCGCACAGCCCGCGCCAGAGCTTGCGACTGGCCTTTCAGGTCGGCTTCTTTGCACTCTTCGTGCTCGCACCGGTGTTCGACCTCTTTCGCTACGACCTCAACGCCGACCATGCGTGGTTGCTGGGCATGGAGTGGCGGCTCGGGCTTGACCCATTTCTTGCCGGCCAGGCAAGCGCGCTCGAGGCCGCCGGCAGCATCATGCTGCACCTGTTCGTGCCGCTGCTGACGGTCGCTGCAGTGGTGCTTTGGGTGGCCTGGAAGTGGGGGCGCATGTATTGCGGCTGGCTATGCCCGCACTTCTCGGTGGTCGAATCCATCAACAAGCTCATGGCGCGCGCCTCGGGCAAACCCAGCGTGTGGGAAAAACACCGCCTGCCGGCCTGGAAGCCGGACGGCTCTCGCGCCAAGGTCGATGCACGCTGGTGGGGCCTCGTCGTACCTGCAGCCGTCGCCTTCGCCTTCCTGTGGGCGGTGGTACTGCTGACCTACCTGCTGCCACCTGCCGAGGTGTATGGAAACCTCATCGCTGGCGAACTGACGCGCAACCAGTTCATCTTCATCACCGCCGCAACGGTCGTGCTGAGCCTGGAGTTCCTGTTCGCACGCCACCTGTTCTGCCGCTTCGTCTGTGCGGTCGGCCTGTTCCAGAGCCTGGCCTGGATGGGCAACCGCGACGCGATGGTGGTGGGCTTTGCGCGCGCTCGTGCCACCGACTGCTCGAGCTGCCTCCCCGAGCGCCAGTCGGCCTGTGACGCGGTATGCCCGATGCGGCTGCGCCCGCGCAACATCAAGCGCCACATGTTCACCTGCACGCAATGCCGGCAGTGCATCGACGCCTGTGGCGAGACCCAGCGCGACAACCCCGAAGGCCCGCTACTGAGCTGGGTGACGGGCGAAGCCGCGCGCCAGAACGAAGCGGGTTTCCGCGCGTTCAAGGAACGCTGAACCGAGGGAACGCTGAACCATGGAAGAACACGTCGGACTATTCTGGCACCGTCTGATCACCCGCGCTGCGGGCGGGCACTTCCCCAAGGCCGCGGTCAGGCTCAAGGACATCGAGAAAGTTGCGGGGGTGTTCTTCCGCGCGCTCGGCGGCGACCCGGGCTTGCGCGTGGCCGCTGCCACCGTTGATACCCATGGCGCGCGGCGCAGCCTGCTACAGCGCATCGCCGGCGCAGACGAACGCATTGCCCGCGGCCGCATGGACATCGCCACCCTGCGCCTGCCGCCGGAGATCGACGCCCTGCCAGAACGCAGCCTCAACCGCGACCTCTATCTGTGGCTGGCCGCACTGGCCGCGGGTCATGGCAACGGCGATGCCACCCATGACGCACAGGTGGAGGCCGCACTCGCCCCCCTGCCGACCGGCACCTTCGACACCGAGGCCAGTCGTGAACTGCGCGAGAACCAGCGTGCCACCCTGCGCGCGCTACAACGCTGGCCAGGTATCGAGCCGCGCTATCGCCGACTGGTGGACGCCGTGATCGCCCAGCGCCGCAACCCCGCCAAGCTACCTGCAGCCGAAGCCGAGCGCGAACGCCTGCTGCGCCAGGCAATGCATGCACCGGGCAGCGTTGCCGCCTTGCCGGCATTGCCGGTCAAGGCACAGCCCACGCAACCGGTGCTGCTGTGGCTCAGCGACTTCCGTGCCAAGCCCGCAGCAGGCCTCGCCGGCAGCGGCAGCGGCGCCGAGGCTGCCGAGGGCGGCAGCACCAAGCCGGGTCGCGACGCCAGCCAGCAAGCCCACCGTGTCGAGCGCCAGGAGAACGCGCCCGAGAAGCACGGCATGATCATTCCCTTCCGCGCCGAAAGCCTGCTATCGGTTGCCGAGTTCATCAAGGTCAAGCGCAGCACCGACGACGACCCGGACGACAACGCCGCCGATGCCGCAGCCAACCTCGACCACCTGTCGATCACCCGCGACAACGAGCGTGTTGCTTCCAAGGTCCGCTTCGACCTCGACCTGCCCTCGGCCGCCGAGGACGACGTCGTCCTCGGCGACGGCATCCCGCTGCCGGAGTGGGACTACCGCAAGAACCTGCTGCGCGAGGATCATGTCCGCCTCAACGAACTGACGCCGTCGATCAACGATCCTCGTGCGGCACCCTGCGCGCTACCCGAACACCTGCGCCGCACCGCCCGCCGCCTGCACCGTCAGTTCGCCGCGCTGACACCGGGCCGGCGCTGGCTCAAGGGACAGGTCGACGGCACCGAGCTCGACGTCGACGCTGTGGTACGCGCCACCACCGACCGTGCCTGCGGTCACCACCCATCCGACCAGCTATACCTGTCGCTGGAGAAGCGCGAGCGCGATCTGGCTTGCCTCGCACTCGCCGACCTTTCCTTGTCAACCGACGCCTGGGTGTCCTCCGAAGCACGCGTGATCGACGTCATCCGCGACTCGTTGCTGCTGTTCGGTGAAGCGCTGATGGCGACCGGCGACCGCTTCGCACTGTGTGGCTTCTCCTCGGTCAAGCGCAGCAACGTGCGCTTCCATCGTCTCAAGGACTTCGATCAGCGCTTCGACGACCGTGCCCGCGGCCGCATCATGGCGATCAAGCCCGGCTACTACACCCGCCTGGGTGCCGCCATCCGCCACGCCACCACCATCCTCGAAAAGCAGACCGCAGCGCGCCGCATTCTGCTCATCCTCTCCGATGGCAAACCGAACGACCTCGACCTTTACGACGGCCGCTACGGCATCGAGGACACCCGGGTCGCGATCGTCGAGGCCCGCAGCCATGGCATCGTTCCCTTCTGCGTCACCATCGACCGCGAAGGCGCAAGCTACCTGCCACACCTGTTCGGTCCGGCGGGCTTCGCAGTGATCCGCCAGCCCGATGAACTCCCCGCCCGCCTGCCCATGTTCTATGCCCAGCTCACTCGGTGAAGCCATGAACTACCGCGACCTCCCCTGCACCGAAGCACTGCGCGACACGCCGCCCGCCGACCAGCCTTCGCCCGAGATCGAGCGCCTGTGCCGCCTGCTGAGCCAGGCCTCGCTCTTCAATGGCCTGGGTTGCCACGACATCGCCCGCTTCGCGCGTGGCGTGCGCGAGCTCAAGGTCGGGCGGGGCGACATTCTTTTCCACCGCGGCGATACCTGCTCCGGCTTTCACTTCATCCTCAGCGGCCAGGTCAAGCTCGCGTTCACCTCTGCGGAGGGCAACGAGAAGGTCGTCGACATCCTGCGCCCCGGGCAGAGCTTCGGCGAAGCCGTGATGTTCATGGACAAGCCCTACGTGGTGATGGCCCAGGCCCTGACCGATGCCAGTCTCCTCCACATCGCCAAGCAGGTATTCTTCGATGAAATGGCTGGCGACCCGGTGTTCTGCCGCAAGATCATCGCCGGCCTGGCCCAGCGCCTGCACCACCTGATGGCCGACGTCGAGAGCTACTCACTGCGCTCGGGGCGCGAACGCATCATTGGCTACCTGCTGCGCGAGGAAGAGCGCGAGGGCGACGGCATTGCCAACGGGCGGGTGTCAATTCGCCTGCCGACCAGCAAGGGCACGATCGCCTCGCGCCTGAACCTCACCCAGGAGCACTTCTCACGCATCCTGCACGAGCTCACAGACTCCGGCCTGATCGAGGTCGAGGGCCGCACGATCCATATCCCCGACATCGGCAAACTCAGGCGAAGCCTGGGCTGAGGCGGCCCTGTCAGCTCGCTCGGGTGCAGCCGCCCACTGCGACGCCGCTACCGCGCTTCGTACATGTGCCCGACCTTGACGAGGCCGGTTCGACATCATTACTGTCGCAGTTACAACCCAACCCAGGCAGCGCACATGACCAACACGGAATTCCCGCTGCACACGCCACGAAGTGAGTCCTTACTCCCCGACTGCGGCCGTTGCCGAGCACTTCCGCCCCTGCCCTTCGACTTTACGATGGCCTTCCAGCCGATCATCGACCTCGACAGCGGTTCGTCGTGGGCATGGGAGGCATTGGTCCGCGGCCCCAATGGCGAGAGTGCAGCCAGCGTATTAGCCAAGCTCACGGACGAAAACCGCTATCAGTTCGACCAGCGTTGCCGGACGAAGGCGATCGAACTCGCTCACCAACTCGGCTTGTCGTCACGGCTTAGCATCAACTTCCTGCCTAATGCGGTGTACGAACCGCGAGCCTGCATCCGCGCCACCATCGAGGCCGCAAACCGGGTCGGATTTCCGCTCGAGCGGCTTCAGTTCGAAATCACCGAGGTCGAGGAAGTGCGCAATGACGGCCACCTGCGCCGCATCGTGGAGGAATACCGCGCAATCGGCTTTGGCACTGCGATCGACGATTTCGGCGCCGGCTACGCGGGGCTCAACCTGCTGACATACTTCCAGCCCGACGTGTTGAAGCTCGACATGAACCTGATTCGCAACATCGATCAGGACCGCCGTCGGCAATTGATCGTTCGCCACCTGGTCAGCCTCGCCGCTGAACTGCCGTGCACACTGATTGCAGAAGGCGTGGAAACGCTCGACGAGGCGCGCTGCCTCGCCGGCATGGGGATCAGGCTGCAGCAGGGCTATCTATACGCCCGCCCGGGCTTCGAAGCGCTGCCCGTTGCCGACCCGGGCGTACTGGCAGCACTGCTTGGCAGCTGATCGCCCCTGCCCCACCGCACACACAGGGGCGATCGGCATGAGGGTCTCAACCCTCCTTGCCATCAACCCGCGCCTTGAGCAGGAAAGGCGCATAGCGCCACAGATAGAGGGCAAAGCCAAGCGCCCATAGCGTCGCCGCGGCATGCACACCGCCCACCAGCGCGGCGGGAAAGAGCGCCACGCTCAACACGCGAACCAGCGCCGCCAGCAGCACCAGCGCGTAGGCGGCGGTCTCTACCGGCCCCGCCACGAGCATGCGTCCGGTGTGTCCAAGCGCAGTACGGGTGATCATGCCGATGATCAATCCACCTGTCGCGCCAATCGCAAGCGCATGAATGCCCGCCGAACGCGGCAGTACGCCGAACTGGGTGAGCGCGATCAGCGCCAGACCGAGCGGAATCCACAGGTAGGCCAGATGCAGCACCCACAGCAGGGGGGCGCCTCGCGTCGCCCACGGGTTCCAGCCGCCCAGCCGCAGCGCCTGCAACAAGGCGGCGACCAGCGACACCACGCCCGCCCACATGCCGGCCCCGAGAGCCCACAGCAACAGCGCGACACCCGTCGCAATCGCCGCCGCCCAGTCCAGGCGCGGATCGCGCCACTGCTTGATGCCGCGCACGGCGTTGAAGGTGAACATCGGGATCACGCGCCCGCCGACAATCGTCTCGAGTACCACGATCAGCCCGAGCGCCAGATGCATCGCCATCAGCGGATCGACCGCAAGCACGCCGAGTACGGCGAGATGGAAGACCAGATTCGCCAGCGCGAGCAAGGCCGGCAGGACGCCGACAAAGTAATTGCGCCTGCTCTTGGCCTTGATCAGCACACGCAACAACAGGGCTGCCGCGACCGGCAGGAAAGCCATGTCGACGATCGCCACCCAGGCACCACTGCCGAATGCCATCGCCAGCCGTCCAGCCAGCCACAGCGCCGCCAGCGCTGCAAGCGGCGGGCCCGCGGGCGTATCGAGCCCGGTCCAGTTGCGCCCAGCAGTAAACAGGAAACCGATGATCACCGCCACCGCGAAACCGAAGATCATCTCGTGTGCGTGCCACCACATCCCGGGAATCGGCAGTTCGATTCCACCCGAGTAGGCCACCGCCCATACCGGCACGGCGATAGCGGCAAACAGCGCCGCAAGCAGGTAGAAAGGCCTGAAACCAAGCGCCCAGAGCGAGAAGGTATCGGGCGGAATACGGCGGGTGGTGGGTTCGTCGATGCGAATCAGCGGCATGTCTATTTTCTCTGTAATGCTCTTGGGGTTGATGAAGTCAGCTGCAGCGAAGGCACCCGCGGCAAAGCCGGCGTCCGCGCAGGTGCGCGGGCGCCGGCTGCACTCAGTGGCTGGTGCCTTCCTCGCGCGTGATCTTGTTCCAGACGTTGTATTTGCCGACAGGTTTTCTCATCGGCAGACGCTTGACCTCTTCGAGGGTCTGCGCGTCGAGAACGATGACCGCCCCCTCATCCTCCCACAGGCTGGCCAGCGCATAGCGGCCATCGCGGGTGAACTCGATGTGGGCAAGCGTCTTGCCAGGCTCGCCGACAATCTCCCTGACCACCTCCAGCGTCTGCTTGTCGATCACCTGCAGGATGTGCTTGGCCTCCGGACTCATCATCGAATCGACGAAAGCATAGCGGCTGTTGCCGTGGCTGCGCAGGAAGAAGCCCGGGCCGCGGGTCTGGATGCGCTTGATGACTTCCCAGGTCTTCATGTCGATGACCGTGACCTCGCCCGCCTTGAGGTTGGTGCTCGCCATGACCGTGCGCGGCTTCGCGTCAGGTCCTGCGGCAGGGTCGGTCCACTCCCAGGTGATGCCCGAACCCAGGTGGGGCATGCCGTCCAGCGGCAGATTGGCGATCTTCTTGCGCACATCCAGGTTCACCACCTGGCCGACACCCTCACGCGATGCGCCCATCAGCTCGGAGTAGTCCTGGGTGAAGAAGAAGTCGTCGAGCACCTCGGCGAGGATGGTGCGGCGCGGATTGAGATAGCCGGGGATGAAGGTCCCCTCGCGCTGGGTGTAGTCGTGGATGTAGCTGGTCGGGATGTCCTCGACCGCCTTGGTGTAGCTGATCTCCCACACCTCGCCGACATCCTTGAGCGCGGCGATGAATGACTGGCGCGGGGTGGCGTCGTACACCGCCGAGACGCGCGAGCTCTGCTTGCCATCCCGATCCATCGCGGGGAGGGTCTTGATCAGGTTCAGATCGCCATCGAGCAGCACCAGCGTGTGCGGCAGGTAGTTGGCCACCGCGACGTGCTTGCCATCGGGCGAGGCCGCGACGTTACGGGTATTGATGCCGGCACGCACCTCGGCCACCACCTTCAGGTTCCACAGGTCGAACTTGGTGATCCAGCCGTCGCGCGAACCGAAGAACACATACCGTCCTTCGGCTGCGAACTTGGGACCGCCGTGCAGCGCAAAGCGCGACTGGAAGCGGAAGATCGGCTCGAGCTTGTCGCCGTCGAGCACGCTGACGTGGTGGTCCCCTGCCTCGACGACGAGGAAAAGGTTGAGCGGGTCGGCGTCGAACACCGGCTTGTCCGACAAGGTGGCCGGGTCGACATGCTCGATGCGCGAGGCGGTGATGTCGGCATCCGACCAGCGCGGCTCGGGCACCACCGGTGTGTAGATCCAGTCGGCAATCGCGGCGATCTCATGTTGGCCGAGTTGGGCCGCGAAGCCAGGCATCTGGGTGGCCGTACGCCCCTCTGCGATCACCTTGAGCGCTTCGCCCTTGCGCAGACGCGACAGATTCTCGGGCAGCAGCGCCGGCCCCATCCCGCCCAATCGGCTCGAGGCGTGGCAAGCGGCACAGTGCTGCTCATAGAGTGCGGCAACCTCGACAACCGGCGTAACGGCTGCGGGCGATGCGGCAACAACGGACTGCGCCGCAGGGAAGGCAAGGGCGAGACCCGCCACAACGGCGGCGACGGAACGGAGCGGCTTCATGCGGACACCTTGTTGAGGCGGACCCAGGGCGTGGTGACGACGCGCTCGGCGCCGTAGTCATCGGCGCTGACGCCGATCTCTTCGTCATCCAGATAACAGGCCGGATCCTCCGCCCAGGGGTTGCCAGTCACCTGCTCGGCACGCACCCGCGAACTGCCATTGCAGATGTCCAGATACCGGCAGGCGCCGCAGCGCCCCTCGAGCTTGCGCGGGTGCTGCTTGAGGCCGGCGAGCAGCGGATTGCTCAGGTCGTTCCAGATCTCGCCGAAGGCACGCTGGCGCACGTTGCCCAGCGGCACATGCCACCACATGGTGTCGGGGTGCACGATGCCGAGGTTGTCGATATTCGAGACATTCACCCCGCTCGCATTGCCGCCCCATTGGCGCAGCCTGGCCTCGACGTGTGCGGCCTTGTCAGGGAATCGGCGCTGCACCCAGTGCAGCAGGAAGGGGCCATCGGCGTCGTTGTTGCCGGTGACGAAGTCCTTTTCGATGCCGCGCCGGTGCAGGTCCAGACAGCTCTCGAACAGCAGCTCCATCGCCTCGCGCGTGGTGCGGTGGCGGGCATCACCAGCGCGGTTCTTGTTGCCGCGGCCGGCGTAGTTCAGGTGCGAGAAGTAGAACTTGTCGATACGCTCGTCCTCGACCAGCTTCAACAGCGCGGGCAGATCGTGGGCGTTGCCCTCTGTCATGGTGTAGCGCACGCCGACCTTGATGCCACGGTCCCGGCACAGGCGGATGCCGTGCATCGAGGCCTCGAAGGCCCCCTGCTTGCGGCGGAAGTGGTCGTGGGTGGCGCCGATTCCGTCCAGGCTCACACCAACGTAGTCGAAGCCGATCTCGTCTATGGCGTCAATGTTCGACTCGTCGATCAAGGTGCCATTGGACGACAGGCCGACGTAAAAGCCCATGCCCTTGGCACGACGGGCAATGTCGAAGATGTCCGGCCGCAACAGCGGCTCGCCGCCCGACAGGATCAGCACCGGCACGCGCGCTGCCTTGAGATCATCCATGACCTTGAAGATCTCGGCGGTGTTCAGCTCGCCCGGAAAGTCCTTGTCTGCAGAGATCGAATAGCAGTGCTCGCAGGTGAGGTTGCAGCGCCGGATCAGGTTCCAGATGACCACCGGCCCGGGCGGGTTACGGCGCGGGCCGGCGGGGGTCGGGTGGTCGAGTTCGCGGATGAATTGGGAGATGCGGAACATGGAAGCCTCCTTGTTGCCGCGATTACAGCCGACCTTGGTGGCGGGAAAAATGACGCCGGTCAAGGGGCCGGTCTGGCGCAGCAAATCGCGCTGCTGCGCCCTTCGGCGAGGTCCTTAAGCGCCGATGCGCAAGCCTGTTTTCTTCAGGATCCCGGCCGAAAACAGCACGTCGCGGCTACGGCAGACACCCGGGAAGTCACGCTCGATCGCCGCTGCGATCTCGCCAACGCGCTCGAGCGCTGCTTCGCGCGTCGCCGCATGCACCATCGCAAACAGGTTGTATGGCCAGTCCGGCAGGTGGCGCGGACGCCGATAGCAGTGGGTGACGAAGGGCAAGCCCCCGACCCGCTCGCCGACTGCATCGATGCATTCGTCATCGATGTCCCAGACGCTCATGCCGTTTGCAGGGTAGCCGATGGCGTAATGGTTCGGGACCGCACCGATCCGCCTGATGCGACCATCGGCCAGCATGACCGCCAGGCGCTCACGCACCAACGCTTCGCTCGTGCCCAATTGCTCGGCGAGCAAGGCATAGGGGCGCGCGACCAGGGCCAGCCCACCCTGGGTAGCGAGGACGAGCCGACGGTCGAGGTCGGCGACCGCCTGCACATCGCCCAGCTTGCCGCTCGGCACCCCGGCACCGCCCACCGCAGAATCAATCGGATCGCTCACCGTCACGCCTCCAGCTTCATCTCGACAAAGTACTCGCGCTCCTTGGGGAACAGGTGCACCGGCAAACCGGTCGCGGCTTCCATGCGCGCAGCACAGTCGGCGATGCCTCCCGGGGTCTCGGTCGCGAGCACGAACCACATGTTCAAGGCATGTTCACGGCGGTAGTTGTGCGCCACTTCGGTAAAGGCATTGACGGCCTCGACAACCTCGCCCCAACGCACCTCAGGCACGGCCATTGCGGCCAGGCAGAAAGCCCCGCCCATGCGCTCGATCTGGAACATGGGGCCGAAGCGTGTCAATACGCGGTCGTCAAGCAGACTCTGCAGACGGGCAATGAGCGCCTCCTCGCTCAAGCCCACGGCATCGGCTACCTGCGCGAAGGGGCGCTCCACCAGCGGGAAATCACCCTGCAAGGCATTGATCAGCCGGCGATCGACGTCGTCGGGCGCGCGGCGTGCGGCGATGCCCTGGCGTCCGGCGGCCTTGCTGCCAGACGGGCGTTCTCGAGCTTCAGGCATGGGCAAGGGCTCCGGGGGAGAGATAGTGCGCACCGGTCTGCTTGAAGCGGCGGCAACTGAACAGGGTCGCGCTCGGATAGGCATCCAGGCCCAGGCGCTGTGCGAGGTCTGCACGCGCCGCCAGCACGTCCTCGCGGGCACTGCCATGGATCATGCAGAACAGGTTGTAGGGCCAGTCGGGCAAGGCCCGTCGGCGACGATAGCACAGCGTCACCGCATGCTCGCGTGCGAGGCTCCGCCCCAGCGCGGAAACGTCCTGCTCGGGGACATCCCAAACGCACATCGCATTGGCCTCCATGCCGAGCTCGTGGTGGCGCACCACCACACCAAAGCGCCGAATCAGGCCTTCGCACACCCAACGCGCGATGAACTCCAGCGTCATCGCCTCGCTCAGCCCGACCTTCTTGCCAAGGGACTCGAATGGACGGGCCTCCAGCGCCAGCCCCCCCTGCAAGGCAGTGACCAACTCGCGCTCGATGGCGGGCAGCGCGCAGGCAGCGTCGCCGTCGAGCACGATCGACGCGCGTTCGCGGCGACGCCCGGCCGGGCTGTTGCACGCGCCCTCGCCCGCCGGTTCGCGCAGATCGAAACCCAGGTCGATATGGAACTCTTCCTCCAAGGGCAACACGATCACCGCGCAGCCGGTATCACGCTCGAGGCCGGCCACCACCTGCTGCAGGCGCTCAGCGGACGACGCCGTCACCACGAACCAGAGGTTGTAACGATGCTCGCGCTGGTAGTTATGGTTGATCGCCGCCTCGGCGCTGACACGCGCTGCAACCGCCTCGAGCCGCGAGGGCGGCACCGCCATCGCGGCCAGTGCGCTCGCGCCCAAGCGTCGGGGCGCAAACACGGCGCCAATGCGGCTCACCACGCCCTTGGTACGCAACTCACCGTAGGCATCGATCACATCACTCTCGGCCATGCCGACGGCGGCGGCGATCCGTGCGAACGGCCGGCTCTCGAGCGGGAAGTCGCGCTGCCAGTCGTTGAGCAGGCGCAGTCCGATGTCGCCGACGCCCGCGGGCAGGCAAAGCTTGCGCGGCATCAGAACCCCGTGCGCGCCGCGCGCGTAGTGAAGAAGATGCCGCTCGGGCTCAACGAATCGAAGCCGCCGATGGGCGTCTTGGTGGCCGTGTCGTAGATCACCACGCGATTGTCATCGCGCGCGGAAAGCCACACCTCGTGCCCCTTGGAGAGGAACTCCATATGCAGAATGCCGCGCCCGGGCTGGAGGGTATGGGTGACCTGGCCGCTGACGGTGTCGATCACCTGCACCCAGCCATTGTCGGGAAACGCGAAGTTGACCCAGATCTCGCGACCGTCGGGGCGTGCCATCGCGAACACCGGCTGGCTCTTGACCGGGATGCGCCCGACTTCCTGCCAGGTCGTGGTGTCGACCACCAGCACCTCATGACGCCCGATCGCGGGCAGGTAGGCACGCCCTCCGGCCACCGACCACCCACGCAGGTGCGGCATCTTGAAGACCGGCAGCGGCTGCTCACCCCGGCCATAGCCGTCGAGGATCTTGCTGCTGCCCTTGTCCAGGTTCCACAGATCGACCAAGGCCAGGCCGTCCTCCCCGAACAGGCCAGCGATGTAATGGCGGCCGTTGGGCGTCACCAGCGCATCGTAGGGCTGGTTACCGCCGGCAAAGCGTTGCGTGACCGGATTGCGCGGATCAGCGAAGTCGGTGATGCGGATCTCTCCCGCCTCGAACAGCGCATAGATGAAGCGCTTGCCCGACAGGTCGGCAAGGCCCACCACCTTGGAGCGACGACCGTCCTCGGTGGTGGCTGGCACGTCGGCAACCAATTCGAGCGTATGTGCATCGAAGGCCTTGATCCCGCCAGGCTCATAGTTCTGCACCACCACGAGGCTGCCGTCGTGCGAGATCGAACCGCCGATGGCGTTGCCCGCCTGGACGACGCGGCCGGCGATCCTGGCCTCGAGCAGATCGACCTTCGTCAGGCCCCCGTCGCGCCCGAAGACATACGCATAACGCGCATCACGCGAGAACACCACCGAGGCGTGCGACAGGTCGCCAAGGCCTTCTACGGTGGCGAGCACGCTGCGCCCGCTTGTCTCGACGATCTTGACCCGTCCGTCCGCGCGCTCGATGACGACGCCGAGGTCGCCCGTGCCGCGCAGCGCAGCGGGCGGCGTCGACGCGCAGGCTGAAAGGAGGAACACCATTGCGGAGAGCACGACACCCCAGAGGACGGGCGGTGCGAGGCGAGGTTTCTGCGATGACATGCGGACTCCGTCAATCAAGCTCGGGCGCGATACGCGAACGAAGGTGGAATTGGAATGTTGAGGAAGCTGGAGAAAACGAAATGGGCGAGCGGCCTTGAAGAGCTGCCACGGCCGACTGACGAAGGCACTGCGCCGGCGCTCTGCGAGTGGATCAGTTCCGCGCCTGAACGGGCGGCAAACCGGTGTCAGGCGGGAATCCGCGCATCAACTGATCGACGATCCACTCGGCCTCAGACTCGGTCACGATGCCTCGGAACGGTGGCATGGGGGTGCCCGGGCGCCCGCCGATGATGGTGGCCACCATGCTCTCGGCAGGCTTGTCCGCCATGGCTTCGATCGTAAGTGCGGGCCCCAGCCCGCCATTGAGGGTCAGGCCATGACAGGACCCACAGTCCTGGCGGACGATGTGAACGAGTTCGCGGGCACGCTCGGCGTCGGGCGGCGCCGGCTTGGACTCGTTGGCCGCAGCAAACGCGGAGACCAACGCGGCGCCGATGAACACGGCAACATGGGCGACAAGGGGCGGTAGTTTCATCTCGTTCTTCCGACGGTCGATCAGTCGGAAACAGGATGAACCTTCGCCCCTGCATTAACCTTGACTCGAATCAACCCCACGGGATGTGAGGTTGTCGTGTCCCTGCGGCGCGCCTCAGTCCTCGACGATGACCACGCCGAGCATCTCCGGATGCGGCCCGCAGCGGTATTCGAAGCGCCCTGCCTGCTCGAAGCGGTGCGACCAGCGCTCACCGGGGAAGAAGCGCTCGGACTCCTGGTTCGCAGCGATGAAGTACACCGAGTGGCTGACGCGCTTCTCCTGATTCACCCAGACCACGGTGTCGCCCGTCTTAACGCGCAACTCCATCGGCGTGAACGCGTAGCTCTCGATCAGGACTTCGTGCTCGGCTGCCATCGCCGGTGCCGAGATACCGAGCGCAAACAGCACTGCGCCCACCACCGCCCGCCATGAACGCATCATCATGATCACCACTCCTTGATCGAGAACCCATCCCGGCAAGCGATGCGCGTCCGGGCTCACCAACAAACAGGCGGAAACCCGGGCACCCCCGGATTTCCGCCTGAGCCATGGCCTGTACTACCTCGGCGCAGTACCGAGGGTCGAGCCTTACTGCTTGGCCGCCTTCACATCGCCATCGGCATCCACACCCAGCTTGTAGCCGAGCGAGACGTGATGGTAGCGACCAGCCGAGTTGTCGTTGTGGATGGCAAAGCCGAAGTTGTAGCTCTTGCCGGACTCGAGCGTCACATCGCCCTCGCCGCCCGCGAGCTTGCGGGTGAACACCACCGACCAAGTGTCGCCGTCCTGCTTGCCCTCGGCGCTCACCAGCGCCGTACCGCCTTCCATCACGCGGGTGTCGGCGACGTGGCCATTGAAGCCCTTGTTCTCGCCGCTGCGCCACTGGTAGAGGTCGTAGAACTTGCCTTCGGCAACCGAGCCACCCTTGACGTACTTCTTCTTGGCATCATCCGCACCCGGCATGGTGCGCGAATCCTGGTGGCAGGTGGCCCAGCAGCCGCTCTGGTCGGCAAGCTCGACCTTGCCGCCCGACTCGAGCATGAAGGCGATCTTGACCGGGTTGGCCTCGTCCATCTTGGCCGCGCCGGAGGCGGCAGGCTGCTTCCAGGAGAAGCGCAGGTAGAGGTTCTCGCCGTCATGCGCAGCCTGGACCTTGACCGGGATGGCCGGTGCCTTGCCCGGAATCGGGTTTGGCTCGAGTTTCAGGCCGCTGGCGATCTTCTTGCCCATGTCGGCCGCTTCATCGCTGTGGCAGTCAGCACAGGTTTCACCCTTCTTCAGTGCGCGGGCGCCACCGTGCTCGGTACCCTTCTGGATCCACTCCAGCGGTGACACGCCGGGGTAGAACAGGGTGATGTCCTTGGCCTCGACCTTGCCCCAGTCCGGTGCTGCGGCAAAGGCGCCGCCAGCGCCAAGGGCAAGGAGTGCGCCCACGGCGCCGGCAATCATCGTCTTCTTCATCGTCATTCCCTCACTGTGCTTGGGTTGGCCTGTGCTGCACGAGAAAGCTCACTCCTCGTCTTCCTCGGTCATGCCTTCGGGCTTGTGGTGCGCGATACCCTTGTGGCAGTCGATGCAGGTCATCTTGTCCTCGAGCGCCATCTCGTGCTGCTTGCGCGCACGCTGCTTCTGGGACTCCTTGTTCATGCTGTCGAAGCTGTGGCAGTTGCGGCATTCGCGCGAATCGCTTGCCTTCATGCGCGCCCATTCGCGACGTGCCAGCTCCAGGCGCTTGGCCTCGAACTTCTCGCGGGTATCGATCGTGCCGGTGATCTTGCCCCAGACTTCGCGCGAAGCCTGGATCTTGCGGATCATCTTGTAGGTCCAGTCCTTCGGCACGTGGCAGTCGGAACACACGGCGCGTACGCCGGTCCGGTTGCTGTAGTGGATGGTCTCCTTGTACTCCATGTACACGTTGTCATGCATTTCGTGGCAGGAGATACAGAACTTCTCGGTGTTGGTGGCTTCCATGGCGGTGTTGAACCCACCCCAGAACAGGATGCCAACGACAATACCGACAGCGAGCAGACCGCCCAGCGACTTCTTCGAGGGGCGGCGCAGGCGGGCCATGAGGCCGCCAGATTGTTCTTGTTTGGTGTTGCTGTCTCGATCTGACATGGAACTTGTACCCTTCAGACCCCCGCGCCGAAGCGCGGGGGTTTTTCAGAGATTGACCGTGGTGGCGATCAATACACGTCGTGCATCGTGTTATACACGTTGAACTTGCCGGTCGGCGTGACGATCGCCGGGTCGGTGATGACCTTCTTGACCTTCAGCGTCTTGTCGTCATAGACAACGATTGCCGACTGGTCGGTCTTGCCGCCCCACAGCGAGATCCACACTTCGTCGCCAGCCTCGTTGTACTCGGGCTGGACAGCGCGGCGGATCGCCTTGCTTTCAGGCAGACCCGAGTCCTTGGCAACGTCGAGGCGCACCGGATCCTTCGTCAGATCGTTCATGTCGAACACGAACACCGACTCGGCGATCTCACGCTCCGGGTTCATCGGCGCGTCAGCCCAGAAGTGCTTCGACTTCGGGTGCGTCTTGACGAACAGGTTGCCAGCGCCCGGCATCTTCAGCTCCTGGACGACCTTCCAGTTGTGCTCCTTGAACTTGGCGTTCTTGGCTTCATCGGAGGGCGTCGAGATCAGCGAAACGACGGCATCGCCGAGGTGGCCGGTCGACCAGACAGGACCGAACTGCGGATGCACGAAGTTGGCGCCACGACCCGGGTGCGGGATCTTCGCGGTGTCGACCAGGGCGGCGAGCTTGCCTTCCTTGGTATCGACCGCAGCGATCTTGTTCGACGCATTGGCGGCGACCAGGAAGTAGCGACCCGAGGCATCCCAACCACCGTCATGCAGGAACTTGGCGGAATCGATCTGGGTGGTCTTCAGGTTCATGATGTCGCTGTAGTCCACCAGCAGAATCATGCCGGTTTCCTTCACGTTCACCACCCACTCCGGCTTGGTCATCGAGGCCACAATGGAGGCCACGCGCGGCTCGGGGTGGTAATCGCCATCGACAGTGTTGCCACGGGTCGACACGATCTTGATCGGCTCGAGGGTTTCGCCATCCATGATCGAGTACTGGGGCGGCCAGTAGGTACCACCGATCAGGTACTTGTCCTCGTAGCCCTTGAACTTCGAGGTATCGACCGAACGGGCATCCGAACCGAGGCGCACGGTGGCGACTGTGGTCGGCTCTTCGAACCACATGTCGATGATGGTGGTCAGGCCGTCGCGACCGACGGTATACACGTAGCGGCCGGAGGCCGACAGGCGCGAGATGTGCACCGCGTAGCCAGTGTCGAGGATCTTCCAGATCTTGTGCGTGTCGCCATCGACCAGGGCCAGCTTGCCCGCGTCGCGCAGCGTGATCGCGAACACGTTCTTCAGGTTGACCTTGTTCATCTGCTTCGTCGGACGCTTGTCAACCGGAACGATGAGCTTCCAGCTGTCCTTCATGTCCTTGAGCGAGAACTCGGGCGGGATCGGCGGCTCGACCTGGATGTAGCGCGCCATCAGGTTGATTTCTTGCGGCGTGAGGATGTCGTCGTAGTTGACCATGCCGCCTTCGGTACCGTAGGCAATGATCTTCTCGAGACGGTCGGTGCCCAGCTTGAGGGTGCCGCCTTCCATCTTCGTGCCGTCGGGCATGGTCTTGCTCCAGGCCGGCTCGAGGTTCTTGCCGGTGGCGCCCTTGCGCAGCACGCCGTGGCAGCCGGCACAGCGCTCGAAGTAGATCAGCTTGCCCTGCTCCATTTCCTCGGCAGTCAGCTTGGGTGCTTCCTGCGCCCAGGCGCTGCTCATCGCCAGCGGCAGGATTGCCATGGCGAGCGTTTTACCGATCAAGCTCTTGTTTTGCATTTCCCTCTCCTTTACGACACGGGATGTGAAACAACACGGTGACGGCAGTATGGTTTTCGAGGCAGTTCGTGATCCTTGATGTGAATTAATTTTCCACATGAGGCGTAAGGATAAAGTTGCGACACGGTCGAAACCCTTCCTGTACAGGGGGTTTATGGCCCGAAGAAAGCCCGTTGCATGACACGGGCAGGTGCCCGGAAAGCCGCTCCGGCACCGATCTCGCAAGCACAGACTGCCCCTAATACACGCCTCGCCGGAGTCACAACCATGTATGCAGCTCACCACACTCCCACCGCCGCGCTGGCAAGCCGTCGCACGAGCCGCTCATCCCGGGCACCCGGCGACAACCCGGCACGAGGCCGCGGCGGCGACTCGTCGGGTGCGGCACCCGCATCCCTGGACCAGGCGCCATCGGCAGTCGGCAAGGTGCATCTGGTGGGCGCAGGTCCCGGCGACCCCGAGCTGCTCACGCTCCGGGCGGCCCGCCTGATCGCCAACGCCAAGGCGGTCGTATATGACCACCTCGTCGGCGACGCCATCGTGGACCTCATCCCGCCTAAGGCACGCCGTGTCTATGCCGGGAAGGAAGCCGGCAACCATGCGCTGCCGCAGCATGCAATCAACCAGTTGCTCGTCGACCTGGCACGCGAGGGCCTGGACGTCGTGCGTCTCAAAGGAGGCGACCCCTTCATCTTCGGTCGCGGCGGCGAGGAGATGCAGGCGGTGCAGGCGGCCGGAATCCGCTGCGAGATCGTGCCTGGAATCACCGCGGCGGCAGGTGCGGCATCCTGTACGGGGATTCCTCTTACCCACCGTGAACACGCCCAGACCCTGGTGTTCGCGACCGGCCACCTCAAGGACGGCACGGTCGATCTCGACTGGCCGGCGCTTGCGCGCCCGCGTCAGACGCTGGTGATCTACATGGGGCTGGGCGCGCTCGAGGCGATCTGCACACAACTGATTGCCCACGGGCTGCCGGCAACGACACCCGCCGCGGTGATCCACGCCGCCACCACCCCAGCACAGTGCGGGGTGCATAGCACCCTTGCCGACCTGCCCAATGACGTTCGCGAGCGCGGCATTCGCGCGCCGGCACTGATCATGGTCGGCGAGGTCATCTCCATCGACCCGGGCATGCTGCTCACCCAGACGCTTGCAACCACCGCCTGATACAAGCACAAGCGCGGCGGGGTCTCCATGATGTGGGTGGGGTTATAATGACAACCCCATCGACTGCAATCAGGACCGCCCGCGCATGGCCGAAGAAAACCAGTTTTTCCGTCCGATCAGGGATTTCTGCCAGCGCAACGTGGTGACCTGTGCCGCGGCCGACGGCGTCGTCGATGTCGTCGCGCGCATGCGCGAGCGCAATATCTCGAGTGTCGTCGTCGTCGGCGATGGCCGCCCGCTGGGCATCCTGACCGACCGCGACCTGCGCAACAAGGTTGTCGCCCAGGGGCGCGACCCCAATACGCTCCACGTTGCCGACATCATGAATGCCCCGCTGGCGGTAATCGGCGAGGACGACGTGCTGTACGAAGCGCTCTACCGCATGTCGAGGCTGAAGATCCACCGCCTGGTGGTGGTGACACCCGGGGGCGAGCTGGCAGGCATCATCACCGACACCGATATCCTCCGCCTTCAGGCGCACTCGCCGCACCAACTGGTGCTGGACATCGAAAAAGCGGACTCGATCGACAGCCTGCGCCTGCTGCACGAACGCATCCAGAAGCTGGTCGTACACCTGTCCGGCACCGGGATTCCGATCCGCGACATGGTCAAGCTGATCGCGAACCTCAACGACCAGGTGCTGATCCGCCTGATCCACCTGCTGCGCAGCACCCGCTTCCCCGACCTCACCGAGGACTTCGCCTTCGTCGTGATGGGCTCCGAAGGCCGTAGCGAGCAGACCCTGTCGACCGACCAGGACAACGCAATCATCTACGACGACGGCCTGGATCCGGCGCAGGTCGCTCGTCTGGAAGCGTTCTCGCACGAGCTCATCGACGCCCTCATTTCGATCGGCGTCCCACCTTGCTCGGGCGGCATCATGGCGCGCAACCCCGCCTGGCGGCGCAGCCTCGGGGCTTGGAAGCAAGAGCTCAACCGCTGGCTGTCCACACCGACACCCGAGAACGTGATGACCGGCAGCATGTTCATGGACCTGCGCGCGCTGTACGGCCGCGCCGACCTGGTCGAGGCCTTGCGCCAGCATGCCTTCCGTCACATGAGCAACGACCAGGGCTTCCTGATGCGCATGGCGCAGAACATGACGAACTTCCTGCCTCCACTAGGCTGGTTCGGCCGCATCAAGGTCGAGAAGTCCGGACCGTATAGCGGCAAGGTGGACGTCAAGAAGGCCGGCATCTTCGCCATCACGGACGGCATCAAGGCGCTCGCCATCGAGGCACGCAAGCTGGATGGCAGCACCCACGACCGCATGGAGGCGCTGGTCGCCGGGGGCGCGCTCAAGGAAGACGCCGCCGCGGACCTGCGCGCAGCCTTCGACTTCCTCGTGCTGATGCGCCTGCGCGGCCATGTCGATGCACTGCGCCAGGGCGTCGAGCCAAGCAACTACATCGCGCTCGACCAGCTCAACGCGATGGAGCAAGGCGAGTTCCGCCTCGCGCTCGAGGGCGTCGCAAAGTTTCAGGCCTTCATCAAGCACCACTTCAAGCTGCATCTGCTGCGGCACTGAGGAGCGTCCTCAGTCCTCCACCAGTTGCCTGTGCACACAGACGGCCGAAGCGCGCGGACGTACGATACGTCCGCGCGCTTCGACATGCGCCCGTGTGAAAGCCGCTCCCAGCAACAGGATCAGCGCCGAATAGTTCACCCATAGCAGCAGCATCACCAAGGACCCCGCCGCACCATAGGTGGAGGCAGTCGCCGTCGTGGCCAGATACAGCGCGATCAGCGAACGCCCGACCGCAAACAGCAGCGCGGTTGCGAAAGCGCCGAGGAGCACGTCGCGCCACAACAGCACGACGTCGGGCAAGACCCTGAAGATGGTGGCGAACAGCAAGGTGATGACCACCAGGGAGACGGCCCAGTCCATGCCCAGCACGAGCGCGGCAGGTACCGGCAGCCAGTCCTGTGCGAATGCGATCAGCGCACGCACGAGGACGCTGGCCGTAAGCGACACGAGCAGCACGAAGCCGATGCCCAGCACCACGGCCAGAGACAGCAGGCGTGTCTTGACGTAGATGAACACGCTGTTGCGTGTCGGCCTTGGCGCCACCCCCCAGATCGCATTGAGCGACGTCTGCATCTGCGAAAAAACCGTGGTCGCACCAAACAGGATGGCGGCAAAGCCGGCCACCGACGGCAGCAGGCCGCTCTGCTCGATACGGCTGTTGCTCACCGCCGACTGTATCGCCGAGGCGGCCTGGGCGCCGATGGCGGCCTCGAGTTGCGCCGCCACCTCGCCTTGCGCTGCGCTCTCACCAAGCACCAGTCCGACAATGGTGACCGCGATGATCACCACCGGCGCAATCGAGAACAGCGTGAAGAAGGCCAGCGCGGCGGCATGAACGAACACCTGTGCGTCAAGCCACAGTCGCACCGTACGGCGCATCACGCCGATCCAGTATGCCAGGCCCGGCATCACCCCTTGCCTCCGCCCGCAAGGAGAACGAGACTCAAGGTATCGAAGATCGGGCCAGCGCCGAAGCGGGCGAGACGCAGCATGGAAGGATGGGCATGAATGTTCATGCGCGAAAGATAACCGATGACGCGGCGCCGGGGCACCATGCAGCCGGCCGCCCTGTCTATAATCGCCTGCATCACGCCCACGTCATGCGCCGCCAGGACCGTGTGGAGACAGCACAAGAGGGGAGACAGCAAACGATGACTTCGGAATTTCCGCCCATCCTGCTCGTGGAGGACAGCCCGATCGATGTCGACCTGACGTTGCGGGCGTTCGCTCGGCGCAAGCTCGCCAACACCGTGCTTGTCGCCCGCGACGGCGAGGAAGCGCTCGAATGGATCCCGCGCTGGCTGGCAGGCGAGCAGAAGCCGGCAGTGATCCTGCTCGATCTCAACATGCCGCGCGTGGATGGCCTTACCGTGCTCAAGGAGATCAAGGCGCATTCGACGCTGCAGCGTATCCCGGTCGTCATCCTCACCACCTCGCGCGAGGACCGCGACCTCACCGCCGCCTACGCACTGGGCGCCAACTCCTACATCGTCAAGCCGGTCGATTTCGGCAACTTCATGGAGGTTGCGCAGCAGATCGAGCTGTACTGGTGCGTCCTCAACGAACGACCAAAGTGATCGACATGCGGGTGCTCTACATCGAGGACTCCAGCGCGGATGCCGACCTGGCCCGCCGCGTGCTCGCACGCTCGGCGCCCCAGGTCGACCTGACCCACGCCGACACATTGGCACGCGGGTTCGAATACCTGGCCGAATCGGAGCCGTTCGACCTCGTCCTCTGCGACCTCGCCCTCCCCGACGGCTCCGGCCTGGAAGTGCTTTCACACGTGCGCGAGAACGGCTTGCCGATCGCGGTCGTCATGCTAACCGGCTCGGGTGATCAGGATTCGGCGGTTGCCGCCCTCAAGGCGGGTGCCGACGACTACCTCGTCAAACGCAACGACTATCTCGACCACCTTGCTGACAGCATCGATGCAGCCCTCGCCCGTCGCCGCGGCGCGGCGGACTGGCAAGGGCGCGGGCTGCGCGTGCTCTATGTCGAACACAACGGCTTCGATGCCGACCTGCTCGCCCGCCATCTTGCCGAGCACGCACCCCACATCCGGCTGACGGTATCGAGCACGGCGGACGAAGCCCTCGATCTGCTGCCGGCGGGGCCGGACGAATCCACGGCGTTCGACGTCATCCTTACCGACTACCGGCTACCGGGCATGGACGGGCTCGAGCTCGTACGCACCCTGCGCAGAGTCCGGCGGCTCGACCTACCGATCGTGCTCATAACAGGCCAGGGCAGTGAAGACCTCGCTGCCAAAGCCCTCGGCATGGGCATAGACGACTACCTCGCCAAGCATGAAGGCTACCTGTTCGAGGTGGCGGCCATCCTGGAGAAGGTGCAGCGCCAGGCCGAACTCAAGCGCGAGCGCGAAACCCTGCGCGCAACCAGCGACCGCCTCAGCCGGTTGATCGATGCCAGCCCGACGATCCTCTACAGTCTGTCGCTTGACGCGGGTGTTCCGCGTGCGACCTGGGTCAGCGAGAACATCACCCGCCACTTGGGTTATACCGTCAGCGAGGCACTGCAGCCCGGATGGTGGGCGAGCAAGCTGCATGCAGACGACCGCGCTGCCGCAATTGCCCGCTCGGCCTCACTGTCCGCCATCGAGAGCCTGGTGCACGAGTACCGGTTCGCCGACGCCCACGGCCAGACACGCTGGATCCGCGACCAGTTGCGGCTCGTACGTGCGGCCGACGGTCAGCCGCAGGAGGCTGTCGGCGTCTGGCTGGACGTAACCACGGAAAAACGCGACGAGGTCCTGCAGCGCGCACGCGTCGCCGTGCTCGACGAGGTCCTCTCCGGGCGGGCACTCGCGGACATCCTCGCCGACCTGGCTCGCCGCCTCGAAGAGCTCGACCAGGACATGCTGGTGTCGATCCTGCTGATCGACACCGACGGCAAGCTCCATACCGCGGCCGCTCCCTCGCTGCCGGCAGACTACAACGCAGCGGTCGATGGCCTGACGCCTGGCGAAGGCCACGGTTCCTGCGGTACCGCGGCCTGGCTGGGCAAGCCGGTGATCGTCAGCGAGATAGAGCACCACCCTTACTGGCAGCCCTATCTCGCAATTGCACGCAAGGCGGGCCTGGCCGCCTGCTGGTCGATACCGCTCAAGGACGACACCGGCAGGGTGATCGGCACCTTCGGCATCTACCACCGCAGGCCGCGCGCGCCGGGGGCCGCCGAACTCGCGCTGATGGAGGAGTTCGGCCGTCTGACGTCGCTGGCGATCATCAAGGTCAGGGACCGCGAGGCGCTCAAGCAGGCTGCTGCGGTTTTTTCTGCCACCCGCGACGGCGTTTTCATCACCGACCTGCAACCCCGCATCGTCGCAGTCAACCGCGCATTCTCGGAGATCACCGGTTATGCAGAGGCAGAGGCCCTGGGCAGCAACCCATCAATGCTGCAGTCCGGGCGCCACGAGCGCAGCTTTTTCCAGTCCTTGTGGAAGACGCTCGGCGAAACCGGCCACTGGCACGGCGAGGTCTGGAACCGGCGCAAGAGTGGCGAAATCTACCCGCAGTGGCTGTCGATCAGCACCGTCAAGGACGACAAGGGCGAGCCGCATCGTTACGTGGGCGTGTTCACCGACATCGGCGAGCTGAAATCCTTCGAAGCGCGGCTCGAGCATCTCGCACACCATGACCCCCTTACCGACCTGCCCAACCGACTGCTGATGCAGTCACGGCTGCAGAACGCCATCGATCGTGCCGAACGACACGGCAACAAGGTCGCCGTGCTCTACCTCGACCTTGACCGTTTCAAGACCGTCAATGACAGCCTCGGCCACCCGGTCGGTGACGAACTGCTGGTGCAGTTGACCCAACGCCTGTCGAGCCGGCTGCGCGACGAAGACACCCTTGCACGCCTCGGTGGCGACGAATTCCTGCTCCTGGTCGAATCCGTGACCCAGCCCGGCCACGCAGTCGCCGTTGCGCAATCGCTCATCGAACTGCTCCACACCCCCTTCGCACTGCCATCGGGCCATGAGGTGTTCATCGGCCTTAGCATCGGCATCAGCCTTTACCCGGACGACGCCCTGACCGCAACCGAGCTCGTCCAGCATGCGGATGCGGCGATGTATCTGGCCAAGCAGCAGGGGCGCAACACCTACCGCTTCCACACCCACGCACTGACCCGCGCTGCGGCCGAACGCCTGTCGCTCGAAACACGGCTGCGCCATGGGCTGGACCGCGGCGAGTTCCTGCTCCACTACCAGCCGCTCGTCGACGCGACGACAGGCAAGGCGCTGGGCGTCGAGGCACTGGTACGCTGGCAGCCCCCGGGGGAGGATCTGGTGCCCCCCGGGCGCTTCATCCCGCTTACCGAAGAGACCGGCCTCATCGTTCGACTCGGCGCCTTCGTGTTGCGGGCGGCCTGCATGCAGGCCCAGGCGTGGCGTGAGCAGGGCCTGGCGCTCGGCACGGTGGCGGTGAACCTATCCGCTCGCCAGTTCATGGACGACGGCCTGGTGGAGGAAGTGAAGACCGCACTGGCGATCTCCGGCCTGCCCCCGCACTGCCTCGAACTCGAACTCACCGAGAGCCTGCTCATGGAGCAAGCCCCGCGCACGATTGCAACGCTCAGCGCACTGAAACAGTTGGGCTTGCGCCTGGCGATCGATGACTTCGGCACCGGCTATTCATCGCTCGCCTATATCAAGCGCTTTTCCATCGACAAACTGAAGATCGATCAGAGCTTCGTCCGCAGCCTCGAGCGCTCGGCCGACGACAAGGCCATCGTCGCCACCATCGTCGCCATGGCACGTACGCTACGCCTGGAGGTACTGGCCGAGGGCGTGGAAACGGACGCTCAAGCGAGCATCCTCGCCTCGCTCGGCTGCGTCGAACATCAAGGCTACCTCTACGCACGCCCGCTACCGCCAGCCGAACTCGAGACATGGCTGCGGAGCCATGGCCGATGACCACACGCCTGCTGCTTGCCCTGCTCGTCTCCGTGCTCGCCCTGGCGTGCGCGAAAGTACCCGAGCCGCCCCTGCGCGTGGCCGTCAACCCCTGGGTCGGCTACGACCCGCTGGTGCTCGCCCGCGAGCGCGGGCTGATCGACCCGGCCACGCTTCAGGTCATCGAACTGCCATCGGCAACCGAATGCAAGCGCGCCCTGCGCAACGGGCTCGCCGACGCCGCCGCACTGACCCTGGACGAAGCACTGCGCCTGGCCGACGAAGGCACGGAACTTCGTATCGTCACCCTGCTGAGCGACTCCAGGGGCGCCGACGCCGTGCTCGCACGCCCCGGCATCTCGAGCCTGGCGGAACTCCGCGGCAAACGTATCGCCCTCGAAGAAAGCGCGCTTGGCAGCCTGATGCTGGCACGCTTGCTGACCGCTGCGGGCCTCACGCGAGATGACGTTCACACCGTGCATGGCGAAGTCTCGCAACACGCCGCCATGGTGCAGGACGGCGGGGCAGACGTGGTCATCACCTTCGAACCCATCAGGAGCCAATTGCTTGCTGCAGGCTTGCGCGTGATCTTCGACAGCGCCGAGCTGCCGGGAGAAATCGTGGACGTGCTCGTCGTCCGCGCAGACCTCGTCGAACATCGCGTTCAGCAGCTACGGGCCGCCTGGCGGACCGGGCTGGCCGCTCTCGAGGCCGACCTGCCCGCAGCGGCCGCCCTACTCTCTCCCGCCGCGGACCTGACGGTCGCACAATACCTCGCCACCTTGGACGGGCTCCGCTTCATTCCTGCCGCCGAGAGCGCTCAGCGACTCGACGCCGAAGCGCTTGCACTGTCTGCAGGCCCGCTTGCAGGCCATCTGCAAGGGCTTGGCCTGCTCCAGCGCCCGCCCGACTGGGTGGCCCTGACCACTGACAGCGGAGCCGCACGGTGAGGATCGGCAACCCCCTGCTCGCATTCCCCGCCCGACTGGTTCTGCCTATCGTGCTGTCCCTGCTTGCCGTCATCGCGCTGGGCATACTCTATTGGGTGCAGATGGGCGTCCTGGAAAGAGAGGTCGAGCACGCCGAGCGCCTGCGCCTTGCCGAACGCCTGACCCTGGAACAGACCAGGCTGGAGAGCCAGTCCGAACATGGAACGCCGCTGCAGATCCGCCGACTCGTGAGCAGCCTTGCACTGCACCGTGGCCTGAGCCACGCCTGGCTGGTCGACGCCAACGGACAGATTCGCGCCAGCCTGAGCAGATCGGAGCTCGGGCAGCCGATGCTCGCGCATCTGCCTCTGCTGGCACCTGAAACGCGTCTTGCCGTCGCCAAGGCGCTTGCACGACGTACCCCCCAGGCCAGCATCCAGCGCCTGGAAGCCGAACAAGCCTTGCTGGGCGTGGTCGCCGTCGGCCCGAGCGACACCCTCATCGTGCGCGTGGACCTTGCCCAGCCACTGGCAAGCCGTCTGGAAGCGAGCCGCCTCGATTTCATCGCCGGTGCGGCGGCATGGCTCGCCTTCGCCCTGCTCGCCGGCCTGATCACCCATCTGCTCTGGTTCCGTCGTGCCGCCCTCCTCACCCGCACCGCAGCCACGCTTGCCACCGGCGACCTCTCAGCGCGCACCCGCCTGCAGGGCGCAGACGAACTCGCGAACGTCGGTGCTGCGCTCGACGCCATGGCCGAACGGCTCGAGGCTCAGCACCTCCAGTTGCACCGCCTCGGCACGATCATCGACCACTCCCCGGTCATTGCCATCTCATGGGCAAATGCGCCTGGCTGGCCCGCCACCTTCGTGAGCAGCAACATTCGGCGCTGGGGCTACAAGCCTGAAGACTTCACCGCCGGCACGCTGCACTACAGCACACTGATTCACGCCGACGATCTACCCAGGATCACTGACGACGTCGCCAGCCACTTCGCACACGGCCCGGACGCCTATACCCAGAATTACCGGCTGCGCATGGCCAACGGCCAGTGGATACACATCGAGGACCACACCTGGCTTACCCGCGACGCCAACGGCGAAGTCGTCCGCATCCAGGGCATGTTGCTCGACGTCAGCGCACGCGCAGCGCTTGCCGAGGCCCTGCATGACAACGAACAGCGCCTGCGCCTGGCCCTCGCGGCCGCCAACCAGGGGCTGTACGACCTCGATCTGCGTACGGGCCACGCCCAGGTAAGCCCGGAGTACGCCACGATGATGGGCTACGATCCGGCTACCTTCGTCGAGACCAACGCCGCCTGGCGGGCGCGGCTCCACCCGGACGATGCGGAAAGGGTGTTCAGGACTTTCGAGGACTACGTCGCCGGTCGCCTGCCCGAGTACCGCGTCGAGTTCCGCCAGCGCACCCGTGACGGACGCTGGAAGTGGATCCTCTCGCTGGGCCGTATCGAGCAATGGTCGGCCGACGGCACGCCGCTGCGCCTGCTGGGCACCCATACCGACATCGATGCAATCAAGGCGGCGGAGGCTGCACTGCGCGAAGCCAATGCCTCGCTCGAAGCCCGTGTCGCCGAACGTACGGCCGAACTGCAGGCACTCAACCAGTCGCTCGAGAGCTTCGTCTATTCGGTTTCGCACGACCTGAAGGCGCCCCTTCGCGGCGTGGAGGGCTACAGCAGGCTGCTCGAAGAAGACTACGCCGCGCGCCTCGATGACGAGGGGCGACTCTTCATCACCAACATCCGCAGCGGTGTGACCCGCATGGGCGAGCTCATCGACGACCTGCTCGAGTATTCGCGCATGGAGCGCCGCAGCTTGAACCTCGGTACGCTCGACCCAGCGGAGCTCGTGCGCCAACTGCTCGCGGCACGCCGGGACGAACTCGACACGAAGGGCATCCATGTGCACACCGCAATGCCCGCGCTCGAGGTCATCGCAGACCCCAACGGTCTGGGCATGGCGCTGCGCAACCTGCTGGAGAACGCCGTCAAGTTCAGCCGCAACGCGCCCGAACCGCGCATCGACATCGGTGCCCGGAGCGAAGACGGCATGGCCGTCATCTGGGTGCGCGACAACGGTATCGGCTTCGACATGAAGTACCACGACCGCATCTTCGAAATCTTCCAGCGCCTGCACCGCGTCGAAGACTATCCCGGCACCGGCATCGGCCTCGCCCTGGTACGCAAGGCCATGCAACGCATGAACGGCCGCGCCTGGGCCGACAGCAGCCCGGGCGCAGGCGCCACGTTCTACCTCGCGCTTCCTCTTGCCCCGACGCCGACAAGCGCCGAGGCCTGATCGGCTAGGGTAAGGGCCAGGATCACTCCCACTCGATCGTCGCCGGCGGCTTGCCGGAAATGTCGTACACCACCCGGTTGATGCCACGCACTTCATTGATGATGCGGTTGCTGACCTTGCCGAGCAGGCTGTGCGGCAGCTCCGCCCAGTGCGCGGTCATGAAGTCCTGGGTCTGCACCGCACGCAGCGCCACCACGTACTCGTAGGTACGGCCGTCGCCCATCACGCCCACGCTCTTGACCGGCAGGAACACCGCGAAGGCCTGGCTGGTCTTGTCGTACCAGTCGGCGGCGCGCAGCTCGTCGATGAAGATCGCATCGGCGCGGCGCAGCAGGTCGGCATACTCCTGCTTCACCTCGCCGAGGATGCGCACACCCAGGCCCGGCCCCGGGAAGGGGTGGCGATAGACCATGTCGTGCGGCAGGCCGAGCGCCACGCCGAGCTCGCGCACCTCGTCCTTGAACAGGTCGCGCAGCGGCTCGAGCAGCTTCAGGCCGAGGGTTTCGGGCAGGCCGCCGACGTTGTGGTGGCTCTTGATCGTGTGCGCCTTCTTGCTCTTGGCACCACCCGACTCGATCACGTCGGGGTAGATCGTGCCTTGCGCAAGC
Organism: Thauera mechernichensis; assembly: GCF_029588855.1. NCBI lineage: Bacteria > Pseudomonadati > Pseudomonadota > Betaproteobacteria > Rhodocyclales > Zoogloeaceae > Thauera > Thauera mechernichensis. The sequence continues at coordinate 285,575 of NZ_JARQZE010000004.1, read as the reverse complement.
CACTTGGCGTTGGGGAGCTTCCCGGCTTCGACCTGGAAGACTTCGACGAACTCGCGTCCGATGATCTTGCGCTTCTGCTCAGGGTCGGTGACGCCCTTCAGGTGGCCCATGAACTGCTCGGTGGCATCGACATGCACGACCTTGGCGTGCAGGCGGCCGGCGAACATCTCCATGACCAGCTTGCCTTCGTTCAGGCGCAGCAGGCCGTGGTCGACGAACACGCAAGTGAGCTGGTCGCCGATTGCGCGATGAATCAGCGCCGCCGCCACGGACGAATCAACGCCACCCGACAGGCCAAGGATGACCTCCTCGTCGCCGACCTGATCGCGGATCTTCTGCACCGCCTCGGCGATGTAGTCGGGCATGTTCCAGTCGTGACCGCACCCGCAGATGTCGTGCACGAAGCGCGCGATCATCTCCTTGCCCTTGATCGTGTGCGTGACCTCGGGGTGGAACTGCACGCCGTAGAAGCCGCGCGCTTCGTCCGCCATTGCCGCGATCGGGGTCGATTCGTTGCTGCCGATGACCTTGAACCCGGGCGGAAGCTCGGTGACCTTGTCGCCGTGGCTCATCCACACGTCGAGCAGGCCATGACCCTCGGCATTGGTCCGGTCCTCGATGCCCTCGAACAGCTTCGAGTGACCACGCGCGCGCATTTCGGCATAGCCGAACTCGCGCTTGCTCGAGCTCTCGACCTTGCCACCGAGCTGGCTGGCCATGGTCTGCATGCCGTAGCAGATGCCGAGCACCGGGACGCCGAGCTCGAACACGGCCTGCGGCGCCCGCCAGTCCTCGGCTTCGTACACCGAGTTCGGGCCGCCGGACAGGATCACGCCCTGGGCGCCGAAGTTGCGCACGAATTCGTCCGATACATCGAAGGGGTGGAGTTCGCAGTACACCTGCTGCTCGCGCACACGGCGGGCGATGAGCTGGGAAACCTGGGAACCGAAGTCGAGGATGAGGATTTTCTGGTGAGCCATGGGCGCGAGCGTCTCTAGCGTCGTGAAAAAAGTAAAGGCGGCCTTGCAGCCGCCCGGGGTTTCGCAACCGCCAGATCAGCTGATCTGGTAGTTGGGCGCTTCCTTGGTGATCTGAACATCATGGACATGCGATTCGCGCATACCCGCCGAGCTGATCTGCACGAACTGCGCGCGCTCATGCATGCTGGCAATGTCGGCGCAACCCAGATAACCCATGGACGCACGCAGGCCACCGATGAGCTGGTGGATCACCGCGCCGACGGCACCCTTGTAGGGCACGCGACCCTCGATGCCCTCAGGCACGAGCTTGTCGATGTTGCCCGAGTTCTCATCCTGGAAATAGCGATCCGCCGCCCCCTTCTCCATCGCCCCGAGCGAACCCATGCCGCGATAGGATTTGTAGGAACGCCCCTGGAACAGCACCGTCTCACCCGGCGCCTCCTCGGTACCTGCGAACAGCCCCCCCAGCATGACGACATTGGCGCCGGCAGCGATGGCCTTGGCGATGTCGCCCGAAAAGCGGATGCCGCCATCTGCGATCATCGGTACGCCAGTGCCGGCAAGCGCATTGGCGACATTGTCGACCGCCGTGATCTGCGGCACGCCGACCCCTGCGACGATACGCGTGGTGCAGATGGAGCCGGGGCCGATGCCCACCTTGACGCCGTCGGCGCCGGCATCGACGAGCGCACGCGCGGCATCGGCCGTGGCGATGTTGCCACCAACGACTTCGATCTGCGGGAAGTGCTTCTTGACCCAATTCACGCGATCGAGCACGCCTTGGGAATGGCCATGGGCAGTATCGACCACGATCATGTCCACACCGGCCTCGGCCAGGCGCTCGGCGCGTTCCTCGGTGCCTGCCCCCACACCGATGGCGGCAGCGACGCGCAGGCGCCCCTGCTCGTCCTTGGCTGCGAACGGGTGCTCGGTGGACTTCATCATGTCCTTGACCGTGATGAGGCCGCTGAGCTCGCCGGCATCGTTGAGCACCAGCACGCGCTCGAGCCGATGCACGCGCAGCAGTTCGCGCGCCTCTTCGAGGCTGGCCCCCTCGCGGACGGTGACAAGCCTGTCCTGCGGGGTCATGATCTCGGAGACAAGCGCATCGAGCTTGGTTTCGAAGCGGGTATCGCGGTTGGTGACGATACCGACCACCTTACCGGCCTGGACGACGGGCACACCCGAAAAACGGTGCTGGCGTTGCAGCGCGATGACCTCGCCGACGGTCATGGTCGGCCCAATGGTGATCGGATCCTTGAGGATGCCGGACTCGTGGCGCTTGACCTTGTGCACCTCGGCTGCCTGCTCGGCAGGGGTGAGGTTCTTGTGCACCACGCCGATGCCGCCTTCCTGCGCCAGCGCGATCGCCAGGCGACTCTCGGTGACGGTGTCCATGGCTGCGGACACGAGCGGAATGTTGAGGCGGATACGGCGCGTGACCTGGCTCTGCAGGCTCACGTCGCGCGGGAGGACCGTGGAGTGGGCGGGAACGAGAAGGACGTCATCGAAGGTCAGCGCCTTCTGAATCACTCGCATGGCTTTTTTCCTTTCGACCAAATCCGTATTATACAGAGCGCCCAAGCGCCATGTAAGCCGCGCCTTCCGGAGATTTTCCATGTCGCGCCCCGCGGTCGTCCTCCTCGCACTGTTCATTGCCCTTCCCGCCTCGGCGCAGATCTACCGCTGGACGGACAGCGCCGGCCAGGTGCATTTCACCGACACCCCACCGCCCAGTGAAGACTACGCGGTGATTCAGCGCCCGCGCACGACCGCAGCGCCGGCACCTGCCGCGGTGGCACCAGAGCCCGCCCCGGAAAGCGAGGACGAGACACCCGAAGCACAAGCGGGCCCGCAGACCACGGCCGAACGCGAGCAGGCGCTGCGCAAGCGCCGCCTGGAAAAGGAAGAGGCCGAGGCCAAACAACAGGATGAGGCGGCGCGGGAGGCGGAACGCAAGCGCTTCTGCGAGGACACCGCAAACCAGATCACTGCCCTCAGGTCAGGGCAACGCGTGTCACGCTTCAATGCGCGCGGCGAACGCGAATTCCTCGACGATTCAGCCCGCGCCGCCGAGACCGAGCGCCTCGAGCGCCAGATCGCCGAACACTGCCGCTGAGCGCCTCAGGCCTGCTCTTCGGCCGGCCCGCCGCCTTTCTTCATCACCTTGCCCTCGTCGGCGCGCTTCTTGCGCACGGCCTTCGGGTCGGCGATGAGCGGACGGTAGATCTCCACCCGGTCACGGTCGCGCAGTTCGGTATCCGCCTTCACCAGCTTGGCAAACACGCCGAGCTTGTTCTTCTTGTCGAGCTCGATGTCAGGGTACTTGGCGAGCAGTCCCGAGGCCTCGATGGCCTCGCGTACGGTCGCCCCCTCGGGCAAGCTCAGTTCGACGAGTTCCTGGCGCTGCGGCAGTGCGTACACCACCTCGACATTGATCATCGCGGTCATCACGAAACCCTGGGGTAGACCTGCCCGGCACGCTTCACGAACGAATCGACGAAGGTGTTGGCAATGTGGTTGAACACCGGCCCCAGCACCTTCTCCAGCAGCTTGCTGGAAAACGCGTAGTGCAGGCTGAACTCGACCTTGCACGCGGTATCCCCGAGCGCAGTGAACAGCCAATGGCCATCGAGGTGGGTGAAGGGCCCGTCGGTCAAGCGCAGGCGCATCTCGGCAGGATAGCGCTTGGCGTTCTCGGTGCTGAAATGCGCCTTGATGCCGTGGTAATTGATGTGGAGGGTGGCCGAGGTGACGGTGTCGGTGCGCTGATGCACATCGGCGCCGCCGCACCAGGGCAGGAACTGGGGGTAGTCCTCGCAGCGATCGACCAGGTCGAACATCTGCGCCGGAGTGAATTCGATGAGTACGAGCTTCTTGACGTCGGCCATGAAGGAGGAGCGGTTGCGTTGCCGGCACGGCGTCGGAAACGCGGCGCGGCCAAACTGTTAAGATGCGCGATTCTACCGCATGCGGACACCCGGTTTCGCAGCCGCGCGCGGTATCCGGGGAATCACCACACCATGAGCATCATCGAAAACCGCAAGGCCACTCACGACTACTTCATCGAGGAACGGCACGAAGCCGGCATGGTCCTCGAGGGCTGGGAAGTGAAGGCCATCCGCGCTGGACGCGCCAACATCAAGGAGTCCTACGTCGTCATTCGCGGCGAGGAGATCTTCCTGTTCGGCATGCACATCACGCCGCTCACCACGGCCTCGAGCCACGTCCACCACGACCCCACGCGTACGCGCAAGCTCCTGCTGCACAAGAAGGAGATCGCCCGCCTGATCGGCAAGGTCGAGCGCGCCGGCTATACACTGGTGCCACTCGACATGCACTTCAAGCAGGGCCGCATCAAGCTCGAGATCGGGCTTGCCAAGGGCAAGAAGCTGCACGACAAGCGCGAGGACGAGAAGAAGAAGGACTGGGAGCGCGAAAAGCAGCGCCTGATGCGGGTGAAGGTCTGAAGCACGCGGCGCGTCACGAACTGCACGACAGCATCGAACACCCGGCCTTGTCGCGCGCCCAGTCCGGGCGCTTGGCGGCAAAGCGCTCCCGCCCCGGCTGCGCCTCGTAGGGCTTGCGCAGCACGTCGAACAGGGTCTCGAGTTCGCCGAGGTCACCCTGCTCGGCGGCGTCGATGGCTTGCTGCGCCAGATAGTTGCGCGGCACGTAGAGCGGATTGACCGCGTTCATCCGAGCCCGCCGGGCCTCCACCGGCACGCCCTCCTCCGCCACCCGCACCGCGTAGCGCCGCAGCCAGGCGGCAAAGTCGCGCGCCACTGCGGCGCGGCGCGCCTCGGCGTAGAACACGCCTGCGTCGAGCCCGGTCTCGAACAAGACCGGGTCGGGTTCGGCCACGTCCAGGTCGGCGAGTCGGCGGAAAAACAGCGTCATATCCATCTCGCCCGCCTGCAGGATACGGTGCAGTTCATCGAGCAGGTAGCCGTCGCCGTGTGTGTCATCGTCCGTCGCTCCGGCACGCCACGATGCCAGGCCGAGCTTGGCGCCCATCATCCGCCGGTATTCGGCCTCGTGCAGCTCGGCATAGCCAACCAGCGCACGCTCGAGCGGCTCGACCTGCTGCAGCACCGGATACACCGCATTGGCCAGCTGCCACAGGTTCCACTGCGCGATGCGTGGCTGATGTCCGAAGCGATAGCGCCGGCCTGCGGCGTCGGTCGTGTTCGGCGTCCACTCGGGGTCGAAGTCATCGATCCAGCCATAGGGGCCATAGTCGATCGTCAGGCCCAGAATGGACATGTTGTCGGTGTTCATCACCCCATGCACAAAGCCGACCCTCATCCAGTGTGCGAGCAACACCGCCGTTCGCCGGCAAACCTCCTCGAACCACGCCACGCGGCGCGCAACCGGGTCGCGCTCGGCAGCAAGGGCGGGAAAGTCGCGGGCGATGGTGAAGTCGATCAGGCGCTCGAGCAGGGGCTCTTCGCCGCGCGAGGCAAAGATTTCGAAATTGCCGAAGCGGATGAAGGACGGCGCCACCCGGCACACCACCGCCCCCGGCTCTGGCCGCGGATGGCCGTCGTAGAACATGTCGCGCACCACCTGTTCGCCGGTGGCCACCAGGCTGAGCGCGCGCGTGGTCGGCACGCCAAGGTGGTGCATCGCTTCGCTGCACAGGAACTCGCGGATCGACGAGCGCAGCACCGCACGCCCATCGGCCCGGCGCGAATACGGCGTCGGCCCCGCACCCTTCAGCTGCAGTTCCCAGCGCTGGCCTTGCAGGTTGATCGCCTCGCCCAGGGTGATCGCCCGCCCGTCACCGAGCTGCCCCGCCCAGTTGCCGAACTGATGGCCACCATAGCAGGCGGCGTAGGGCTCCATGCCCGGCAGCAGCGCGTTGCCGCCGAACACCTCCGCAAACTGCTGGCTGCGGACATCCGCCTCATCAAGCCCCAGGAGCGCCGCCACCTCCGGCGACCACGCCAGCAGCGCCGGGGCACGGACCGGCGTCGGCTCGACGCGCGAATAGCAGGCACCATGCACCTGGCGAACATGACGCCCCAGCACCGGGTCGGCAGGCAGTTCACGCACGAAAAGGTTATCGAATCGAAGCTCTTTCATCTGAATCCGGCAAGCTCATCCACGGCGGGGATCGAAAGCGTCACGCACGACATCGGCGAACAGGTTGGCGGCAAGCACGAGCACGAACATGAACACAAAGGCGGCCGCCAGTGACCACCAGACCATCGGCTCGCGGGCAAGTTCGGCACGCGCCATGTTGATCATGGTGCCGAAGCTGATCGTGGTCGGATCGACGCCGATGCCGACATAGGACAGCACCGCCTCGGCCAGCACCAGCCCGGAGAAATCCATCACCAGCGCGATCATCACGATGTGCATCACGTTGGGCAGGATGTGACGGCGCAGAATGGCCGGCGTCCTCACCCCGAAGGCGCGCGCCGCCTGGACGTACTCCAGCTCGCGCAACTTGAGCGTCTCGCCGCGCAGCAAGCGGGCCAGCCCCGTCCAGCTGGTGATGCCGAGGATGAAGCACAGCGCCAGCAGGCGCGCGTCCGACCGCTCGGCGGCGGTATCGAACCACTGCGGGTTAGTGTCGATGACAACCTGCATCATCAGCACCGCAGCAGCGATCAGCAGCACGCCGGGAATGGCATTGAGCACCGTGTACAGGTACTGCACGACATCATCCACCCAACCGCCCAGGTATCCGGCTGCAATACCGAGGGCAACCGCAAAGGGCATCATCACCAGCGTGGTGATGGTACCGATCACCAGTGCCGTACGCACGCTCTTGAGCGCGAGATACAGCACGTCCTGGCCGACCTTGTCGGTACCGAGCACGTGATACAGCGGCGCAAGCTGCAGGCAGAGGGCGACGATCAGGAGCAGGACGGCAAGCGTGAGCAGCGCCGCGCGCCACGCCAGCACCGTGCGCCCGCCGAGCACCGCCGCTGCCACCGCAGCCCAGCCCAGGCCGCTTCCACGCCATACCATCGTTACCAGGAGCAGGAAGGCAAGGACCGACCACAGCACCGCCTGCCCCACTGCGCTCAGCACCCGCGCCGCCACGTCCGCGCTGCGCTCATGCTCGGGGACCTGCAGATGGGCAGCGCCATGGACGAGCCGCGGGTAGTCGCGCACTTGCCGGCCATCCTCGAGTTCCATCGTCTCGCGCTGGTACAGGCGCCAGGCAAAGGGCGCCGAATAGGTCTTCTCGGTCTGCAGGCGCAGCGGCATCAACAGCGCATCGAGCAAGGAAAGCACCTCGGTCGAGTACTGCGCGACCGGCGTGCCCTCACCCTTGTCCTGTCTCGCGCCCTCTCCCGACGCAGTCTGGTCGGTGCCGACCGGGGCCGGCGCGCCCTCAGGATCCGCCGCCGCAATCGTGGTCGCCAATGCCGGCAACAAAGGCCGGTAATGCAGGCTGTCGAGCAGGCCGACCGCAATGAAGGCGAGCAACACGGTCGCCGCCGCCATGCCGGCCGGTCGCTTCCCGACCCGGCGCCACGCGTCACGCAAGGGCGCTTGCCCGCGCACGTAGAGCGCGGCGAGCACGGCCACGCCAACGAGCAGGAAAAGCAGCGCATCGGTCCACAACAGCACCGGCTGGAAGCCCATCGGTGTTCCCCACGGCGCGCTCATTGCAGCCTTACCCTGGGATCGACCAGCGTGTAGGAGATGTCGGTCAGGATCAGACCGATGATGTAAAGCACCGACCCGATGAACACCATCGCCCTCACCACCGCGAAGTCCTGTGCGTTGATCGCGTCGATCGTGTAGCTGCCCAGGCCGGGAATGGCGAAGAAGGACTCCACGAGCAGGCTGCCCATGAACAGCAGCGGAATGACCACCACCACGCCGGTCAGGATCGGGATCAGGGCATTGCGCAGCACATGACGGAACAGCACCGCGAGCTCGGACAGCCCCTTGGCGCGCGCGGTGCGCACGTAGTCCTTCGAGACCTCCTCGAGGAAGATGGTGCGATACCAGCGCGCGCTCGAGCTAATGCCCGCGAGTACGCTGATAAGCACCGGCAGCACGAGGAAGCGCGCAGCATCGAGCCCGGGCGCGTAGCCGGAGATCGGCACCAGCGACCACATCTTGGACACCAGCCACTGGCCGCCGATGATGTAGAACAGGCTCGAGATCGACATCATCGCCACGCACAGCACCACACCCCAGAAATCCAGGTAGGTGGCGCGGAAGAACACCAGCAACAGAGCGAAGCTGATCGACACGACCAGGCTCAGTACGAAGGTCGGCAGCGCAATCGCCAGCGAAGGCCCCATGCGGTCGCGGATCTCCTGGCCGATATCACGCCCGTCATCGGCGCGGCCGAACTCGAGCGCGAACATGCGCAGCGACTTGTCGAAAAAGATGGTGTCGGTGAAGCGCGCACTGCCTGCGGCCTCGGCATTGACGAACAGCGGCTTGTCATAGCCGCGATCGACCTTCCAGCGCTCGATCGCCTCGGGTGTGGCGCGCTTGACGCCGATATGCATGCGCGCCATGTCGTCGGGCGAGTTGACGACGAAGAAGAGCAGGAAAGTGAGCAGGTTAACCCCGATCAGGATCGGGATCGCGTACAGCAACCGCCGGACGAGGTAGGCCAGCATCAGCGCTCGCCTCCTTCAACCGAGGACGATGAGGACGCCGCCGGCAAGGGCGACACCGGCGCTGCGGTCGCAGTCTCGCGCCGTCGCCAATGGATCAGCGCAGGGGCGATCGCCGCCGCGAGCAAGCATGCCACCAGCGCCAGCGGCCACAGCACCGGCCGGTTCCACTCGGCCCGCGCCGCCTCACGGCGTTCCACATCGAGGCGCTGGTACTGCATCGTGTTGCGCACCATCGCACCCGGCTTGCGGTTGAGCACCCAGCCATGCTGCAACGAATAGGCCTTGGGGTGGAAGGCGAAGATCCACGGCGCATCGTGCTGAAGCATCGCCACCATGCGGTCGATGATCTGCTGGCGCGCCGGGCCGTCGGGCATCGCCTTCATGCGCTCGAACAAGGCGTCGTACTCCGGGTTCTCGTAATTGGCGGCGTTCTGGCCGTTGAAGCGCACCTTGCCTTGCGCACCATGGAGCAGGAAGAGCAGGTTCTCGGGATCGGGGTAGTCGGCATTCCAGCCGAAGAAGAACAGCTGCGCATTGCCCTGACGGATCTTGTCCTGGAAGCGGTTGAAGTCGGTCGGGCGGACGACGAACTGCACGCCAAGCTCGCGGAACTGCTTGGCCAGCCAGTCCGAGCGCGCCTTGTCGCCCAACGCGCCCGGGGTGGTGTCGAGGTTGATGATGAGCGGCTCGCCGGTGCGCGCATTGCGCCCGTTTGGCCAGCCCGCCTCGGCCAGCAGCCGGCGCGCCTCGTCCACGCTGCGACGCACCGGACGCCCATCGACCTCGTCCCCGCGCCACTCGTACACCACCGGATTGATGCCCGCCCTGCCCTCGCGGGCGCCGAAGATACCCGGCGGAATCGGACTCATGCCCGGCACCCCCCGGCCATTGAGGAAAATCGATACGAACTCCTCCATGTCGAGCGCGATCGAGATCGCCTGGCGCAGTTTGCGCGCGCGCTCCTGCTCAGCCTTCGACGGCCCGCCGCCCAGCAAGGGATCGAGCATGTTGAAGCCCAGGTAGAAGATCGACGGCGATACCGCGGTCAGCAGGCGGATACCGCGCGCCTCCATTTCCTGAGACAAGGACACGTCGCCTTGGCTGGTCAGCGTCACCGCCTGGTCGAAATTGTCCGAAGACACACCCGAGGCGTCGTAATAGCCTTGCAGGAACTTGTTCCAGTAGGGGATGCCTTCGCGCTCGCGGGAAAACACCACCTTGTCGATGAAAGGCATGGTCTTGCCGCAATCGGCCAGGCGCCCTGCCGCCGCATCGCTATCCTCGCCCTCGCACGGATAGGGCGTCCCACGGTAGTTCGGGTTGCGTACCAGCACCATGCGTGCATTCGGGTTGTTCTCGACAAGCATGTAGGGGCCGGTTCCAACCGGCCACCAGTCCAGGGTCAGGTTGCGCTCGGCCATGCCGGACTGGGCGAAGAATCGGTCCACCTCGGGCGGAACCGGACTGAAAAAGGGCATCGCCAGCCAATACAGGAACTGCGGATAAGCGCCCTGCAGGGTGATGCGGTAGGTATGGCGATCGACCACCTCGACGCCGGGCAGCTCGAAGCGGGCAAGGTCCAGCCAGCCGTCATCGCTCGCGGCAGCGACGGCGAGCGCTTCCTGCAGCGTCTTGAGCCCAGGCAGGTACTCGGCCATCAGTTCGAAGATCGGCGAGTGCAGGCGCGGATTGGCGAGACGCTTGATCTGATGCACGTAGTCGCCTGCCTCGAGCTCGCGCGTACCGGTGTGCTCGAAGTCACCCAAGCCGCGCACCCCGCGCAGGTCCGCGGGCTGCAGGTTCATGTAGCGCGGCGCCCCCGCCTCATCGAGCGCAAACGCCGGGTGTGGCTGGTAGAGGATGCCGGGCTTGATGCGCACCTCGACCACCGTCCTGGCCACCTTGGAGGCGTCGGCCGACACTGCCAGCTCACGACCCGAGGCATCGTAGCGGCGCAGCGTCGGCATCGCCGCCGCGGTCGCCGGTTCGAGCACGTAGGGCCGCTTGAGGTAGTGATACTGCAGCGGCGGCTCGACGATCTGGTAAAGGAAGGTCGCCTCGTCCTCGCTGTAGGACTGCACCGGATCGAGATGCTTGGGGCGCTCGGTGAACGCGGTATAGAGCACGTTGGCGCCGCGCTCCTCACCCGGGTAGGGGTCGTTCCATGCCGAGCCGCAGGCGCTCGCCACAAGGCCTGCCAGCAGCGGCACACACATCACGCACAGGTTACGACGCAGGCCGGAAAAGCGGAACACGTGCAAGGATCTGGATCAAAAGAAGGGCCGATTCTGGCAGGTTTACCGTGTCGGCGCGACCGCTGAAGCGCGCCGGACCGTTAGCCCTTGCAGCCTTGCGGCTATAATCGTGCCCTTGTCATCGGGAGTCATCGTCCATGGGTTTTCTTGCCGGCAAACGCATCCTCATCACCGGCCTGCTGAGCAACCGCTCGATCGCCTACGGTATCGCGAAGGCGATGCACCGTGAGGGCGCGGAACTCGCATTCACGTACCAGAACGAACGTTTCCAGGAGCGCGTGGCGAAGATGGCCGCGGACTTCGGCAGCGCGCTCGTGTTCCCGCTCGACGTCCAGGACGACGCCCAGATCGACGGCCTGTTTACCGCGCTCGGGCAGCACTGGGATGGCCTGGACGGGCTGGTGCATTCGATCGCCTACGCCCCGGGCGAGGCCTTGGAGGGCGACTTCCTCGACGGCCTGTCGCGTGACGCCTTTCGCATCGCGCAGGAGATCAGCGCCTACAGCTTCCCCGCGCTGGCCAAGGCGGCGCGGCCGATGATGAAGGGACGCAAGGGGGCACTGCTCACGCTGTCCTACCTGGGTGCCGTGCGTACCATGCCCAACTACAACGTGATGGGCCTGGCCAAGGCCAGCCTCGAAGCCTCGGTGCGCTACCTGGCCGTCACCCTCGGCCCCGAAGGCACGCGTGCAAACGCCATCTCCGCCGGCCCGATCAAGACACTCGCAGCCTCCGGCATCGGCAGCTTCGGCAAGCTGCTCGCCTTCAACGAACACAACGCGCCGTTGCGCCGCAACGTGACCATCGACGAAGTCGGCAACACGGCCGCCTTCCTGTGCTCCGATCTCGCCAGCGGCATCACCGGCGAAGTCATGTATGTCGACGCCGGCTTCAACATCACCGCGCTCGGCAATCCTGCGCCCATGGACTGACGCGCCTGCGCGCGGCGATGGCGTGGCCGCACACCAGGAAAAAAGCCCGGCAACAGTACCGGGCTTTTTTCGTTGCGGCAGCGCTTACATGACGGCCTTACTGCACCTGCAGCGCGCGCGGGCTGATCTCGACCTTGTAGCGCTGGCGCAGATCGGCAAGGAAACCGGCAAAATCACGGCCCGCCAGCAACTGCGAGTACTGCGCGGCGACCAGCTCGATACGCTCGTCGTCGCCGGCAATCTGCGGTCGCTCGACGGCATCGACACGGTAGATCACGTAGTCGCCTTCGCTCGAAGCCACCCCGACGAAGGCAGGAAGCGGCTCGGCAGGCGCGGAAAACACCGCCTGCATGGCCGCTGCAGGCAGGCCCGGTGCGCCACGCTGCAGCGTACGCGCCTCGGCCCAATCCCCCACGGCCTCGCCGCCCTTTTGCAGCGCTGCGAGCATCTCGGCTCCAGACTCGGCCGCGCGTGCGCGTGCGCGCTCCAGCCTCAGGTCGTCGGCAATGCGCGTGCGCACCTCTTCCAGCGGCAAGCGCTTGGCAGGCTCGGAGGCCTTGACCCGTGCCGACACCAGCGTGCCGTTGCCGATCTCGATCGCTTCGGTGTTGCGGCCCTTGTTCAGCGACTCATCGCCGAACAGCGCGCTCCGCAGACGTTCGTTGGCGAACGGGCCACTACCTTCCGCACGCGACATCCAGTCGGTGGTCAGCACCTCGAGTCCAAGCAATTCTGCAGCCGGCGCCAGGCTGTCGGACTGCTCGTACACCGTGTTGGCGAACTGCTCGGCAAGCTCTGCAAAACGCCGGCCGGCGGCCGCACCGCGCAGCTCGGCGACGATCTCGTCACGCACTTCTTCCAGCGCCTTGATCGTGGCCGGCTTGATGTCGGTCACCTCGATGACATGGACGCCAAACTCGCTGCGCACCGGGTCGCCGATTTCGCCCTTGCTCTGGGCGAAGACCGCGTCTTCGAAGGCGCCCACCATCATGCCCCGGCCAAAGAAGCCAAGGTCGCCGCCCCGCCCTGCAGAACCCGGATCCTGGGACTGCGCGCGGGCGATCTCGGCAAAGCGTTCGGGCTGCGCGCGCAGGGTATCGACCAGCGCACGCGCCTCGGCCATCACTTTGTCGACCTCGGCTGCATCGGCAGCGGCGTCAAGGGAGAGCAGGATGTGTCGGGCCTGGCGTTCCTCGGCCACGCCGAAACGGCCCTGGTTGCCTTCGTAGAAGGCCTGGACCTCGTCGTCGGCGACCTCGATGCCGCGCTCGACCGCAGCGCGGTCGAACAGCAGGTACTCGGCCTGCACCCGCGCGGGTTGCTCGAAACGAGCGGCGTTAGCCTCGTAGTAGGCCTTCAATTCGTCGTCGGTGATGCTCACATCGGCGGCAAAGCGGCTGACCGGGAAGCGCAGCTCGCGAATCCGGCGCTCCTCGAGCTGAGCCGCCAGGAAGCGCTGAGCCGACGCCTGCGGCACGATCCCGGCGTCGCCGACCGAGGCGACGATCTGCTGGATGCGCACATCCTGGGCCACCCTGGCCTCGAAGCTGGCAGGCGTCATGCCCTGGGCACGCACCAGCATCTCGTATCGCTGCAGCGAGAAACGACCGTCCTCCTGGAAGGCCGGCACGGCGGCGATCGCCTCCTGCAGTTGCTGCGGCGTTACGACGAGCCGGTTCTCCGCGGCGTAGAGCGCGAGCACACGCTGGTTGATGAGGTTGTCGAGCACGACTCTGCGGAGCTCGGTCGATTCGAGCAGCGCGCGATCGACCTGGCCACCCGCACTCTGGCGCAGTCGGTCCTGCTGTTCGCGCAGGGCCTGATCGAACTCGAAGGCACTGATGCCCGTACCGGCGACCTTGGCCACTTCGTTGCCGGTGGGCGAGTCGCTGAAATAGGCATCCATGCCAAAGAAGGCGAAAGGGACGATGAGGATCGCCAGAATGACCTGGGCGACACGCTTGTTGCTGCGAATGGTTTCGAACATCTCGATTTCCGCGAGGGACTCAGGAAAGGGCCCGGGCATGCATGCACTGCGGGGGCGGAACCGCCGGGCGCCCGTATCAAGCCCGCGAGTTTAACGCATCCACCGCTCAATCAGGCGCGGGCGTGCACGATGCCTCAACAAGCGTGCATCACTGCCCTTTATACTGCGCGCGATGAAACCGGCCCCGGCGCTGCCCTATCTCCTCTCTGTGGTCATCCTTGCGCTGGCATACGCGGTGGCGGGCTGGCTCAGCCTGAACATGGCGATCCCGCCAGGATACGCCGTGCCGGTGTTCCCGGCCGCGGGCATCGCGATAGCTGCGCTTTACATCTATGGGTGGCGTCTGTGGCCCGGCGTGCTGCTCGGTTCGCTCGCGGTGCAGGCTCTGGCAGGCGCTGCCGTCGGTGCCACCAGCCCCCTTGTCTCAGTGCTCGCGCTCGCGCCCGTCGCCGCGGCATTGCAGGCAGTACTGGGCGCCTGCCTCATCGACCGATTCATTGGCCGCAAGAGTGCCTTCGACGACACCGCGAGCATTCTGCGCCTGCTCGCCCTGATCGCCCCCGCGAGCTGTCTCGTCTCGGCAACTGTCAGCACGCCGCTGCTGGTGCAGGAAGGCCTGATCGCCCGCGAGGACCTGTTCTTCAACTGGTGGAACTGGTGGCTTGGCGACACGCTCGGCGTGATCATCGCCGCCCCCTTGATGCTGGTGCTGTTCGGTCGCCCGGCGGCGGACTGGCGCAGCAGGCGCAATGCAGTGGCCGTTCCGCTGCTCGTTGCCCTGGCGATGCTGAGTATCGCCTTCAAGCAGGTCATCTCATGGGAGGAGAACCGCATCCACGCGCAATTCGAGCGCGACGCGCACCTCCTTGCCACCCAGGTCCAGCGCAGGTTCGACGCCCAGATCGACATGATGCTGTCGATCAGCGGCCTGATCAGCAACAGCGATCAGATCACCCGCGATGAATTCAAGGCCTTCGTCAGCCCCTGGCTGCACCGCTACCCCGGCACCCAAAACTTTGCCTGGAACCCGCTCGTACGCAACGACGAGCGCGAAGCGTTCGAGGCCGTCATGCAGGAGGACACCCCCGGCTACCGCATCCTCGACCGTGACTTCCAGGGCCAGACCTTTCCAGCCGCTCAAGCCGCGCGCTATTACCCGATCGCCTTCGTCGAGCCCAGAGAAAGTAACCTGAGCGTGATCGGCATGAGCCCCTACGCGCTACCCGCAGCGGCGGTGGCCATCGAGACAAGTCAGCGCAGCGGTCGCCCGGTGGCGAGCGACCCCTTCCGTCTGGTACAGGAGCGTGACGACCAGCGCGGCATGGTCGTCTATCTCGCCACACTGGCACCAGGCTGGAACAAGGCCGCTGCGCGCACCGGCGAACGACGCAGCGGGATCGTGTCGGCAGCCTTTCGCATGGACGACGCGATTGCGAGCGCACTCGACCCCAGACTGGCTGCGCTCATCGAACTGTGCCTGATCGACCGCTCGGGTGGCGCCCCGGGCACACGCCTGAGCGGGACGCCCGGCTGCGAAGGTCCGGGCTGGCTGGAGCGTAAAGTGCGGCATGCCCACGCGTTCGAGTTCGGCGAGCGTCCGCTCGAAGTCCTGTTGAGGGCAACACCCGCCTATCTGCTCAGCCTGCGCAGTTGGGCCGCATTGGGCACCGTCGTCGTCGCCCTGCTTGCCACCGCCCTGCTCGGCGCCTTCCTGCTGATAAGCTCCGGCAACACGCGCCGCATTGCCGCGCTGGTCGAACGCCGCACGCAGGAACTCGAAGCCACCCATGCCGACCTCCACGACAAGCAGGCTGCACTCAACGAAGCCATGCGAATCGCACAGATGGGTAGCTGGGAGAGCTTCGACGGTCTGCGCGGCCTGCGCTGCTCGCATGGGCTGCACGGCCTGCTCGGCCGCCAGCAGGCCGAGCTGAGCTCGATCGACGACATCGTCGCCAGCTTCCGTGAGGACGACCAGCGCGCGCTGCGCGAAATCATCGACGAGCTTACGCAGGCTGCGGGCCTGCGCACCATCGACTGCCGTACGCTGAGCGAACCGCCACGCGTACTCCACCTGCAGATCGAGAGCGAATGGTCGGAGCATGGCCTGGGACGCCTGCGCGGCATCCTGCAGGACGTTACCCGAGCCCGAGAATCAGAGGCGCACATCCACTACCTGGCGCGCTTCGACACCCTGACCGGACTACCGAACCGCAGCGCATGGCTCGAACACGGTGCGGTCGCGCTGCGCAGCGCGACCCGTCACCACGACCGTTTCGCCGTGCTCTTCCTCGACCTGGACAACTTCAAGACCATCAACGACTCACTCGGCCACGCCATGGGCGATCGACTGCTGGAAACAGTCGCACACCGCCTGAGCGCATGCGTACGCGCCGAGGATCAACTCGCGCGTCTGGGCGGCGACGAGTTCGTGGCCCTGCTGCCACGCATCGCCGGACCAACCGATGCTGCCGCCGTCGCACGCAAGATGCTCGACGTCCTTGCCGCAACGATCGAGCTTGATGGTCATGAGCTTCGCCCCTCGGTCAGTATCGGGATCGCCCTCTTTCCCGAGGACGGTGACACCGTCGAGATCCTGCTCAAGCACGCCGACACGGCGATGTACGGCGCAAAGGCCGCTGGTCGCAACAACTTCCAGTTCTTCACCGCGGACATGAACGTACGCGCCACCGAGCGCCTCCTGCTCGAGAACGCGCTGCGCCGCGCAATTGCCACAGACCAGCTCAGCTTGCACTACCAGCCCCAGATCGATACGCGCAGCGGACGCACCATGGGTTGCGAAGCGCTCGTACGCTGGAACGACCCTGCCCAGGGGCCGATTTCACCTGCCCGCTTCATCCCTGTTGCGGAAGACTCCGGCCTGATCATTCAACTCGGTGACTGGGTCTTGCGCGAGGCATGTCGGCAACAGGTGCGTTGGTCGCAGGCCGGGCTGGGCGAGGTCTGTATTGCCGTCAACATCTCGGCACTGCAGTTCCGGCGTGCCGAATTCGTCGATAGTGTGGTCGCCATCCTGCAGGAAACGGGCGCTTCGCCGAGCGCGATCGAGCTCGAGATCACCGAAAGCGCGCTGATGCAGCCGGGTGAGCAGCTGCTGGAGCGCCTGCACCAGCTCGTCGGCCACGGCCTCAGCCTGGCCCTTGACGATTTCGGTACCGGTTACTCTTCGCTTGCCTACCTGAAGCGCCTTCCCATCGCCCGCCTGAAGGTGGACCAGAGCTTCGTCGCCGACCTGCCAGGCGACCCGGAGGACGCCGCTGTCGTGACCGCCACCTTGTCGATGGCGCGCGACCTGGGTCTCGAGGTCGTCGCCGAGGGAGTTGAAACCCAGCAGCAGCGCGCCTTCCTGTGCGAACGCCAGTGCACGCTGATGCAGGGCTACCTGTTCTCGCGCCCACTGGCGGCAGACGACTTTGCCGGCTGGCTGAAGGTACACCCGCCGGCCTGACCCGCCTCAGCGCTGGACGCGCTCGAACTCCAGCCTCCCGGCAGGAGCATCGACACGCACCGTGTCCTTGGCGGCAAACCGGCCCTCGAGAATCGCCTTGGCGAGCGGGTTCTCGATGTACTCCTGGATCGCACGCTTGAGCGGACGTGCGCCGAACACCGGATCGAAACCCGCGCTCGCCAGCTCGGCCAGCGCCGCATCGGTCACCTCCAGGCCCATCTCCAGCCTGGCCAGGCGCTTCTCCAGGTACTGCAACTGGATGCGGGCAATGCCGGCGATGTGCTTTTCGTCGAGGGCGTGGAAGACGACCACTTCATCGATACGATTGATGAACTCGGGGCGGAAGTAGGTCTTCACCTCGGCCATTACGGCAAGCTTGATCACGCCGTAATCATCACCCGCCATGGCCTGGATCATCTGACTGCCGAGGTTCGACGTCATCACGATCACGGTGTTCTTGAAGTCCACCGTGCGCCCCTGCCCGTCGGTCATGCGGCCGTCGTCGAGTACCTGCAGCAGCACGTTGAACACATCCGGGTGCGCCTTCTCGACCTCGTCGAACAGGATCACGCTGTAGGGCTTGCGCCGCACCTGCTCGGTGAGGTAACCGCCCTCCTCGTAGCCGACGTAGCCCGGCGGCGCACCGATCAGGCGTGCGACCGAGTGCTTCTCCATGAACTCGCTCATGTCGATGCGGATCAGGTGCTCCTCGGAATCGAACAGGAAATTCGCCAGCGTCTTGCACAGTTCGGTCTTGCCCACGCCCGTCGGGCCAAGGAAGAGGAAGGAGCCATAGGGGCGGTTCTCGTCCGACAGGCCGGCTCGCGAACGCCGGATGGCATCGGCCACCAGGCGCACGGCCTCGTCCTGGCCCACCACGCGCTCGTGCAGCTTGTCCTCCATCTTCAGCAACTTGTCGCGCTCGCCCTGCATCATCTTGCTTACCGGGATACCCGTGGCGCGCGACACCACCTCGGCAATTTCCTCGGTGCCGACCTGGGTGCGCAAGAGCTTGTTGGGGGTGGCGCTCTCGCCCGCCTGCTCGGCCATCTTCAATTGCCCCTCGAGCTGAGGCAGCTTGCCGTACTGCAGCTCGGCCACCTTGTCGAGCTGGCCCTTGCGCTGGAACTCGGCCATCTGCGCGCGCAGGGCGTCGATCTCTTCCTTGATATGGGCCGAGCCGGCGACCTTGGCCTTCTCGGCCTTCCAGATCTCTTCCAGATCGTTGTACTCGCGCTGCAGCTTGGCGAGCTCATCCTCGATCAACTGCAGGCGCTTCTGCGAAGCCTCGTCCTTCTCCTTCTTCACCGCCTCGCGCTCGATCTTGAGCTGGATCATGCGGCGGTCGAGCTTGTCCATGACCTCGGGCTTGGAGTCGATCTCCATCTTGATCCGCGCGGCTGCCTCGTCGATCAGGTCGATCGCCTTGTCGGGCAGGAAGCGGTCGGTGATGTAGCGGTTGGACAGCTCGGCCGCAGCCACGATGGCCGGGTCGGTGATGTCGACACCGTGGTGGATCTCGTACTTCTCCTGCAGGCCACGCAGGATGGCGATGGTCGCCTCCACGGTCGGCTCTTCAACCAGCACCTTCTGGAAGCGACGCTCGAGCGCAGCGTCCTTTTCGATGTACTTGCGATACTCGTCCAGCGTGGTGGCGCCGATGCAGTGCAGTTCTCCACGGGCGAGCGCGGGCTTGAGCATGTTGCCCGCATCCATCGCGCCTTCGGCCTTGCCGGCGCCCACCATGGTGTGGATCTCGTCGATGAAGAGGATGATGCGACCTTCGTCCTGCGCGATCTCCTTCAACACCGTCTTCAGGCGCTCCTCGAACTCGCCACGGTACTTGGCACCGGCCAGCAGCGCCGCCATGTCGAGCGACAGCACCTTCTTGCCCTTGAGCGTCTCGGGCACCTCGTCGTTGACGATGCGCTGCGCCAGGCCCTCGACGATCGCGGTCTTGCCCACACCCGGCTCGCCGATCAACACCGGATTGTTCTTGGTGCGGCGCTGCAGGATCTGGATCGCGCGGCGGATTTCGTCGTCGCGGCCGATCACCGGGTCGAGCTTGCCGCTGCGAGCACGCTCGGTGAGGTCGAGGCAGTACTTCGACAGCGACTCACGCTGGCCCTCGGCATCCTGGCTGCCTACGCTGGCACCGCCACGCACGGCCTCGATTGCGGCCTCGAGCGCCTTGCGTGCAAGGCCATGTTCCTTGAGCAGCCGGCCCGCTTCGCCCTTGTCATCGGCGAGCGCGAGCAGGAACATCTCGCTGGCGATGAACTGGTCGCCGCGCTTCTGGGCTTCCCGATCGGTGATATTGAGCAGGTTATTGAGGTCGCGGCCGATGCTGACCTCGCCGCCATGGCCTTCGACCTTGGCCAGGCGGCCAATGGCCTTGCCGACAGCGCTCTTGAGCGGCGGCACATTGACCCCGGCGCGTTGCAGCAGCGACACGCTGCCGCCATCGTCCTGCTCGAGCAGCGCCTGCAGCACGTGCAAGGGCTCGATGAACTGCTGGTCGTTGCCGACGGCGATGCTTTGCGCATCGGCGAGGGCCTGCTGGAACTTGGTGGTGAGCTTGTCGAAGCGCATGACGGACATCCTCGGGATTCGTTGAACTGAACCCTATGTGGGGCGTATCGGCCGCGGTTCAAGGGGCGACTCAGGGCTCCATCCTGCGTTCGCCCGCAATCTCTGGGTAACGTACGTAGTCCACCAGGTCCTGAATTTCCTGCGGCGGCGGCTTGGTCAGCAGGCTCACCACCACGATGGTGACGAAGCCCAGCGGTACGCCGAACACCCCGGCCGAGATCGGATTGATGTCGAACCAAGCGTTGGCCATCGAGCCGCCGAAGAACGCATGCGTGCGTACGACGTAGAGGAGCGTAACCGACAGGCCGACGAGCATGCCTGCGACCGCGCCCGGCCGGTTCGCGCGTTTCCAGAAAATGCCAAGCACCAGCGCCGGGAAGAAGGCCGAGGCGCCGATCGAGAACGCGAGCCCGACCATGAAGAGGATATTGTCCGGGCGCAACGAGGCCACCCAGGCAGCGACCACCGCCACCACCAGCAGCTGGGACTTCGAGATCACCAGCCGGCGGTGGGCAGTCGCCTGCGGGTTGACCACCTTGTAGTACAGGTCATGAGAGAGCGCATTCGATATCGTCAGCAACAGGCCGTCGGCGGTCGACAAGGCTGCCGCCAGACCACCTGCGGCGACCAGGCCCGACACCACGTAAGGCAAGCCGGCAATCTCGGGCGTCGCGAGCACGATCACGTCGGTATTGATCCGCAGCTCTGCGAGCTGCAGGATGCCATCGCCGTTGAGATCCTCGATCCTGACCAGGCCGACCTTGCCCCAGGACGCCACCCAGTCGGGCAGGATGCTCAGGCTCGAGCCGACCACGTTGTGATAGACCTCCCACTTTGCGAACACGGCGTAGGCCGGCGCGGTCACGTAGAGCAGGAAGATGAAGAACAGCGACCACATCACCGATCGCCGCGCCTCCATCACCCCCGGCGTCGTGTAGTAGCGCATCAGGATGTGCGGCAGCGCCGCAGTGCCCACCATCAGCACGAACATCAGGGCGAGGAAGTTGTTGCGCGCCACGCGCGATTCGTGCTCGTCTTCCCCCGGGTGGGCCTCGGCATGCCGAGGCGGCGGCTTCGAGCGCTCGAGCGCTTCAGCACGCGCACGGGCCCACACCTGCTGGGCCTCGGCGGGGCTGCGTGGCAGATCGCGCAGCGCCCGCTCGGTGAGCGCAATCTCGCGCGCCGGGGCATCGTTCAGGCGCATGTCGTTGAGACGCTCGATGAGTACGCGGCGCTCGATCTCCAGCGACTCGGGCAGCGCCTCCAGCATCGCGCTGTAGTTCTGCGCACGCTGGCGGTACATGGCGCGCACCTCGACCTCGGCCGGCGCCTGTAGCAGGTGATCCTCCTGTGCGCTGATCTGTTGCAGCACCGTCCCGTACACTGCCTGCGGAATCGGTATCCCGGTCAGCTTGTAGGACAGAATCACCACCGGAACCAGATAGGCGATGATCAGGATCACGTACTGCGCAACCTGGGTCCAGGTCACCGCGCGCATCCCCCCCAGGAAGGAACACACCAGGATCCCGGCCAGTCCGATGAAGAGCCCGATCTCGAACTCGACGCTGACGAAGCGGCTCGTCACCAGCCCCACCCCATAGATCTGCGCGACCAGATAGACGAAGCTTGCGAGCACCGCTGCGGCAAGCCCGACCAGGCGAGCGACGTTGCCCTGGTAACGCGCGCCGAGGAAGTCGGGGATCGTGTATTGGCCGAACTTGCGCAGATAGGGGGCGAGCAGCAAGGCCACGAGCACGAAACCGCCCGTCCACCCGGTCACGAAGGCCAGGCCCTCGAAGCCGCTGAAATAGAGCGTGCCGGCCAGGCCGATGAACGAGGCCGCGCTCATCCAGTCTGCAGCGGTGGCCATGCCGTTGAACATGGCCGGTACCCGCCGCCCGGCGACGTAGTACTCGGACACGTCGGAGGTCCGGCTCATGACGCCAATGCCGGCATAGACGGCAATGGTGACGAACAGGAAGACGTGGCCGATGACCCGCTCGGACAGGCCAAGGTACTCGCCCACCGCAAGCAGGACCACGAACAGCGCGAAGGTCCCCGTATACCAGCCGTAGTAACGCCTGAGCTGGCGGTTGAAGCCGGCGTTGCGCCTCAATCCGGGCCTCCGCGGGCAAGGCCGGCACACGCCATCAGTACTTGATCCGCGCGTAGTAGGTCTTCTCGGCGGCCTCGCGTGCCTCGCGCAAGGTTCGTATGCCGCGCTCCGCCAGCAGCGGAACGAGCTTGAGGAACACTTCTGCGGTCACGATCGCGTCACCCAGCGCAGTATGACGACCGATGATGGTCAGGCCCATGCGCTCGGCAATCGCCTCGAGCCTGTGCGACTCCTGATTGGGGTGGATCACCGCCGACAGCAACAGCGTGTCGATGACCGGCTGGTCGAACTTCAGCCTCGTCTGCGCCTCCTTGAGCTGCAGGAAACGCATGTCGAACGCAGCGTTGTGCGCGATCAGCACGGTATCGGCAGCAAAGGCGTGGAAGGCCGGCAGTACTTTGTCGACGGTCGGCTGGCCACGCAACATGTCCGAGGTAATGCCGTGGATCTTGGCCGATTCGGCCCCAAGCGGACGCTGCGGGTCGATGAGCTGCTCGAACGATTCGCTGCGCAGCAGCTTGCCGTTGAGGATGCGGGTGGCGCCGATCTGGATGATCTCGTCGCCCTGGGACGGATTCAGGCCGGTGGTCTCGGTGTCGAAGACGGTGTAGGTCAACTCAGAGAGCAGGCGGTCCTCGAGGCCATGGGATCGGTCAGACCAGGCAAAGAGGTCGAAATCGTAGTACTCCGGCCGGCTCTCGCCACGCAGGTAGTTGTCGACGACTGCCGCTTCCTGCGGCGTGGCCGCGGGCAGCACAATGCGGAAGAACGCGCGGTGACGCACCTTCTCGCGCTCGAGCCACATCTCGCCATCATGGCGATCGATGACGTCGCGCACCGTGAGCGGACTGCTTTCGCCCTCGATCTGCATCGGTTCGAGTTCCCAGCTCATCACCGTCTCGGTGCTCATGGCCTGGCCTTGCCAGATGAGGTCGAGATGCAGCAGCCGCCCTGCGCCGCTGAGCCGGAAACGGATTTCCCGCACTTCGAACTCGTCGGACAGACGGCTCGCCAGATATGTGATTGCCTGCATGAGCGAGAAGCTGTCGACCTTCATCCACAGCGACTCGTCGACCTCCTCGAGCTTGGTGCGCAGCGAAATGCGGCTCTCGATGCGCCGCTGCACCGCCGAGATCAGGTCGGCGCCGAGCATCTCCTCCAACGGCCAGCGCGCCTTGAGCGAGTCGGCAAACTCGTTTGCGGTCTGGTTGAGACGGCTTCCCATTGCCTCGACCTCATCGCGGATCACACCACGGAAGCGCTGGCGCATCTCGTCGGGCAAATCGGCATAGTCGAGCATCTCGGCCGCCGCGCGCACGTTCGCCAGCGAGGCGCGATTGCCTTCGGTCAGCGAATGCAGCATCTGATCGCGACGCGACTCGGTCTCGAAGTTGCGCGTGATGTTGTCGAGCATGAGGATGAAGCCGGTCAGTGTGCGTTCGGGCGCAACGGCCGGCTCGCTGTCCGCCGCTTCGGCTGCGGCACTGCCTTGCGTCGGCTCGACCACCGCCACTGCATCGGCCGCGGCATCGCTGCGCGGGGGGGCGATCACCGACAGCACCGGGGCCATCTGCACGCGCAGCAGTTGCCCCGCCTTGGTGGTGGTGACGAAATTGGCCTGCGGCTGCGCAACACCGCGGCGCAGGCGCTGCTGGATGGTGTCGAGCGCGTGCGCAATGAGGTTGCGCTCGAATACGCCGTAGATCGATCGCCCAAGGCCGATCAGCTCACCGCCACCGGCAACCGCCGGCGCATCCGAGAGCGCTCTGAACTGCGTGCGCGCACGGTTGTTGTAGAGCAGGATACGGCCATCGAGATTGCACACGACCACGCTCTGCGTGAGCTCGGACATGAGTGCCGCCAGGCGGTTCTTCTCGAGCTCGACGGACTCCTTGGCGCGCGTGATCTGCGCCTCAACGTCGGTCAGCAACTCGTCACGCTGGGTGGCAAGCTCGTTGGCAGCGACTGCAAGCGCCTGCACTTCGGGCGGCCCATCGGGCTGCACTCGAAAGCCACGATTGGCTCCCAGCATCAGGCGCAGGTGTTCCGACATGCGCAGCAGGCCCTGCACGTACTGCCGAAACAGCGCGCGCACCACACCCACGCCGGCCGCAAAGCCCAGCGCCGTGAGCATCGTCCCCAGGGTCAGGTGGGGGGCGATCACCTGGATCAGCTGCTGGCGCCCCTCGTCCTGTGTCTCAACCCAGATGATCAGCGCTGTCAGCAGAAAAGGGCCGGTCATGAGCAGGAACAGCACGATCACCGCGAGTACGAAACGCGTACGTGCCTGCATCGATCAGCCCTCCAGCAGGCTGCGTACCTTTTCCACCAGCTCCTTGGTGGAAAAGGGCTTGGTCATGTAGGCGTCTGCCCCCAGGGCGAGGCCCTTGGCAACTTCGGTGTCGCGCCCCTTCGCGGTCAGCATCAGAATGCGCACCGACGCCAGCGCCGGATCAGCCTTGATTTCCTGGCAAACCTCGAAACCACTCTTCTTGGGCATCATTACATCGAGCAGGACCAGATCAGGCTGGTCGGCGCGGATGCGCTGCACGGCCTCCTCACCGTCATTGGCGATCGCCACCTCGAAGCCTTCGCGCTTCATGAGGAACTCGAGCGAAATGACGATGTTCTGCTCATCGTCGGCAATCAATATTTTCTTGTTCATTCAGACTCCTCCCCGCCACTATTCTAATTCATTGAGCCCGGCCGCCGCAGCCAACGGCAGTTCGAACGAGAAGGTCGCCCCCTCGCCCGGCGTCGACTCGAGCCACAGCCGGCCGCCGAAATGCTCCACGATCTGCAGGCTGATCGGCAGCCCAAGTCCGGTCCCTTGCGGGCGCGAGCGCTCGTCGCCGCCCTGCCGGAACTTCTGGAAGATCACCGGGAACAGCCCGGGATCGATACCCGGGCCGTTGTCCTTCACATCGACGCGCAACTGCCGGCCATCGCAGCGCAGGCTCACGTCGACGCGACCATCATGCTGAGGCACGAACTTGGCAGCATTCGACAACAGGTTGAGCATGACCTGCAGCAGGCGGTCGTGGTCCGCCCTGATGAGCGGCACCCCCTCTGCAAGATCGAGGTGCACCTCGGCGCCGCGGTCACGGAACAGTTGCATGGTGGCGTCCACCGAATGCTGGACCAGTTCGTGCATATCGACGTCGGTGTTATGCCACTCGGCATGACCCGACTCGATCTTGGCCATGTCCAGAACCTGGTTGACCAGGCGCGTGAGGCGCACCGTCTCGGACACGATGATGCCGAGGAAGCGCTGCCTGTCGTCGACGGAAATGTCCGGATCGTCGACCATCATCTCGGAGAAGGCGCGGATCGAGGTGAGCGGCGTGCGCAGCTCGTGCGTCACCGACGACATGAAATCGTCCTTGAGCCGATCGAGCTCCTTGAGCTGCTCGTTGGCCGCGCGCAGTTCGGCAGTCGCCGCCTCCAGCGCCAGCGACTTCTCCTCGAGCTTGTGCGAGTAGGCGCGCACCTGCGAGGCCTCATCGAGGATATCCATCACTTCGCCAAGGCCGAACGGTTCCTCCTGCACCACCGTGGCGACCATGACCCGAGCCGAGGCACTGCCGATGGCACCGGCGAGCAGGGACTCCGCGAAGTGGGCCAAGTCGGGGTCGGCCTTGAGCTGGTCGATGCGCTCGTAGCCATGTGATCGCGCGTACGCGCCAAACGCCTCCTCGGTGCGGCGCTGGCCGAGAAAGCGGGCCACCAGCGGGAGCAACTCGCGCACTTCGGCCCCGGTCCGCCAGAAACTGGTCGGCGCCGCCTCCCCGCGCCGGAACACGTCGACGAACAGCGCCCCCTGGGTCGCCTCCGCACCGGTCGGAACCCGTAGCAGCGACACCAGCACATAGCAGCCGATGTTGGCGAGCAGGCTCCAGAACAAGGCATGGCTGATGTTGTCCCAGCCGCTCAGGCCAAAGAGTTGCTCGGGCCTGAGCAGGGAGAGCCCGAACAGGCCCTGCTCCATGAAGCCAGGGTCCAACCAGCCCGACTTGGCGAACGAGGGCAGCATCAGCGTGTAGCCCCACACCAGGAAGCCCGCCAACAGACCGGCCAGAGCCCCCTCCCGGGTTCCGCCACGCCAGTACATGCCGCCCAGCATTGCTGGCGCGAACTGGGCGACCGCGGCGAAGCTGATCAGGCCGATACTCACCAGCGCATAGGCCTCGCCGGCCAGGCGGAAGTACACATAGCCCAGCAAGAGCACGACGACGATCGCCCCACGGCGTATGCCGAGCAGCAGCCCGGTGAGATCGCGTTCGCCCGCGAGGTTGAGCCTGCGACTGCGCAGCAGCATCGGCATCACCAGGTCGTTGCAGACCATGGTCGATAGCGCGATGGCCTCCACGATGACCATGCCTGTGGCCGCCGACAGGCCGCCGATGAATACGAACAGTGCAAGCGCAGCGTTGTCGTGCGCCAGCGGCAGCGAGAGCACGAAGGTATCCGGGTCGACCGTACCCTGGCCGAAATGCAGCAGACCACCGAGCGCAATCGGGATGACGAAGATGTTGATCGCCAGCAGGTAGGCCGGGAACGCCCAGGTGGCACGGCGCAGGTGCTGCTCGTTGACGTTCTCGACCACCGCGATCTGGAACTGGCGCGGCAGGAAGATGATCGACAGCATCGCCAGCAACACGTGGGCGAACCAGCCCCCGTAGCCCAGCCGTCCGGCGCTGTCGAAGGCAAGCACACCTGCAAGGTCGGGCGCCGCCATCGCCCGCGCGTAAAGGTCTCCAAAACCGTCGTAGAGCCAGTAGGTGACGTAGATGCCGACGGCGAGGAAAGCGAGCAGCTTGACCATCGACTCGAACGCAATCGCCGCCACCATGCCTTCGTGGCGCTCGGTGGTATCGAGGTGGCGGGTGCCGAACAGCACGGTGAACGCAGCAAGCGTAAGGGCGATGTAGAGCGTGCTGTCCCGCCACCAGCCCGCGGCGGTGGCAGCGACGGCCTTGGACTCCGGGTCATAGCCGCCGACCAGCAGCGCGTAACCCGTCGATATTGCCTTGAGCTGGAGTGCGATGTAGGGAACGATACCGACCACCGCGATGACAGTGACCAGGCCACCGAGCAGATGGCTCTTGCCGTAGCGCGAGGCGATGAAGTCCGCGATCGAGGTGATGCGGTAGCTGCGCGCGATGCGGATCATCTTCAGCAGCACCAGCCAGGCCAGTGCCAGCCCCAGCGTGGGACCGAGATAGGTGGGCAGGAAGGAAATGCCCCCCGACGCGGCGCGGCCGACGCTGCCGAAGTAGGTCCATGCGGTGCAATAGACCGCCAGTGACAGGCTGTAGACCCAGGGGTTGGAAATGATCGAGCGCCCTTGGTCGGCGCGGCGGTCGCCAAAATAGGCAACCGCGAACAACAACAGCAGATAGGCGAACGAGACGCCGACGATCAGCCAGCCCGGCAGCATCGCGCCCTCCCCATCAGCGCGCGCCCCGCTCGACGATCCAGGCCACCGCGACGATCAGCGCAAGCCATGTGCCGAACAGGTAGACGTGCAGCAACGGCAGTCCGAACAGGCTCAACGGCCGGTCGAACAAGGACAGGATCGGATAATTGAGCAACAGCATGCCGGCGATGAACACGGCCACCAGGCGCTGCCCGGCCAGTCCCTTGCGCATCATGACCTCCCATGATGTCGGCCCTGCCACAATGGCGAACGCGCCGCCCCGCTCTTGCAGGCGGGGTCGGCGCTTCGCACGATCAGGAAGCACGCATTGCGCGTGCCCGGTCTCCCCCCATGTGCCCGGATACGTGCCCGGGCCTCCCCCTGTCGTTCATTGGCGGCCGGACCCGCAGGCCCGGCCGTGTCGGATCAGCCCTTGAGCTGTTCCAGGATGGCCGGGTTCTCCAGCGTCGAGGTGTCCTGCGTGACATCCTCGCCCTTGGCCAACTGGCGCAGCAGGCGGCGCATGATCTTGCCCGAGCGCGTCTTGGGCAGGTTCTCGCCGAAGCGGATGTCCTTGGGCTTGGCGATCGGGCCGATCTCGTGGCCGACCCAGGCCTGCAGCTCCTTGATCACCTTGGCCGCTTCGTCGCCGGTCGGGCGTGCGCCCTTGAGCACCACGAAGGCCACGATGGCTTCGCCGGTCACATCGTCCGGACGACCGACCACGGCAGCTTCCGCCACCTTCTCGTGGGCCACCAGGGCGGACTCGATCTCCATCGTGCCCATGCGGTGACCGGAGACGTTCAGCACGTCGTCGATACGACCGGTGATGGTGAAGTAGCCCGTCTCGGCGTCACGGATGGCACCGTCGCCCGCGAGGTAGAGCTTGCCCTTGAAGTCCTCCGGGTAGTAGGTCTTCTTGAAGCGGTCCGGGTCGCCCCAGACGTTGCGGATCATCGACGGCCACGGCTTGGTGACCACGAGGATGCCACCCTGACCCCAGGGCACCTCGGTACCGGTTTCGTCCACCACTGCCGCCATGATGCCCGGGAAGGGCAGCGTGCAGGAACCCGGAACCATCGGCGTTGCGCCTGGCATCGGCGTGATCATGTGCGCGCCGGTCTCGGTCTGCCAGAAGGTATCGACGATCGGGCAACGGCCGCCGCCGACGTTCTCGTAGTACCACTCCCAGGCCGCCGGGTTGATCGGCTCGCCCACCGAACCCAGGATGCGCAGCGAGGACAGGTTGTACTGCTTCGGATGCACGGCGGGGTTGTTGTCGGCCGCCTTGATCAGCGAGCGAATCGCGGTCGGCGCGGTGTAGAAGATGCTGACCTTGTGGTCCTGGATCATCTTCCAGAAACGACCGGCATCCGGGTAGGTGGGCACGCCTTCGAACACGATCTCGGTCGCGCCGCAGGCGAGCGGGCCGTAGGTGATGTAGGTGTGGCCGGTGACCCAGCCAATGTCGGCGGTGCACCAATAGACGTCTTCGGGCTTGATGTCGAAGGTGTACTTCATCGACAGCACTGCCTGCAGCAGGTAGCCGCCCGACGAGTGCTGAACACCCTTGGGCTTGCCGGTGGAGCCGGAGGTGTAGAGGATGAACAGCGGGTGTTCGGCCTCGACCCACTCGGGCTCGCAGGTCTCGGACTGGCTGGCCACCGCCTCGTGGTACCAGGTGTCACGCCCGGCGACCATATTGACGTCGGCGCCGGTGCGCTTGACGACGATGACATTCTTGACCGAATCACACCCGCCGAGGGACAGCGCCTCGTCGGCGATCGGCTTGAGCGGCAGCGCCTTGCCACCGCGGAACTGGCCGTCGGACGTGATCACGGCCACCGCTGCCGCATCCTCGATGCGGTCACGCAGGGCTTGTGCGGAGAAGCCGCCGAAAACGATGGAGTGCGTCGCACCGATGCGCGCGCAGGCCTGCATGGCCACCACGCCTTCGATCGACATCGGCAGATAGATGATGACGCGATCGCCCTTCTTGACGCCCATGCCACGCAGGGCGTTGGCGAACTTGCTGACGCGCGCGAGCAGGTCCTTGTAGGTCACCTTGGTGACTTCGCCGCTGTCGGCTTCGAAGATCAGCGCGACCTTGTCGCCCAGGCCATTATTGACGTTGCGATCAAGGCAGTTGTACGAAACGTTCAGCTTGCCGTCGGCAAACCACTTGAAGAACGGCGCGTTCGATTGGTCGAGGACCTGGGTGAAGGGCTCCTTCCAGTCGAGCAGCTCCTTCGCACGACGGCCCCAGTAGCCTTCGTAATCGTCCTCGGCCTCCTTGCACAGCGCGCGATACCCGTCCATGCCGGACACCGCTGCGTTACGGACCATCTCTTCCGAGGGGTTGTAGATACGGACTTGCTGCTCATTGGACATGCTCACCTCTCCTCAACTGTTCAAATGGTTGAAGCTGACCCGTTGCGGGTCCTCGACTGGTTGGTTCCAGTCTTGAAATCGGTTGCTGTAGCCGCTGACTCGGCTGCTGCCGGATCGCAGGCATTTAAGAGCTTGTATCTTACACAGGACTTACACAGGGCCAACAAGGCTCCGAACCGACGCTGCGCGCGCTCGGTGCTAGAATCCCGCGGTTGATCGAATACTGCGATCCAACTGCGCCATTCTGCCCCCATGCCATCCGGAGACCAAGCGTCATGACGATTATTCGCGAAGAAGACCTCATTCAGTCGATTGCGGATGCGTTCCAGTACATCAGCTACTACCACCCGCTCGACTACATCCAGGCCCTCGGCGAAGCCTACGAGCGCGAGGAAAGCCCGGCCGCGAAGGACGCCATCGCACAGATCCTCACCAATTCTCGCATGGCTGCCGAAGGCCATCGCCCGATCTGTCAGGATACCGGCATTGCCGTGGTCTTTCTCAAGGTCGGCATGAATGTGCAGTGGGACGCAAGGATGAGCGTCCAGGAGATGATCAACGAGGGCGTGCGCCGCGCCTACAACAGCCCCGACAACATGCTGCGCGCATCGGTGCTGCTCGACCCGGCCGGCAAGCGCCAGAACAGCAAGGACAACACCCCGGCGGTGGTGCACTATGAGATCGTCCCCGGCGACGATGTCGAGGTCATCTGTGCGGCCAAGGGCGGCGGCTCCGAGAACAAGTCGAAGATGGTGATGCTCAACCCGTCGGACTCGATCGTGGACTGGGTCATCAAGACCGTACCGACCATGGGCGCCGGCTGGTGTCCGCCGGGCATCCTTGGCATCGGCATCGGTGGCACGCCCGAGAAGGCCATGCTGCTGGCCAAGGAATCGCTCATGGAGCCGGTGAACATCCACGAACTGCGCGAGAAGGCCGCCTCGGGCGCCAAGCTGAGCCGGGTGGAGGAACTGCGCCTCGAGTTGATGGACAAGGTCAACGCGCTCGGCATCGGCGCCCAGGGCCTGGGCGGCCTGACCACCGTGCTCGACGTCAAGATCATGGACTACCCGACCCACGCCGCGTCGCTGCCGGTCGCCATGATTCCCAACTGTGCCGCTACCCGCCACGTGCACTTCCATCTCGACGGCTCCGGCCCGGCCCACCTGCCGACGCCCAGGCTGGAAGACTGGCCGCAGGTCACCTGGAAGGCCGACACCAACGTCGCCACCCGCGTGAACCTCGACACCCTTACCAAGGAAGAGGTCGCCTCGTGGAAGCCGGGCCAGATCCTGCTGCTCAACGGCAAGATGCTCACCGGCCGCGATGCTGCGCACAAGCGCATCGCCGACATGCTGGAAAAGGGCGAAAAGCTGCCGGTCGACTTCACCAACCGCGTCATCTACTACGTTGGCCCGGTCGACCCGGTGCGCGACGAAGTCGTCGGCCCCGCCGGCCCCACCACGGCCACCCGCATGGACAAGTTCACCCGCATGATGCTCGAGAAGACCGGGCTCATCTCGATGATCGGCAAGTCCGAGCGCGGCCCGGTCGCCATCGAGGCCATCAAGGACAACAGGTCGGCCTATCTGATGGCGGTCGGCGGCGCGGCCTATCTGGTATCCAAGGCGATCAAGGAAGCGAAGGTCGTCGGTTTCGAAGACCTCGGCATGGAAGCGATCTACGAATTCACCGTGCAGGACATGCCGGTGACGGTCGCGGTCGACGCCAATGGCACCAGCGTGCATAACACCGGCCCGAAGGAATGGCAGGCCCGGATCGGCAAGATCCCGGTCGCTGTCGCCTGAGATCGCCTCACACCCTGCTCGGGGTAATCGCAAGGGCCGCCGCCTGGACGTTGAGGCAGGCGGTGGCCAGGGAAACCTCGCGGCTGGCGCAGCTCCCACGGGGCAACGAAGCGCCTTGGGCTTGCTGTAGGAGCGGCGCCAGCCGCGAGCCTCTGTAGGCGCCAGTGTGCATCGCAGTCGCGCATCGATCCTAGGCGAGCAGCCTGTTTATCTGTCCGAGCATCACGTCCAGGCGCCTGCGCACCGCGCCAAGCCCCTCGATGACGGCCGCTGCATCGGCCGCCCGGTAGTGTGCCGCAAGCGTCTCGATGGTCTCATGGAACAAGTCGTGCGCCTGCGCCAGCTCGCGCAGCACGACCTCTTCATGACGCTGCTCGGCAAGCGCGAGCTCGATCCAGCGCCCGAGACTGCAGCCATGAACCACAAGCCGGTTGTCGATCTGCGTGCCATCGGCAATCTTGGCGGCAAGCGCGCGTACCAAGGCGCGGTGCTCGACCTGCGCATACACCAAGGCAAGCTCCTCGCGTGACAGCGCTGACTGTCGTTGCCAGCTCGCCGGCGGCGCCCATGTGGCAACCCACTGCGGCAGGGACTCACCCTCCATCGGCCGTGCAATGACATAGCCCTGCCCGACCTCGCACCCGAGCTGGAGCAGCACCCTGCCATGGGCCTCCGACTCCACGCCCTCGGCCACCACCTCCCGGCGGAAGGCGTGTGCAAGCCCCATAACCGCTTCGAGAATTGCAAGATCCTCAGGGTCGTCGAGCATCTCGCGCACGAACAGCTGGTCGATCTTGAGACGTGCGGCGGGCAGGCGCTTGAGGTAGGCCAGCCCCGAATAGCCGGTCCCGAAGTCATCAAGCGCGAAACTGACGCCGATGCGCGCACAAGCCTCCACGATCTGCGTCACCCGCGTCATGCTCTCGAGCGCGCTGCTCTCGAGCACCTCGAGTTCGAGACTGCCCGGTGCCAAGCCCGGATGACCGGTCAAGGCCTCCTGAAGGCGCATCATGAAATCCGGGGCCTGAAGGTGGCGCGCCGAGATATTGACGCTCACTGGCACGGTCAGCCCCAAGCTCTTCCAGCGCTCGAGCTGCTCGAGCGCTGCCGAGATCACCCAATCACCCAGTGCCACGGCCACCGGCTGGTCCTCGACCATAGGCAGGAAGGCCGCCGGCTCGATCAGGCCCAGCTCGGGATGCTGCCAGCGGATGAGCGCCTCGACGCCAGTGAGCGCCCCGCTGCGCATATTGACCTTGGGCTGGTAGAACAGGACGAACTCGTCATTGGCAAGCGCTTCGTGGATCCGCGCCACGCCCTCGTGCCGCCCGCGCACATCGCGGTCCTGATCGGTGTCGAAGAAATGATAGCGATTCTTGCCCGCAAGCTTGGCCTGGTACATGGCCAGATCGGCCTGGCGCAGCAGTTGGTCGGGCTCCAGCGCCTCCTCCTGCGGGTATAGCGTCAGCCCGATGCTGGCCGAAACCTGGAGCTCCGCGCCACCCACCTGCACCACCTGAGCGACCGCCTGAAGCAGGCGCTGGACGAGGTGCTTGCAGGCAGGCAAGTCCGGCAGATCCACCAGCACCGCGACGAACTCGTCGCCACCGAGCCGCGACACGCTGTCAGCGTCGCGCAAGGTGCCCTTCATGCGCGCGGCCACCGTCGTCAACAACTGGTCGCCGACGTGGTGCCCATGGCCGTCGTTGACCTCCTTGAAGCCGTCCAGGTCGATGTAGGCCACCGCCAGCAACTGGCCCCGTCGCCGCGCCTGCGCCATGCTGCGACTCAGCCGGTCATGGAGCAGCACGCGATTGGGCAGGCCGGTCAGCGCATCATAGTGGGCGACGTACTTCAGTTGCGCCTCGTGTTCTTTCTGGATGGTGATGTCGTTGAGCGTCCCGGAGATCCCCTGCGCCTCCCGCCCGGGACCGAGTACCGGGCGGGCATGGAGCTCGACCCAACGAAACCCTCCGCCGACCCGCAGGTAACGCAGTGCCTGCGTGCACGAGGCTTCCTCGCGCCGCATGAGCAACTCGAACACCTCCTGATGGAGATGGCGGTCATCCGGGTGCACATAATCGACGAACGGCCTGCCGATGCTCGCCTCGACCGCGAAACCGGTCAGCTCATGCCAGGCCCTGTTCAGGAACGCGCAGCGCCCATCTGCATCCACCTGGAAGATGACCTCGCGCACGCTCTCGACCACCGAACGGTAACGCGCCTCGCTCTCGCGCAGGCTCTCGTCAACCCGCTTGCGCTCGATTACGCCGGCCAGAGCATTGCCGACCAGGCTCATCAAGGTCTTTTCCTCGCCCGACCATTGCCGGCGGCAGCGTACCGAATCGAGGCCTACGAAACCCAGCAGCCGGCCGTTAACCACCATTGGCGCCGCCAGCGTTGACTGGATGCCCTGCGACTGGAGCAGCTCACGATCCTGACGCGCACACTCCGGCAACAGGGAAACATCGGGGAAATCCACGATCTCGAGACGCTTGATGATCTGGCAGAACAGCGAGCCCTCGAATCCCACGCCCTGCAGGTTGTGCGCTTGTGGCGAGACGCCCGGCGCACACCATTCGTGCGTGTTGCTGACGCTGCGACCGTCCTCGGTGATATCGAACACGAATGCGCGGTCGGCATCCGCATAGCGTCCGATCTGCGCCAGGGCACGCAGAACAAGGCCATCGACCTCGTCCGCCCGCGCGGGCATCAATTCCGATGAGATACGCGCCACCATCCGGCCGAAGGCGATACGACGCGTCAGTGCAGCCTCGCCACGCTCGCGGATCAGCTCCGCACTGACCGGACCGTCGAAGATCTCAAGCAGTTCGCGCACACCCTGCTGGTCATCCAGCGGCCGTCTCGACATTCCGACCATCAAACCCAGTGCCTGCCCCTCCTTGTCGGCGAGCGGCACACCGCAATAGGCCTCATAAGCACCGTCCCGCAAGCCGGGATCATCGGGAAAGCGCGCCGCGACGCCACTGCCGATGACCACGCTCCTGCCCTGAAGCGCCAGCTCCGACGGTGTTCCAGCCAGCACGTAGCTGAACTGCTGAACTGCCGCGCCGTCCTTCCAGCCGGCACGCACATTGATACGGCCGCCCTCTTCCAGGCATTGCCCAACGAACACCAGATCAAGATGCAGGGCCTCGCCGACATGGCGACATACGGCCTCGTAGAACGCATCTCCCGAGAGCATGGTGTAGCGTGCGGCCAGCGCATCCAGGGCCAGACCCGCACGCTTGCGGTCGGTGACATCCAGGCAATAGCCGATATAGCCGAGAAAGCGCCCACTGCTGTCGTAGCGCGGACTGCCTTCGTCCGATACCCAGCGATAGCCGCCATCTACATGACGCAAGCGATACTCCAGCCGAAACGGGTCCTGCGCCGCGAACGCACGTTCGTAATCCGACAGGCATTGCGCCCGGTCGTCGGGATGAACACCCTCGGCCCAGCCCTCGCCCAACTCCTGCTCGAGACTGCGGCCGGTGAATCGCAACCAGGGCTCGTTGAAATAGCTGCAGCGCCCGTCGGCACCCGACGTCCAGATCAGGGCCGAACCGCTGTTGGCAAGGTTGCGGAAGTGTGTCTCGCTCTCGAGCAAGGCCTGTTCGGCCGCATTGCGCTCCTGCTCGAGCCGCAAGGCCACGATCATGCTGGTGCACGTCGCCAGCATCGGTGCAAGATCGTCCACGAGCACCCGATCGTAGCCCCCGGGGGCATTGGCCAGGCCAACAATGCCGACCAACTGCGCGCCCTGGATGAGCGGCAGGCCAAGAAAGCCCCTGAGCGGCGGATGGCCTTGCGGAAGGCCGCAACTGCGCGCATCCGTGACGGGAGCATTCGAGATCACCGGCGCCGCCGTGCGCAGGACAGCGCCATAAAGGCTGTTCAGCTCGCGAAACTCGAAACCACCGGCGCGCGCACGTTCATACAGTGTTCGGGTGTGGGCATCCCAAGCCACATCGGTAAGCCCATGCATGCGCACGAAGGGCTCGCCCAACTCGTCGTGCAGGACCTCACCGATGAAGCCGTATTCGCTGTCGCTAAGCCCGATCAACTCGTGAAGCATGCGCTCGAAGATCTCGTGCGCAGCACCATCGACGAGAAAATCGCGTTGCACGGCGACGAGGGCGGACAGCATTCTCGCCTGCCGGCGGGCACGGCGACCAATCTGTTCGGCATACGAAGACATCTCGCTCGTGCCTGCGGCGGGCAAGGTCAACGCAGGCCCCGCATCTACGGACGCACTCTGGGCTGAAGGAAGGGGGCGCCGGGGCATAGGTATGACGAACTCGACGGCAGACGCATCAGCGCATGATAACGCCGCCAGGGGAACCCAAGAAGCCGCAGCGCGGCTCGAATGCAAAAAGGGGCGGCAGTCCAGATGACCGCCACCCCTTACTGGCACTGCCCGCGCGGGCTTATTTCGCCAGATGCTCGGAGAGCTTGAGCCAGGTGTCCACCACCGTGTCCGGGTTGAGCGAAATGGTCTGGATCCCCTCGTCCATCAGCCACTCGGCCAGATCCGGGTGGTCCGACGGCCCCTGGCCGCAGATACCGACGTACTTGCCCAGCTTGTTCGCTGCGCGGATCGACATCGACAACAACTGCTTGACGGCCGGGTCACGCTCGTCGAAGGCGTGCGCCACCAGTCCGGAATCGCGGTCGAGGCCCAAGGTGAGCTGGGTCAGATCGTTCGAGCCGATCGAGAAACCATCGAAGTGCTCGAGGAACTGCTCGGCAAGGATCGCGTTGGACGGGATCTCGCACATCATGATCAGCTTGAGGTCGTTCACGCCACGCTTGAGACCATGCTCGGCGAGCAGATCGACCACGCCCTTGGCCTCTTCGACGTTGCGCACGAAGGGGATCATGATCTGCACGTTGGTCAGGCCGAGCTCGTTGCGCACCTTCTTCATGGCTGCAACTTCCATCTCGAAGCAGTCACGGAAACTGTGCGCGATGTAGCGCGAGGCGCCACGGAAGCCGAGCATGGGGTTCTCTTCTTCCGGCTCGTAGATCTCGCCGCCGAGCAGCTTGCGGTATTCGTTCGACTTGAAGTCGGACATGCGCACGATCACGGGCTTCGGATAGAAGGCCGCAGCGATGGTCGCCACACCCTCGACCAGCTTCTCGATGAAGAACTGCTTGGGCGTCGCGTAGCCGCGCGAGCGACGGTTGATCTCGTCGCGCAGGTTGGCAGGCACCTGGGCGATGTCGAGGATCGCCTTGGGGTGGATGCCGATCATGTTGTTGATGACGAACTCCAGACGGGCGAGACCGACACCGCCATTGGGGATCTGCGCGAACTCGAAGGCGAGTTCCGGGTTACCCACGTTCATCATGATCTTCACCGGGATCTCGGGCAGGTTGCCCATGTCGGTGGTGATGATCTCGAAATCGAGCTTGCCGCGGTACACGTAGCCGGTGTCACCCTCGGCGCAGGACACGGTGACCGATTCGCCCTCGTGCAGCACTTCGGTGGCGTTGCCGCAGCCCACGATGGCAGGGATGCCCAGTTCGCGGGCAATGATCGCAGCATGGCAGGTACGCCCGCCGCGGTTGGTGACGATGGCGCTGGCGCGCTTCATCACCGGCTCCCAGTTGGGGTCGGTCATGTCGGTGACGAGGATGTCACCGGCCTGGACACGGTTCATCTCCGAGGCGTCGCCAACCACGCGCACCACGCCGGCACCGATCTTCTGACCGATTGCGCGACCGTGGGTAAGCGCCTTGCCGTACTGCTTGAGGCGGTATTTCTCCATTACCAGGCCGGAATCCTGGCTCTTCACCGTCTCCGGGCGGGCCTGCAGGATGTAGAGCTTGCCATCGACACCGTCCTTGCCCCACTCGATGTCCATCGGGCGGCCATAGTGCTTCTCGATGATCACCGCATAGCGGGCAAGCTCGAGCACGTCCTCGTCGGTGAGCGAGAAGCGCATGCGATCGGCTTCGGGCACGTCCACCGTGCGCACAGAGCGTCCGGCCACCGCCTTGTCGGCGAACACCATCTTGATCAGCTTGGAGCCCAGGTTGCGGCGAATCACTGCCGGCTTGCCCAGCGCCAGCGTGGGCTTGTGCACATAGAACTCGTCCGGATTCACCGCGCCCTGCACCACCGTCTCGCCCAGGCCATAGGACGCCGTGATGAAGACCACCTGGTCGAAGCCCGACTCGGTATCGATTGAGAACATCACGCCCGAAGCGCCGGAATCGGAACGCACCATGCGCTGCACGCCGGCAGACAGCGCGACGTCGGCGTGGGCGAAGTTCTTGTGCACGCGGTAGGCGATGGCGCGGTCGTTGTAGAGCGACGCAAACACCTCCTTCATGGCGTGCAGGATGTTCTCGTAGCCGTGGATGTTGAGGAAGGTCTCCTGCTGGCCGGCAAAGGAGGCATCCGGCAGATCTTCCGCAGTGGCCGACGAACGCACGGCGAAGCTGCCCTCACCCTCGGCGGTAAGCTGCTCGTAGGCGGTCTTGATCTCGGCCTCGAGCTTGGCCGGGAAGGGGATGTCTACAATCCACTGGCGAATCTGCGCACCCGTCTTCACCAAGGCATCGACGTCGTCCACATCCAGCGCATCGAGCGCTGCATTGATGCGATCGGCCAGGCCGTCATGGGCGAGGAACTCGCGGTAAGCCTCGGCCGTGGTCGCAAAACCACCCGGCACACGTACGCTGGCGGGCAACTGGCTGATCATCTCGCCGAGCGAGGCGTTCTTGCCGCCGACCTTGTCGACGTCGGTCATGCGCAGTTCGTTGAAAGGAATCACGTAGCGTGTCATGTGTGGCTTCCGCAAATGTTGGAGAAAAAGCAAAATATCGAAGTCAGCAGTTTACGATTTTTTGTGCTGTGCCGCACGACAGGGTTTGCCCCAATGCCAGGCCCCCCTGCTCGCCCCCACCGTCCTGGTACCCAAGGCTCCGATCATGACCGACACCCCGCGCCGCACCGTCTTCTTCGTCTCCGACGGCACCGGCATCACCGCAGAAACGCTTGGCCATAGCCTCCTGGCCCAGTTTCCCGAGGCAAAATTCCGCCAGGTGCGCGCGCCCTTCGTCGACGACATCGACAAGGCGATCGAATGCGCGGCGCAGATCCGAGACGCTGCACTTGAGGATGGGGTGCGCCCGATCGTATTCAGCACGCTGGTCAATCAAGCGACGGTTGATGCACTGCACAAAGCCGATGCCCTCTTCCTTGACCTGTTCGAACGCTTCATCGGCCCGCTCGAGACCGAACTCGGGCAGCGCTCCACCCATGCGGTAGGGCGCTTCCATGGCATTGCCGACAGCACCAACTACAAGCACCGCATCGAAGCCATCAACTTCGCCATGGCCCACGACGACGGCATTTCGAGCGACGGCGAACTCGCCGAGGCCGACGTGATCCTGGTCGGGGTATCACGCTCGGGCAAGACGCCCACCAGCCTTTACCTGGCCATGCAGTTCGGCGTCAAGGCGGCCAACTACCCCCTCATTCCCGAGGACTTCGAACGCAACAAGCTCCCCGGCGAACTGCACAAGTATCGAACCAAGCTGTTCGGCCTCACCATCGCCCCCGAGCGACTGTCGCAGATCCGCCAGGAGCGCCGCCCCAACAGCCGCTACGCCTCACTGGAAAACTGCCGCTACGAGATCGACGCCGCACAGAAGCTCATGCGCCGAGAGAACATCCGCTGGCTCGAATCCACGACGAAATCCATCGAGGAGATCTCCGCCACCATCCTGCAGACCGTGCGCGTCGACAGGCCCGACTTCTGAACCAACGACAACAGCATTCACCCATAGCCTGCCTGGGCGGCGCAATGGGCTAGAATGCGGGCTTTCCGGCGCGGCGTGCATGCGCTGCAGCCATAGCCAGAACAGCAACGGAACCCCAACAATGAAAAGAACGCGCCTCAAGCGCCGTGGCGGCCTCGGTCGCACCGCAGAACAACTCGTCTGGCTCGCCAGCGGGCTGGCCGAATCCGGCAGCCGCATCGAGGACCGCTACTGGGAAGCACAACTCGCGCACCTCATTGACGAACTGCTCGCCAGCAACGACGAAGACAGTCTGAACACCGCGCTCGACCACCTCTACAGCGCCGACTCGCGCGCTTACGATGAACTCGCCGATCATCTCGAGTCGCGTGCCGAGTGCGCAGGCGGCGCCTTCGACAGTCACGACGTCGTCCTGCTCGCAGCCCCCATCCTCGCCTGGTCGCGCTTCCGCATCCCCGCAACGAGCCTGCCGGCCGCCATGGTCGCCAACCTGCGCGTGCACCTGCAGGCCCACGTCCTGTCGAAGGACGCCCGCCTCTCGGTAGCCGATTTCCTCTTCAGCCCAGACCAACTGCCTCAGGGTTACTGCAACACGGCAGAGTTCGCCAAGGTGATCGGCGGTGCCGCCATCGACAACAGCGACCTCCATATCGACACCGAAGGCATGCCGGAGACTGCCCAGTTCCTGTCGGATACGCGCTACCTGCTCGCCGCCGTCGCGGTGCCACGTGGCGGTCCGGTGTTCCGCTGGCAGGAGGCTGACGGCAGCCGCGACACCGCGCGCGATCAGTGGCGCACCCAGGGCGGCGCCTGTCTCGGCCCGCTCTTGCCGGGCTGCGCAATGGACCCTGTGCTGCCCGAAACCTACTTCGCAGCCAGCAGAGCGGCCGACAAGGACAGCCGCCCGTACTCGGTGCGCGCATCCGTCGCCTTCCTCGCCACGACGCTGGAGATCCCCGCCGCAAACCTGCGCGCAGTCGTCGCCCCGTTCTGGGAACGCAATCTGGAGGAATACCGCATCGGCTTCGCGCTGCGCGAGCGCGAAGGCGTCGTCCACGGCGTGGTCTGGCCGCTACTGGGCGCCGAGGACGAAACCACCGACTGTCCGGCACAGATCGAGGCCGTGCTGCGCGAATCGGGCGTCAGCGATATCGTCCTGCTCGACCACCAGTTCCCGCTGGAGTACTGCGATGACTGCGGCGCGCCGTACTATCCGTCCGCTGACGGCGAGACGGTTCATGCGGAGATGCCCGAGGAACAATCAGGGCAGGCACCGCGTCATCTGCACTGAGCCCCACACATTGCGGAGAACGGAATGAGCGACGACCCCACCCGGACCGAGGCCGAATGGCGTGCCCGGCTGACCGACATGCAGTATCACGTCACCCGTGAAAAGGGCACCGAACGCGCCTTCACCGGCGAGTACTGGAACGTGTGGGACAAGGGCGCATATAACTGCGTGTGCTGCGGCGCCCCGCTCTTCCGTTCCGAGCACAAGTTCGACGCCGGCTGCGGCTGGCCCAGCTTCTGGACGGCGGCCGAGCCCGACAATGTCGCCACTGCCATCGACCGCAGCCACTACATGGTGCGCACCGAGGTCCTCTGCCAGCACTGCGGCGCCCACCTCGGCCACGTCTTCGAAGACGGCCCCCAGCCCACCGGCCTGCGCTACTGCATCAACTCGGCGTCGATCAAGCTGGAGAAGAGCGGGGAGTGACCGACGAGGGCTGCACGAACTCACACGTGGCCCGCTGTATCGTCAAGCCGGTTGGCATTATCACGGAACACCTTGCGCAAGGGTTCGGAGATCCGGCGATCGCTCGCAGCCGCGTTCCAGAACACCAGCGCCTGCCGGCAGGCCTCCAGCCAGATGGCGCGCTCGCCGGGGAGCGGCAAGGGCGGTTGCCACGCCTTCGCAGGCAACTCGCCGCCGGGCAGCGGGGCATAGTCCATCGGCACCATGTCGTAGGCCAGCGCCGGCGTGATCCGCTTCGACGTGAAAAAGCGGAAGCGGCACTTAGGATCCACGCAAGGTGCGGCAGGCAGCATATCGGGTTCGCCCTGCCGCACCGCCACGGCACACGTCCGCGCCAAGCGAAAAAGTGAGCGCTTAATGTCTGGATTTTTGTCTTGATCTGCAGCGCATGGACGAAAAAAAACCCGCGCCAGCCTCACGGCCGCGCGGGTCTTGATCAGGCGGGGTCTGCGCTTACACGCGTTCCCACACCGTGGTGATGCCCTGGCCGCCACCGATGCACATGGTGGCGACGCCGTAACGGCCGTTCACGCGGATCAGCTCATGCAGCAGCTTGGTGATGATCACCGAGCCGGTCGCACCCACCGGATGGCCGAGCGAGATGGCGCCGCCATTGGGGTTGACCTTGGCGGTGTCGAGCTCGAGGCCACGATTGACTGCGATCGACTGTGCCGCGAAGGCTTCGTTGGATTCGATCACGTCGATCTGGTCCAGCGTCAGGCCGGCGCGCTGCAGTGCGAGCTTGGTGGCCGGGATCGGGCCTTCGCCCATGATCTCGTTGGGCACGCCCGAGATGGCGTAGGACACCAGGCGGGCGATCGGCTTCTGGCCCGCGGCGGCAGCCTTGGCAGCATCGGCCATCACCAGGAAGGCAGCGGCGTCGTTGATGCCCGAAGCGTTACCTGCAGTAACCGAACCGTCCTTCTTGAAGGCCGGCTTCATCTTGCCCAGCGCTTCCATGGTGGTCATGCGCGGATGCTCGTCGGTATCGAACACCACGGTGCCCTTGCGGGTCTCGAAGGTGATCGGCACGATCTGGCTCTTGAAGCGACCATCGGCGATCGCCGCGGCAGCGCGCACCTGCGACTCGAGCGCAAACGCGTCCTGCTCCTCGCGCGAGATGCCCCACTTGGTGCACAGGTTCTCGGCGGTGATACCCATGTGGCCAACGCCAAAGGGGTCGGTCAGCACGGCGACCATGGCATCGATCGCCTTGGTGTCGCCCATGCGCGCGCCGCTGCGCAGCGCCGGCAGCAGGTAGGCACCGCGCGACATCACCTCGACACCGCCACCGATGGCGTAGTCGGCGTCACCCAGCATGATGGCCTGGGCGGCATTGACGATGGCCTGCTGCGCCGAACCGCACAGGCGGTTGACCGCGAAAGCCACCGAGTCGGTCGACATGCCGGCGTTGACCGTCGCCACACGGGCAACGTACGCATAGCGGGAGTCGGTAGGAATGCAGTTGCCGACAGCCGCGAACTGCACCGCCTTGGGGTCGACGCCAGCGCGCACAAAGGCCTCCTTGGCCACGACGGCGCCCAGCTCGGACGGCTCCATGTCCTTGAGCGAGCCACCGAAGCCACCCACCGCAGAACGAACAGCACTCAGAACAACGACTTCACGATTTGCCATATCCGACACTCCCTGTTTTTGAACTCAAACCCACTACCTGCCGACCCACCCGGCTGCACCGAGCAAGACGAGCAGGAACAGACACACGAACAGTGCCCGCCAAAGCAGGCCTACCGTGCTTTGCATGTGCTCGACGCCTGCCTCGCCACCCAGCCCCATTTCGGGGCGATCGACGATCACGCCGGACTCGTGGACCGGCATGCCGAGCCTGACTCCCAGCGCACCGCCGCCACTTGCAATCAGTATAGCCGACGACCTGTCGGGCCACAGCACGGCCTGCGACCGCCAGCAATAAATTGCATCCTCGAAATTACCCATAACGGAAAACACCGTCGCAGTGATCCGCACCGGCACCCAGTCCAGCGCCTCGGAGGCTGTGCGCGCAAAACGGCCAAAATCGCCGAAGTCCGCATCAGCACGCGCGCCCCAAAGCGCATGCAGTGCCCGCGCCGCGAGGTACATCACCGCACCGCTCGGCCCCGGCAGCAGCACGAACCAGAACACCACGCCGAACACGCGCCGATGGGCGGCAACCAGCGCCATTTCGATCGACATGCGCGCGACCTCGTTCACGCCCGCCGCGTCGTAACGCCCGCCACGCCACTCGGCGAGCAGGTCGCGCGCGCGCGCCAGCTCTCCCATGCGCAAGGCGAGGTGAATCTCGCTGAACAGGCGACTGTCGTTCCCAAAGCCCATGCACAGGTAGAGCACGGCAACATTGAAAACGAAGGCCAGCAGCGGATGCAGCTCCCACAGCAGCCAGTAGGCGAACGCCGTACCCAAGGTCCCGCCAAGCACAAGCATCAGCCAGGCGAACCGCCCGTTGCCCGCACTGCCGTCATTGAAGCGCGCCACCGCCCGCTCTGCCGCCGAATCCAGCAGCCGAACAATCAGCGGGCGCGCAGCCAGGGGACGAAGCTGCTCGGCCAACAAGGCCAAAAGGAGCGCAATGAGTGTCATGCGGAGGCTGCCAGCAGGCTGTTATGAGGTCGGATCGTTCAGAGGGTGCGCTCGCCACATGATGGCGCTGCAACCATGCCGACGCATCGAAGATAACACAAAGGCCAGGCACATCAGGGCGGGCATCAGCTGTCCTGCGCACCCACCTGCATGTGCAACAAGCGGTACATCGACATGATGATGCCCGCCGTCGCACCCCATATGAAGTAGCCGTGATACGGCATGGCATGAAAACGCCTCACCCGCCCCTCATGCACGATGCTGTGCTCTTCGTGGTTGGCCGGGTCGAGGAAATGCGCCAACGGCACCTCGAAGGCCTCCGCCACCTCGAAGGCGTCGAGCTTGAGCTCGAAGGGCGGATGCACCAGCCCCACCACCGGCGTCACCCGAAACCCGGTGCCAGTGAGGTAGTCGGGCAGCGCACCGAGCAACTCCACATGGCGACGGTGCAAGCCGATTTCCTCTTCGGTCTCGCGCAAGGCAGTATCGACCGCCGACGCATCACCTGCCTCCACCCTGCCGCCGGGAAAGCTGATCTGCCCGGGATGGTGGTGAAGGTGCTCGGTACGCCGGGTAAGGAGCACCGACGGCATCTCGTCACGCAGGACGACGGGCACGAGCACGGCCGCCGGGCGATGCATTCTCTTATCGGCCAGGCCGGGAAAGTCCATTGCCAACGGCGCCTCTCCCGCCGCAGCCAGCACGCTGCGCAAGGCCGGCACGAGCACTTTCGATCTCGCTGAATCCAAACTCAGACTCCACCCTGGCAAAGAAACGGGGCGCACTGCAAACCACAGGCGAGGCGCCCCCGCATCGACAGACCGCCCTGCCTGCAGCAGGACCGGCCGTGACCTTTAACGCGCCACTCGTCAGGCGACACTCGTCCATGCACGCGGATGTGGTTAGAGTAAGGGTATGAAAACACCAGCCCACATGCGCGGCAGCCACCCGGCGGTGAGAGTACCCGAGGTCGCCACGAGCCGCCACCGCTTCGAGTGCGCCCGCCGTGCGGCAGGCTTCACGCTGATCGAAGTCATGATCGTGGTGGCGATCCTGGCGATCTTCGCTGGAATTGCGGCGCCCAACTTCAGGGAACTGATCACGCAGAACCGCATGACCAGCCAGG
Source organism: Thauera mechernichensis (assembly GCF_029588855.1). Taxonomy (NCBI): domain Bacteria; kingdom Pseudomonadati; phylum Pseudomonadota; class Betaproteobacteria; order Rhodocyclales; family Zoogloeaceae; genus Thauera; species Thauera mechernichensis. The sequence continues at coordinate 240,769 of NZ_JARQZE010000004.1, read as the reverse complement.
CAAATGACCTCCTGGCTGCCCTGCAGTTCGCACGCAGCGAAGCGATCACACGGGGCAGGCGGGTTTCCATCTGCCCCAGCAACAGCGGCACGGCTTGCACCAATAGTGCATGGCAAGGCGGCTGGATCGTGTTTGCCGAAGGCCTCACCGGCACGATCGGCACCTACGAATCGGCGGGCGACACCCTGCTCCGCGTTCAGCAGGCCCTTCAGGGCACAAGCACGCTCACGGTGGGCGGCAACATCACCTTTCAGCCCAACGGCACTGTAGAAACGGCGCGCACCTTCACCCTCTGCCCCAACGACGGTTCCAGCGTAATTGGACGTTCGATACCGATCACGCTTTCCGGGCGCGCGCGCGTAGACAAAACGGGTAGCTGCACATGAGATCCACAACACACCGCTCCGGCAACAAGGGCTTCTCGCTGCTGGAAGTGCTCGTGACGGTCGTCATCCTGTCGGTGGCGCTGCTCGGGCTGGCAGGCCTGATGCTGTCGAGCATGCGCAACAACCACAGCGCCTACCAGCGCTCGCAGGCCACCTGGCTCGCCTACGACATCATCGACCGTGCGCGCGCCAACCGAAACCTGGCTCTGGCGGGCAGCTACAACATCGCACTTACGGCTGCCACACCGGTGATGACCCAGGAACCCGACACCCCCCCGGTCACGTTCCCCATTCAGGTGCAGGACCTCGCCCAATGGCGCGGCGCGCTTGCCCAAGCCCTTCCCGGCGGCACCGGCTCGGTCGCGGTCACGCCGGCGAACCGAACCATCAGCGTGGTCATCCAGTGGGACGACAGCCGCGGCGCGGGCGGCGGCACAGCCCAGCAATTCCGGGTGGACAGCCAGCTATGAAATCAGCACCCAAGCCCTCCTTCGGCCGGCAGCTCGGCATGACGATCGTCGAACTGATGATTTCGATGACGATCGGCCTCGTCATCCTGGGCGCCGTCGGTGCCCTGTTCATCAACGTTCAGCACTCCGCTCGCAACGCCGATAGCATGTCACGCATCCAGGAGAACGCACGCTTTGCCGTCGAACTGATGGCTCGCGACATCCGCATGGCGGGCTACATCGGTTGCGGCAACCTGGGCTCCGGCACCATCAACACCATTGCCAATGCGCCGGTGCCCCAGCTCAATGCCGCGAACGCGATACGCGGCCAGGACGCACCATCGGGCACGATCGCAGGCATCACCCTGGTGGGCGGCGACACCGTCACGATCATGCGCGGAACCGGAAGCGACGTCCATCTGGTAGGCAATGTGGTGCCATCGAACGCGAACATCCAGATCAACAGCAATCCGGACAACTTCGCGGCCGACGACGTACTCATGGTCACCAACTGCTCCAACACGGACGTCTTCCGCGCCACAAATGTGTCGAACAGCAGCGGCACGATCACCCTCGCCCACTCGAGCAGCTCGAACACCGGCAACAGGATCGGCACCTACGGGCCAGACGCCTTCGTCATGCGGCTCGCCCGCTTCGTCTATTTCGTCGGCACCAACCCGGACACCAACCGGCCATCACTCTATCGCGCGAACACCATTGCCAGCGCCGGCGTTGCGGAAGAACTCGTCGACAATGTCGAGAACATGGAGATCGAGTACGGGGTCGACACCAACAACAACAACGCCGCGGACGAATACCGTGCAGCGGCCGCCGTAAGCAACTGGGAATCGGTCATCAGCGTCCGGCTGCGGCTGCTGGTCGCGAGCGCCGACAACAACATCCTCCCTGCAGCACAAAGCCATACCTTCAACGGCACCACCGTATCCGACCGCCGCATGCGCCAGGTCTTCACCACCACCATCGCGATTCGCAACCGCCTGCCATGACACGCTCGCCAAGACTCCTCCCGACAGCCGCACAGCAGCGCGGCATGGTGCTGATGATCGGCATGATCTTCATGCTCATCATGACGCTGGTCACCGTCGCCTCGATGCGCACCACGACGCTCGAGGAACGCATGGCGGGCAATGCGCGCGACAACGACCTTGCTTTCCAGGCCGCCGAAGCTGCACTGCGTGCGGGCGAACTGCAGCTCACCGCCGCCTCGCTCGAGCAGTTCATGGCCAGCAGTGCCGCCTTCCTGACCCTGGACTCGGGCACCGCCCGACGGGACGACCGCTACTGGACCAACGCCAACGCCTCGCACCAGCACAACTGGACGGCCAACGCACTGGCGGTCAGTCCGGTGCCTGCCGGCGTCGCCGAAGCGCCGCGCTACGTCATCGAGGAACTGCCCCCAATGGCCTCCACCGGCAGCGAAAGCCTCAAAGGGCCCGCCCCGCTGCCCGATTCGGCGATCTTCCGTGTCAGCGCACGCGGGGTTGGCGGCAACCCGAGCACCGTCATCTATCTGCAAAGCACGTATCGCCGCTGATGTCGCGCGCAACATGCGAGAAACCATCATGAAAGCACGTCTCCTCACGCTCGCCGCCGCACTCACCCTGTCCGTGAGCGCACATGCGCAGATCGACATCGCCCAGCAGCCCGTCTTCCTCAACCCGCCCGACCCGCGCGTCATGCTGCTGGTGTCTCGCGACCATGAGCTGTCGAAGAAGGCCTACAACGACTACAGCGACATCAACGGCGACGGCAGGCTGGACATCACCTACAACGACAGCATCGACTACTACGGCTATTTCGACCCGCGCCGCTGCTACAGCTACAACAACAACCGTTTCGAGCCCGGCGCAGCGGCCACCGGCACCAACGGCCACCATTGCAACAACGCGTGGAGCGGCAACCTGCTCAACTGGGCGACGATGACGCGCATGGACGTGATGCGCAAGACGCTCTACGGCGGCTATCGCTCCACGGACAACGATGGCGCTGCGCTGGGCGACACCGTGCTCGAACGCGCGTTTCTCCCGGACGACACCCACGCTTTCGCCAAGGTGTTCTCCGCCCCCAGCGGCAGCACGATGAGCAACTTCGTGCCGTCGACTTACAGTACCCACACCTCGCTGAGTTTCTGCAACGTCACACCGAGTAACACAGGAGTATCGCGCAGCATCACGGCAGCGCCCCGCATTCTGCTTGCCGCCGGCGCCTTTCCCCGCTGGGCCATGACCGAGGCCCCCCAATGCACCACCGGCAGCGGCGATCGCCCAGCAGCCACGCTGGCATCGCTGATTGCCCGCGTTGCCGTATGCGCGCCCGGCAAGCTGGAGGACAACTGCACTGCGTACGGTTCCGGCAGCAGCCCGAACTACAAGCCTACCGGCCTGCTGCAGAAGTATGGTCAGGCCGACGCCCTGTCCCGCGTTCAGTTCGGCCTGCTCACCGGCAGCTATTCGCGGAACAAATCCGGCGGCGTGCTGCGCAAGAACATCGGCCTGCTCAGCGGTAACGAGACTGCCGCCAACAACGAGATCAACCCCACGACCGGCCAGTTCATCAACCAGGCCGCCACCAATGCGGGCATCATCAATACGCTGAACCGCATCCGCATCGCGGGCTGGGACTACGGCGGCAACGGCGTACACGTGAATAGCTGCAGCTCGCCAGGTATCGCGAGCTTTACTGACGGCCAGTGCGTGGACTGGGGCAACCCGCTTGCCGAGATGTACCTCGAGAGCCTGCGCTACTTTGCCGGGCGCAGCGGACCGACGAGCGCGTTCGACTCGACCGATGCCGAACAGACCCACTTGCCCTCGCTACCCAAGGTCAGCTGGTCCGACCCGCTGCCCGAAGGTCAGTGGTGCGCGATGTCGAGCACCGTCATCCTGTCGACCGGACTCAACTCCTTCGATACCGACCAGCTTACGAACGACTTGGGTATCAATGCAGCGACGCTCACCGACAATGTGGGAACCAAGGAAAACATCTCGGGCAGCTACCTGATCGGCAGCAACGGCACCACGAACGACAGCCAGTGCACCCCCAAGACCCTCACTGGCGGCCTCTCGAGTGCGAGGGGCGTGTGCCCGGAAGTCCCTGCCCTGGAAGGCGGTTACCACATCGCCGGCCTCGCCTACGCGAACCTGAATGTCGACATACGCCCAGGCTACGCAGCGGATCGCAACCGGCGTTGGGGCAGCACGGCCTCGAACCCGCGGCCGGGCTATGCTGCACGGCAACCCCTGAGCACCTACTCCGTGGCCGTCGCCGAGAGCCTGCCGCGGCTCGAGATCCCGGTCGGCGCCACCACGGTGAGCTTCCTGCCCGCCTGCATGTCGAACTCCTCCGGCTCTGCGGGTCACAACTCAACCGGCTGGCGCGTCTGCTCGCTCAATGACATGCGCTTCGTTTCCCTGACGACCGACGCCGCCGGGCGCCCGACCTCTGGCACCATCGAAGTGTCGTGGGAGGACTCCACCTGGGGCAACGACTACGACATGGACGGCATCCAGGAGATCGAGTTCTCGACCGGCGGTGGCACGCTGGTGCTGAGGTCGCGCATCCTGCGCTCATCCGCCGGCTTTGCGCTGCGCTTCGGCTACACGGTGACGGGCAGCACGACCGATGGCACCACGTTTCCGTTGCTGGAACCTGGTGGCACTTTCCGTACCACACCATCGGCATGGTCCGCCAACGCCACCTACCTGCCGGGCACATCAAGCGCACGCCTGCTCGAGAGCCCGCTCTGGTATGCCGCGAAGTACGGCCGCAACGAAGGCAAGACGCTCGAAGACACGCTGAGCGACTGGGACAAGGACGGCGACGGCATACCCGACGCCTTCTTCAAGGTCACCAACCCCGCTGCGCTCTCGACCTCGCTTGGCAAGATCTTCGAGGAGGCTGCGCGTGCCGAGTCTTCGGCATCAGCCATCGCCACCAACTCCACTCGCCTGGACACCAACACCCACGTCTATCAGGCGATCTTCCGGAGCCCTGAATGGACCGGCACCTTCCGCGCGATTCCGCTCAACGCGGACGGCACGCCCGGCGCGACGGCCTGGGAAGCCGGAGAGCTGATTCCGAGCGACCACAACGCACGCAACATCAAGACCTGGAATGGCGGCGCCTGGAACACGGGGGCGGGCATCGACTTTTCGTGGGATAGCGACGGCCTCACCGCAGCGCAGAAGACCCTGCTGCGCAACGAAGAGCATTTGCTGAACTACCTGCGCGGCGACAAGACGAGGGAGCGCACGACCAGCGCACCATCGAACCCCTATCGTGCACGCAACTCGCTGCTGGGCGACATCATCAACTCCGACCCGCATTACGTCGGCTCGGAGAGCTATGGCTACGACTTGCCGGGCAGCGGGCTTGGCGCCACCGCCATGTCGGCGTACACAACCTTCCGCACGACCACCAAGCGCAGCCGTCCCAAGGTCATCTACGTCGGCGCCAACGATGGGATGCTGCACGCCATCAACGCCGCCAACCTGCAGACCGATGGCGGAGGCTCCGAGCTGTTCACCTATGTCCCGAACGCGGTGTTCGCCAACCTGCCCGATCTCGCCAACCCCGAGTACCGCCACAAGTACTATGTGGACGGCTCCCCCAACTCGGGCGACGCCTATCTCGGCAGCACCTGGAAGACCGTGCTGCTCGGCACCCTGGGCGCAGGCGGCAAGGCCGTGTTCGCGCTCGACATCACCGACGTCAGCGCCTCGTCCCCCTTTGACGAGTCCAAGGTGATCTGGGAGTTCACCGACACCGACCTCGGTCACGTCATGGGCCGCGGCTTCGTCGCCCGTCTCAACGACGGCCACTGGTACGCCGTGTTCGGCAACGGCTACAACAGCAACGCAGGCAAGGCCGCCTTGTTCCTGGTCCCGCTTGACCGCACGCAGACCGATCTCTCCGTGGTCAAGATCGAGGTCGACACGACGGGCGACAACGGCCTGTCGGAGCCGGCACTCGTCGACACCAACGGCGACAAGATCATCGACACCGTCTATGCAGGTGACCTGAAGGGCAATGTGTGGAAGTTCGACCTCTCGGGCGCCCGTAACACATGGGACAACAACAGCCGCCGGCTGAAGCTGTTCCAGGCTCTGTCGGGCACGACCCCGCAACCCATCACCTCGCCGCTCGAGATTGGACCGCCGCCCGCAGGGCAGAGCGGCTACATGATCTACTTCGGCACCGGGAAATACCTCGGCAACACCGACATCGGCAACCTGGCCACGCAGACTGTTTACGGACTCCTCGACAAGGGCTCGGCAATCAGCAGCCGTAGCAACCTGCAGGCGCAGACCTTCATCTACCAGGGTGTCCGCACCGATACGGATCCCAGTGAGGTGCGCGTGGCCAGCACGAACACGGTGAACTATGCCGATGGCAAGCGCGGCTGGTACATCGACCTGCTGCCGCCGGGAACGACCGCCGGCGTGGGCGAGCGCGTGGTCAGCGTTCCGCTGCTGCGCCACGGTCGCATCATCGTCACCTCGATCGTGCCGTCCGCCGATGCCTGCAGGCAGGGCGGATACAGCTGGATCAGCGAATTCGACGCCCTCAGCGGCGCCCGCCTCCCCTACAACGTCTTCGACTACAACGGCGACGGACTCTTCAACGACGATGACGACAAGACCGCGGGCGATGAACGTGATCGCGTCACCTCCAAGAAGCTCGCCGACGAAGGCCTGATGAAGAGCCCGACGGTGATCTCGGCGGGTGAGGTCGAATACAAGGTCGGCAGTGGCACGAGCGGCGGCATCGTCGTGATCAAGGAGAAAGGCATGAGCGGCAACCCGCGCACCTCGTGGCGCCAACTCATCCCCAGATGACAGTCAGGACATTCGAATGAACGCGAAACACACCCTTGGTTTCACACTGGTCGAGTTGATGATCACCGTGGCCATTCTCGGCATTCTGGCGTCGATTGCGTATCCCGGTTACCGGGACTACGTCATTCGCGCCAACCGTGCGGACGCGCGCGCGGCACTGGTTGAGAACGCGCAGTTCCTGGAGCGCAACTTCACCGTGGCAAACAGCTACAGGGACACGACGACCCCGGATACCGACCCCGATAACCCGGGCGCCTTTGTGTCGACATCGGGGCAGCTTCCCCGCAAGAAAAGCCCGGAAAGCGGTGCGGCAAAGTACGACATCACGGTCGCCTTCTCCAACAATGGCCGCGGCTTCACACTGTCTGCGGCGCCAACTGGCTCCATGGCTGGCGACGCATGCGGCACCCTTACCCTCACCCACACCGGTCTTCGTGGCGCAGGAGGCGATGTAGCGAAGTGCTGGAACTGAACCTGCAGCCGGCTCAGTACCGACGCGTCAGCACCAGCAGGCCGGCCTCGCTCCGCATGCCGAGGCGGCTCAGGAAACTCATGCCGAGCAGTGGCACGGGCAGCCCCTGTTCATGTACCGTGCCCTGGACACCGTACAACACGATGCCACCGACGCTGACCCGGTCCAGTGTCAGCAGCCAGGCGGTGCTGGGGCCGTTGGCAGTGTTCATGATGACTTCGCGCCCCTTGCGGTAATCGATACCGGCTCGACGCGCCTCGTCCGCACCGATCGAGACATAGGTGGCGCCCGTATCGACCATGAAACGCATTGCAGCGCCATTGATCGAGCCCTGCGCCCAGTAATGCCCCTGCGGATCGGGAGTCAGGCTGACGCTCAAGCCGAGGTCTGCCTGCGGCGTCGGCGGCTGAATGCGCAGCGGCGCTTCGCCTAGGGCGACCCGGCGCCGCTCACCGCCCACATCGATGAGCGCGGAGCGCCCATCGACCTCCAGCACCACGACACCCTCTTTTGAACGCTGCCCGATACCGAGCGTTTGCGGAGCGCCGCCGTCGACCATCAGCACCGCACGCTTGCCGAACACGCCGGCAAGCTCCACATCCGCAGCGGGGGCGAGGCCAGGGACTAGCAGCAGCAGGGCTGCGGCGCGGCGGATAAGGGTAATGGCCTGCATGACGGGCATGAACATCGCGACGAGAGTGCCGACATCATCTCACGATCGTTCAAGCCCATGTATCAGTCATGCGGCCTCTGCCTCCTGGGGGCCGCCCCTCAGTCGCGGAAATTCCCGTACTGGAGCGGAAAGTCGGTGATCTGTTTCTTGACCAGCGCAATCGCCTCCTGCAGCACGTCGCGCTTGGCGCCGGAGACGCGCACGGCGTCGCCCTGGATGGCGGCCTGGACTTTCATCTTGCTGTCTTTCAGCAGCTTGACGATCTTCTTGGCGAGGTCCTGGTCGACGCCCACGCGCACCTTTACTTCCTGCTTGACCTTGTTGCCCGAGACCTTCTGCACGTCGCCGTAGTCCAGGCAGCGGACGTCGACGTTCTTCTTGGTCATCTCGGGCAGCAGGATGGTCTTGATCTGGTCGAGCTGGAAGTCGCTGTCACCATGGATGGTGAGCAGCTTGTCGGCATGCTCGATCTTGGCGCTGGTGCCCTTGAAGTCGTGGCGCCCCTCAACCTTGCGGTTGGCCTGCTCTACGGCGTTGCGCAGCGAGGGCTGGTCGACCTCGGACATGATGTCGAAAGACGGCATGACTCCCCTCCTCCGCGATCAGCCGAAATGGCAGATGTAGTGGTAGGGCTCGCCAGCGACTTCGATGTCGAAGCTGGAATTGCCCGGCACGTTGAAGGACTCGCCGGCGCCGTAGGTCTTCCAGTCCGCCTCGCCTTTCAGGCGCACGCGGCAGCTGCCAGCGACCCCTTCCATGATCTCGGGCGCGCCCGTGTTGAAGGTGAGCGTCGCCGGCAGGATGACACCGACCGACTTCTTCGTGCCGTCGGCGAGCTGGATGCCGTGACTGACGCACTTGCCATCGAAATAGACGTTGGCCTGGGTGGTGACGGTTACGCCGTCGAAGGTGGCGGTGATGGCCATGAGATACGGACTCCTTATTCGATGCCGAGCAACTTCTGGATGATGCCCTTGGCGACGAAGCCGACGAAGCCCACGCCCAGGCCAAGGAACATCCACAGCATGCCGTAGCGGCCGGCCTTGGACTCCTTGCCCAGGTTCCAGATGATGAACATCATGAACAGGATCAGCCCGGTCAGGCCGATCTGGAGGGCGAGATCCTCGAACTCGGTAAAGCTGAGCCCAAGGATGAAATCATCGTTATTCATCGCAGCGTTGTATGGGGATTGAGCTTCGCAGCACAGGGGGGCGGATCAAGCCGCCCCCTTCGGGATCAGCTGCGCTTGGCCTTGGCGTTGGCGGCGATACGCATGCGCAGCGCGTTGAGGCGGATGAAGCCGTGTGCGTCCTTCTGGTTGTAGGCACCGGCGTCATCTTCGAAGGTGGCGATCGTCGGGTCGAACAGCGAATCGGTCTTCGAGTCGCGGCCGGTGACGATGACGTTGCCCTTGTAGAGCTTGAGGCGCACCCAGCCATTGACGGTCTGCTGGGTGTGGTCGATCAGCGCCTGGATGGCCTGACGCTCCGGGCTCCACCAGTAGCCGTTGTAGATCATGCTGGCGTAGCGCGGCATGAGGTCGTCCTTGAGGTGGGCGACTTCGCGGTCGAGCGTGATCGATTCGATGGCGCGGTGGGCACGCAGCAGGATGGTGCCGCCCGGGGTCTCGTAGCAGCCGCGGCTCTTCATGCCGACGTAGCGGTTCTCCACCAGGTCGAGGCGGCCGATGCCGTGCTTGCCGCCCAGCTCGTTGAGCTTGGCGAGCAGTTCGTGCGCCTTCATGCGCGTGCCGTTGATGGCAACGAGATCGCCCTTCTCGAACTCCAGGTCGACGTATTCGGCGGCGTCCGGTGCGGCCTCGGGCGACACCGTCCAGCGCCACATCGACTCTTCGGCCTCGGCGGCCGGGTTCTCGAGGTGGCGACCCTCGAAGGAGATATGCAGCAGGTTGGCATCCATCGAGTAGGGCGAGCCGCCCTGCTTGTGCTTCATCTCGATGGGAATGCCGTGCTTCTCGGCATAGGCCAGCAGCTTCTCGCGCGACAGCAGATCCCATTCGCGCCACGGCGCGATGACCTTCACGCCCGGCATCAGCGCATAGTAGCCGAGCTCGAAGCGGACCTGGTCGTTGCCCTTGCCGGTGGCGCCGTGGGAGACGGCATCGGCGCCGGTGGCGCGTGCAATCTCGATCTGGCGCTTGGCGATCAGCGGGCGTGCGATCGAGGTGCCGAGCAGGTACTCGCCTTCGTAGACGGTGTTGGCGCGGAACATCGGAAAGACGAAGTCGCGCACGAACTCTTCGCGCAGGTCGTCGATGAAGATGTTCTCGGGCTTGATGCCGAACTTGAGCGCCTTGGTGCGCGCGGGCTCGAGCTCTTCGCCCTGGCCGAGGTCGGCGGTGAAGGTGACCACTTCGCACTGGTAGGTGTCCTGCAGCCACTTCAGGATGACCGAAGTGTCCAGCCCGCCCGAGTAGGCGAGCACTACTTTGTTGACGTCGCTCATGCTGTTTTCCTGTTTCCTGCTGTGTTGCCGGCACACACGCCCGTGCATGCCGTGATTGTCTCGTAGCTCAGTTCTCGATGCGGCCAAGCATCAGGTATTCCATCAGCGCCTTCTGCGCGTGCAGCCGGTTCTCGGCTTCGTCCCACACCACCGACTGCGGGCCATCGATGACCTCGGCCGTTACTTCCTCGCCGCGGTGCGCGGGCAGGCAGTGCATGAAGACGGCGTCCTTGTGGGCGACGGCCATCATGTCTGCATCGACGCACCAATCGGCAAAGGCCTTCATGCGCTCCTCATTCTCGGCCTCGAAGCCCATCGAGGTCCACACGTCGGTGGTCACCAGGTCGGCACCGCGGCAGGCGTCCATCGGGTCGGCGAACTGCTCGAAGTGATCGGTACCGTAGAGACCAGCGCGCTCGGGCTCGACCTCGTAGCCCGGCGGCGTCGACACATGCACGTTGAAATCCAGCACCTCGGCCGCCTGCAGCCAGGTGTTGCACATGTTGTTGCTGTCACCGATCCAGGCCACCGTCTTGCCCTGGATGGAGCCACGATGCTCGATGAAGGTGAAGATGTCGGCGAGGATCTGGCAGGGGTGGTATTCGTTGGTGAGGCCGTTGATGACCGGCACCCGCGAGTTGGCGGCAAAGCGCTCGACGATGTCCTGCTCGAATGTGCGGATCATCACGATATCGCTCATGCGCGAGATGACCTGGCCGGCATCTTCCACCGGCTCACCGCGGCCGAGCTGCGAGTCACGCGTATTCAGGTAGATGGCCGAGCCGCCGAGCTGGTGCATGCCAGCCTCGAACGACAGCCGGGTGCGGGTGCTGGCCTTCTCGAAGATCATCACCAGCGTACGGTCGAACAGCGGATGGTAGGGCTCGTAGCGCTTGAACTTGTCCTTGATCCACCTGGCACGCGCGAACACGTAGTCATACTCTTCGCGGGTGAAGTCCTTGAACTGCAGATAGTGCTTGATTGAAGTCATAGGCAATCCTCAGCCGTTCGCGAGGAAGTCGCGAATCATCGGCGCCAGCATGGCCACCAGCGTCTGGGCGTCGGCAGCGGTGAAGGTGAGCGCGGGCAGCAGGCGCACCACGCGTTCGGAGGTGACCGACAGCAGCAGCCCCTGCTCGGCGGCACGCGCCATGAGCGCGCCGCAGGGGCGGTCGAGTTCGATGCCGATCATCAGGCCGCGGCCGCGGATATCGACGATGCCAGCCACGCCCTCGAGCGCCTCGGCCATACCCTTGCGGATCGCATCGCCCACGGCAACGGCGTTGTCCATGAGCTTGTCGTCGACAATGGCACCGAAGGTCGCCAGACCCGCCGCGCAAGCGAGCGGATTGCCACCGAAGGTGGATCCATGGTTGCCCGGCCCGAACAGCCCCTTCGCCTTGCCCGCTGTGACGCAGGCGCCGATCGGCACGCCGGAGGCCAGGCCCTTTGCCAGGGTCATGACGTCGGGCATGGTGCCGGCGTGCTGCCAGCCGAACCACTTGCCCGTACGGCCCATGCCGCACTGGACCTCGTCGCAGATGAGCAACCAGCCCTTGTCGTCGCACAGCGCGCGCAGCTCACGCTGGAAGGTCTCGTCGGCCACGTTGACGCCGCCCTCGCCCTGGATCATCTCGAGCATCACGGCGACAACCGCATGGTTGTGCTCGCCAACCTTGCGGATGGCCTCGATGTCCTTGTAGGGCACACGGATGAAGCCCTGTACCAGCGGCTCGAAACCGGCCTGCGCCTTGCGGTTGCCGGTCGCCGACAGCGTGGCCATGGTGCGGCCGTGGAAGGCCTGCTCCATGACGATGATGTGAGGCAGCTCGACACCCTTGTTGTGCCCGTACATGCGCGCGAGCTTGATCGCAGCCTCATTGGCCTCGCAGCCCGAATTGCAGAAGAAGACTTCGTCCATGCCGGACGTCTCGGCAATGCGGTCGGCGAGTTCGTCCTGCAGCGGGATGCCGTACAGGTTGGAAGTGTGCAGCACGCGCCCGGCCTGGTCGGCAATGGCCTTGACGAGTCGCGGATGGTTGTGACCGAGGGTATTGACGGCGATGCCGGAGAGGGCATCGAGATAGCGCTTGCCAGTCTCGTCGTAGAGCCAAACACCCTCGCCGTGGGAGAAGGCCACCGGCAGGCGGGCGTAGGTGTTCATGACATGGGACATGGGATACCTCGAGTTCGACGAAGCCAGAAAACGCACACGGCGGCCAACGCCGCCGTGCAGGAATAGCGCTGAATATTAAGCCAAAACCCGGCACGCTGTACATAAGCCCCATGGCGCGCCAGCACACGCCGAAAAGCGCAACTGCGGTTTTCTGCTAGAATGCCGCCCGTCCTGATTCCGGCATCAAAGAACCGCAACAGCGACGCCCCCCGAAGCCGCCAAGGCATCACACATGAACCAGAAGATCGAAAACTTCATCATTGTCGGGGTCACGAGGGAGGGGAAGAAATTCCGTCCGAGCGACTGGGCAGACCGCCTGTGCGGCGTGATGTCGGCCTTTGGCGCCGACCATCGCATGACCTACTCCCCTTATGTGCGCCCCGGTTGCACACTCAAGGGTGACAAGACCGTCCTTGTCGACGCTCGCCTCTACGACGTCGAGCCGCTGGCCTACAAGTTCATGGTTAACTTCGCCAACGACAACAACCTGCAGATCGAGTGGATGGGCGATACGCCCCTGTAAACACACGCCAGAGAGACGGGCGGACCGCAGGAACAAGCGCGGAGCACGCCTTCACTTTCACTGCGGGAGCGGCGCCAGCCGCGAGCTTCTTGCCTTCGGGCGGCATCGCCTTCAACACCTCGCGGCTTGCGCCGCTCCTACGGGGAGCCGCCATGCGATGGGAGTGCAGTAGGAGCGGCGCCAGCCGCGAGCTTTTCGTCGGCTCATCCCGGCACTATCGCATTCAAACCGTCGCGGCTTGCGCCGCCCCTACATCAGCACCGCCCACGTTGGGACACAGCTCTGTATAGACGCCCGCATCTTCAGCCCAGGCAGCTAACAAAAAAGCGACCCGCAGGTCGCTTTTTCAGTGTCGGCGCCTGGGCGCCGGCATACTTCAAGAATCAGACAGCCATTGCCTTGACGGCGGCCGAAAGACGGCTCTTGTGGCGAGCAGCCTTGTTCTTGTGAATGATGTTCTTGTCAGCGATGCTGTCGATGGTGCTCATCGAGGTGCGAAAGACCGACTGAGCCGCCGCCTTGTCGCCACCCACGATGGCCTTGCGCACGGCCTTGATCGCGGTACGCAGGCGGGAACGAAGGCTGCCGTTATGGGCGCGTGCCTTGGTCGCCTGACGGGCGCGCTTGCGAGCTTGTGCCGAGTTGGCCATAAATGTGAATTCCGTGTTGGTGGTTCTAGAAAAGTACGCGATTATATTGAGCCACGCGAACAAATGCAATAGGCAACCGCATTAATGTAGGACTGCTGTTCAGGCGGCGAGACATCAATGGCGTGCGCAAGCTCGTCCGCCGCCATAACCGGGCACCCGCCTTCGCCCCCTCGCCTGCATCGGCAGCCGTGCAATCACGATGACGGCAACGGATTGGCGGCACAGCCGGTTATGATGCGCGCCTTGCGCCGCCTCCCGAACTGCAACCTGCACTGCCCCGCACCTCATGAACCTCCTGCGCGCCCTCGCCACCGTCAGCGGCATGACCCTGCTGTCCCGCATCCTCGGCTTCGTGCGCGACCTCGTCATCGCCCGCGCCTTCGGCGCCGGCATGGCCACCGACGCCTTTTTCGTCGCCTTCCGCCTGCCCAACCTGTTGCGGCGGATGTTCGCCGAAGGGGCGTTCTCCCAGGCCTTCGTGCCGATCCTCGCCGAATACAAAAACCGCCAGGGCGAGGCGGCAACCCACACCCTGGTCAACCGCGTCGCAACACTGCTCGGGCTGATCGTGGCGGTCGTGGCGGCACTCGGCGCACTGGCGGCACCGCTCATCATCTACGTGTCGGCACCGGGTTTCTCGGGTGACCCGGGCAAATTCGAGCTCACAGTCGAGCTCACCCGCATCACCTTCCCCTACATCTTCTTCATGTCCCTGGTGGCGCTGGCGGGCGGCGTCCTCAACACCTGGAGCCGCTTTGCCATCCCGGCATTCACACCGGTCCTGCTCAACCTCGCCTTCATCGGCATGGCACTGTTCGCCGTGCCCTACTTCGACCCGCCGGTGCTGGCGCTGGCGTGGGCGGTGTTCATCGGCGGGCTGCTGCAGCTGATCCTGCAGATCCGTCCGCTGATGAAGATCGGCATGCTGCCGCGCTTCGACCTGGACATGTCCGACCCTGGCGTGCGCCGCGTCATGAAACTGATGGCGCCGGCCATCCTGGGCGTGTCGGTGAGCCAGATCTCCCTGCTGATCAACACCATCTTCGCCTCTTTCCTGGAGAGCGGCAGCGTGTCCTGGCTGTACTACGCCGACCGCCTGATGGAGTTTCCCGCCGGCCTGCTGGGCGTGGCGCTGGGGACGATCCTGCTGCCCAGCCTGTCCAAGCTGCATGCCGACGACAAGGGCGAGGAGTTCTCCTCGCTGCTCGACTGGGGCCTGCGCCTGACCCTGCTGCTGACCCTGCCAGCGGCCCTGGGCCTGGCGCTGCTGGCGGTGCCGCTGGTGGCGACCCTGTTCAACTACGGAGCCTTCTCGGCGACCGACGTGATGCAGACACGCAGCGCGCTGGTCGCCTACAGCATCGGCCTGACCGGCCTGATCCTGGTGAAGGTGCTGGCGCCGGGCTTCTACGCCCGCCAGGACATCCGCACCCCGGTGAAGATCGCCCTCATCACGCTATGCGCCACCCAGCTGATGAACCTGGCCTTCGTCTTCCCATTGCGCCATGCCGGGCTGGCGCTGGCGATCGGGCTGGCATCCTGCCTCAACGCGGCTTTGCTTTACCGCGGCCTGCGCAAGCGCGCCATCTACACGCCGCAAGCCGGCTGGGGGATATTCGCACTGAAGCTGCTGGCGGCCCTGGCGGTGATGGGAGGGGTGCTGTGGTTTGCGGGCGGTCCGGCGACGCTGTGGCTCGAGATCGGTGGCCTTGAGCGTGCCGGGCGGCTTGGCGTGGTCGTGGTTGCGGGCGCTGCGGCCTACTTCGCCACGCTGTTCGCGCTCGGTTTCCGGCCGCGCGACTTCCGTCGCCGCGGCGCAGCCTGAAGGTAAAGGCTCGCGGCTGGCGCTGCTCCTGCAGCCCCCCCACCGCGCCCCCCCGGTAGGAGCGGCGCCAGCCGCGAGCTTTTATGCGCCCCGTCGCCTTCAACCCCTCGCGGCTCGCGCCGCTCCTACAGCCCCCTCACAGCGCGCGTCGCCCCCGGTAGGAGCGGCGCCCACCGCGAGCTTTTGAGGGGCGGCTTCGATGCGCCCCGTCGCCTTCAACCCCTCGCGGCTCGCGCCGCTCCTACAGCCCGCCCAGCGCGCGTCGGCATCCCGTAGGCGCAACGCAAGTCGCGATGTCATCGCCAACGAGGCGCCAGTCGGGACTCAGGGCACCGGCGGCAGCGGAATCTGGTCACTGCGCCGTGCGCCGCCAGTGAAGGCGCGGCAGTCCTCGAGGAAGCGTCGGATGACGCGGCTGTGGTACTTGCCACGGTGCCACACGAAGTAGAAATACCGCCGCAGGTCGAGTTGCGGGGTGTCGACCGGCACCAGGCTGCCACGGCGAAAGGCATCGCGAAGGGCGAGCCTGGACAGGCAGCCCAGTCCCAGTCCGCTCTCGACCGCACGCTTGACGGCCTCGGTATGCTCGAGTTCAAGCCGCGGCACGATGCCGCCCGGCCAGTGGCGCAAGGCCTGGTCGAAAGTCTCACGCGTACCCGAACCACGTTCGCGCAGAATCCAGGGCTGGTGGGCGATCGCATCCAGCCCGACTTGCCCCCCTTTGGCCAGCGCATGCCCCGGCGCACAAAACACCACCAGTTCGTCCTCCACCCAGGGCTCGACCTCGAGCGCCGCATCGACGACCTGGCCTTCGACCAGCCCCAGATCGATCTCGTGCCGCAGCAGCATGGCAGCGATGGTGGCGGTGTTATGCACCTGCAGGCGCACCCTGCTCTCGGGATGCGCCTGCAGGAAATTCGACACAATGAGCGGCAGCAGGTAGTTGCCGATGGTGAGGGTGGCCCCCACCCGCAGGTTACCCAGACCACGCTCGCCGCGCAGCAAGGCGTCGATCTCCTCGGCGCGGTCCAGCAGCTCTACGGCATGAGCAAGCAACAGGCTGCCCTGCTCGTTCAGGCGCAGACGCTTGCCGGCGCGGTCGAAGAGCTGCTGATCGAACTGGCTCTCGAGCTCGGCCAACGCCGCACTGGCGGCCGACTGCGACAGTGCGAGCGCTTCAGCCGCACGCGAGACGTTCTCGCTGCGCGCGATCTCGACGAACACCTGCATCTGACGGAGCGTGAACCTCATATCGATTCAATAGGTAAGTGATATCACTATTATCCACCAGATCACTAACGACGCGGGCCTAGAATCAGGGCCATCCGAATCACCCCCACAGGGTCCGCAGCCGTCATGAGCAACCTCGTCACCGAACGCGTCCTCAGCGTCCATCACTGGAACGACTCCCTCTTCAGCTTTCGTACCACGCGCAATCCCGGCCTGCGCTTCGAGAACGGCCAGTTCGTGATGATCGGGCTCGACGTCGATGGCAAGCCGCTGACCCGCGCCTACAGCATCGCCAGCCCCAACTACGAGGAGCATCTCGAGTTCTTCAGCATCAAGGTGCCTGACGGCCCGCTGACATCACGCCTGCAGCACCTGCGCGAGGGCGACCCCATCGTCGTGAGCAAGAAGCCCACCGGCACCCTGGTGCTGCACGACCTCAACCCCGGCAAGCACCTCTACCTGCTCGCCACCGGCACCGGCCTGGCGCCTTTCCTGAGCGTGATCCAGGATCCGGAGACCTATGCGCGCTTCGACAAGGTGGTGCTGGTGCACGGCGTGCGCTTCGTTGCCGAGCTCGCCTACACCGACTTCATCACCCGCGTGCTGCCGCAGAACGAGTTCTTCGGCGAGCAGGTCAGCGAACAGCTCATCTACTACCCCACGGTCACCCGCGAAGCCTTCCGCAATACCGGCCGCATCACGCATGTGATCGAATCCGGCAGGCTGTTCGCCGACATCGGCCTGCCCGCGCTCGACCCGGCCACAGACCGCGTCATGATCTGCGGCAGCCAGGCGATGAACAAGGACTGCTGCGACCTGCTCGACGCGCGTGGTTTCTCCATGTCGCCGCGCATCGGCGTACCCGGCGACTACGTGATCGAACGTGCTTTCGTCGACAAGTGAGCGGGCGATGACAGGCGCACATGCGCTCGTGCTATCCCCTTTTTCTTGATATTTATCAAATTTGATCACACCTGGGCCGCTAGCATCGCGGCCCGTGAAAACACCCATACCCGCCTCCCTGTTCCTTTCTCTGCGCTGCCTGGCCGGTAGGTCACCCGGAGCGTACGGCGCATGACGCGTGCCGCCGTCTCCAGGCTGCTGAGGACCTCGACCCACATCAGGCTGCTGGTGCTTGGGCTGGTCGTGCTCGCCGTCGTGGGCAGCCTTTTCGTCCAGGCCGGCGCGGTCACCACCGGCGAGCACCTGCGCTATGCACGCGACCTGCGCGAGATCCGTCAGGTGGATGCGGAGCTCAACACCGCAACCATCGCAAGCCGCCTGGACATCGGCAGCTGGCAGGCGGTCGAAGCACACAGCGCACGCATGCGGACGCTGATCGATGCGCTCCACGACACGCCATCGTTCCTGACCCACGAGGAGAGGCTGCGCGTTCTCGATCAGCTCGACAGCTACGCCCGAATGCAGCAGCACAAGCAACAGCTGGTCGCGGCCCTCCAGGAGGAACTGGCGCGGATCACGGAGCCCGCCCAGGCCAGGCACCAGCGCCTGGACGAGCTCTCATCCGCCCTGCTTGCGCTGGCCAGCGCGCGCCAGGGCGAGGTCCTCGTGGAAAGCTATGCGGCTGGCTACAAGTCGGCCGCAGCGCGCACCCAGGCCCACCTCGTGCTGCTGCTCGCGGTTGCCCTGGGGCTCGGAGTCTTCCTGCTGTTGACTGCCATCCGGCTGCGCAAGACGACGCTGGCAGTAGCGGACACCAACGTCGAGCTCAATGCCACCGTCGCAGCGCTCCGCAGTGCAGAGGCTGAGCTGACGCGCTATGCGACCGTATTCACCAGCTCGAGCGAGGGCATGCTGATCACCGATGCCGCGGGGACCATCATCGCGGCCAACCCGGCGTTCAGCCGGATCACCGGCTACACCCTGGACGAGGTGATCGGGCACTCCCCCGGGCTGCTCAACTCCGGTCGCCAGGATGCGGGCTTCTACCGCCGCATGTGGTCGGCCATCAACAGCCGTGGCCAGTGGCAAGGCGAGATCTGGAATCGTCGGCGCAACGGCTCCATCTATCCCGAGTGGTTGTCGATCAGCGCAGTACATGGCGAGGACGGCAAGGTCCTGAACTACATCGGCATCTTCTCCGACATCACCGAACGCAAGGAGGCCGAGGCGCGCATCCTGCATCTCGCCCATCATGATCCGCTCACCAACCTGCCCAACCGCGCTCTCCTCCAGGACCGCCTGCAACAGGTGCTGCTGCAGGCGCGACGGCACAAACGCGGCGTAGCGGTGCTGCTGCTCGACCTCGACCGCTTCAAGACGATCAACGACATCCTCGGGCACGAGAGTGGTGACGGCCTGCTGCTGCAGATCACCGAACGCTGCCGCAGCACGATCCGCGACACCGACACGCTGGCACGCCTGAGCGGCGACGAATTCGTGATCGTGCTGCAGGAGGTCGACGGCGCTCACGATGCCGCACTCATCGCGCGCAAGATCCTCGACGAAGTGGCGCTTCCATGCCAGCTGGGCGAGCACCGGATCACGGTGACCGCAAGCATCGGCATCGCGCTCTACGACCAGGACGGCGGCACGCCCTCGGCCCTGCTGCGCAACGCCGACGCCGCGATGCATCGCGCCAAGGAAGCCGGACGCAATGGCTTCGAGTTCTTCTCGGCCGAGATGAACACCTCCTCACTCGGCCAGCTGCTGCTCGAGAACCAGCTGCGCGGGGCGGCAGACCGTGGCGAACTGCTGCTGCACTACCAGCCCAAGGAGTGCGCGATCAGCGGCCGGCTGCTCGGGCTGGAGGCGCTGCTGCGCTGGCAGCATCCGGAGCTGGGCTTGGTCGCCCCCGGCCGCTTCATACCGCTCGCCGAAGAGATCGGGCTCATTGGCACGATCGGCGAGTGGGTGCTCGGCGAGGCCTGCCGCCAGCAACGCGCCTGGCTCGATGCCGGCCTCGACATCGTGCCGGTCGCAGTGAACCTGTCCGCACAGCAGCTTGCCCAGCAGAACATCGTCTCCCAGATATCGAACGCGATCAACGATGCCGGCCTTGCCCCCGAGGTGATCGAGCTCGAGCTCACCGAAACCATGCTGATGCGCGACATCGACCGTAACATCCACACCCTGATCCGGCTGCGCGACATGGGCGTGCGTCTGTCGATCGACGATTTCGGCACCGGCTACTCGTCGCTCAACTACCTGCGCCAGTTCCCGGTCAATGCGCTCAAGATCGACCGCAGCTTCGTCAGTGACATCAGCGCAGAAGGCAACGAGGGCAAGATTGCCTCGGCCATCATCGGCATGGCCCACAGCCTGGGGCTGGAGGCGATTGCCGAAGGCGTGGAGACCGAGGCGCAACGCAGCTTCCTCGTCGCACAGGGCTGCCACCAGCTGCAGGGCTATCTCATTGGCAGGCCAGTACCTGCGGGTGAGCTGGCGCCCCGCCTGCGACCGCGCCCCGGCCATCGCTGAGCACCACCCCGCAGCACCGAACTTGTGTCACCCTGCACGCGTCGAAGCCGCTGCGGAACGGGGCATTCACCCCGATTGCCGACAAGCGGACAAGGACCCATACGGAGAGACACGATGAATTCCAATCTGTACGAGATCGAAGTCGAGCGCCTCAGCGGCGGCACCACCACCCTTGGCGAACATGCCGGCAAGGTGTTGCTGGTCGTCAACACCGCCAGCCAGTGCGGCCTCACCCCGCACTACGCCGGCCTCGAGAAGCTCTACCAGACCTACAAGGACCGCGGCCTGGTCGTGCTCGGTTTTCCGTGCAACCAGTTCGGCGCCCAGGAGCCGGGCAGCGCGGAAGAGATCGGCGCCTTCTGCGAGAAGAACTACGGCGTGAGCTTCCCGATGTACGCCAAGATCGAGGTCAACGGTGATGGCGCGCATCCGCTCTACAAGCACCTCAAGCAGCACGCCAAGGGCATCCTCGGCACCGAGGCCATCAAGTGGAACTTCACCAAGTTCCTGGTCAGCCGTGACGGCGAGCGCATCGAACGCTACGCACCAACGACCACGCCGGAGGAACTGGTGAAGGACATCGAGGGGATGCTGTAGACTGCAGCCCTTTCCGACTCAGCAGGACCCTCCCCCATGGCCCAATACGTCATGTCGATGCTGCGCGTGAGCAAGATCGTTCCGCCCAAGCGTCAGATCATCAAGGACATCTCCCTTTCCTTCTTCCCCGGCGCCAAGATCGGCCTGCTCGGCCTCAACGGCTCGGGCAAGTCCACCGTGCTGCGCATCATGGCCGGCGTGGACAAGGAATACGATGGCGAAGTGCAGTGGCTCGCCGGCCAGCGCATCGGCTACCTGCCGCAGGAGCCCGAGCTCGACCCCGCCAAGACGGTGAAGGAAGAGGTCGAGTCCGCGCTTGGCGAGATCATGGAAGCGCGCCAGAAGCTGGAGGAGGTCTACGCCGCCTACGCCGAACCCGACGCCGACTTCGACAAGCTCGCCGAGGAACAGGCCAGGTACGAGAACATCCTGTCGACTGCCGGCAGCGACGTCGAGACCCAGATGGAAATCGCCGCCGACGCGCTGCGCCTGCCGCCCTGGGACGCCGTGATCGGCAACCTGTCCGGCGGTGAGAAGCGCCGCGTCGCGCTGTGCAAGCTGCTGCTGTCCAAGCCCGACATGTTGCTGCTCGACGAGCCCACCAACCACCTCGACGCCGAATCGGTCGACTGGCTGGAGCAGTTCCTCACCCGCTTCCCCGGCACCGTGGTGGCCGTCACCCACGACCGCTACTTCCTCGACAACGCCGCCGAGTGGATCCTCGAACTCGACCGCGGCCACGGCATCCCGTGGAAGGGCAACTACTCGTCATGGCTCGAGCAGAAGGGTGACCGCCTGGCGCAGGAAGCCAAGCAGGAAGCTGCGCACCAGAAGGCGATGAAGACCGAGCTTGAATGGGCGCGCTCCAACCCCAAAGCGCGCCAGGCCAAGTCCAAGGCCCGTCTGGCCCGCTACGAGGAAATGGCGAGCGTCGAGTACCAGCGCCGCAACGAGACCCAGGAAATCTTCATCCCGCCCGGCGAGCGCCTGGGCGACAAGGTCATCGAGTTCCACAACGTCAGCAAGGCCTTCGGCGACAAGCTGCTGATGGACAACGTCAGCTTCAGCATCCCGCCGGGCGCCATCGTCGGCATCATCGGCCCCAACGGCGCGGGCAAATCGACGCTGTTCAAGATGATCGAAGGCCGCGACACGCCTGATTCCGGCACGGTCGAGATCGGCACCACGGTCAAGATCGCCGCCGTCGACCAGACCCGCGAGGGGCTGGCCAACGACAAGACGGTGTTCGACGCCATTTCCGATGGCGCCGACGTGCTTACCGTGGGCCGCTTCGAGATGCCCAGCCGCGCCTACATCGGCCGCTTCAACTTCAAGGGCGGCGACCAGCAGAAGATCGTCGGCAATCTCTCGGGTGGCGAGCGCGGGCGCCTGCACCTGGCCAAGACCCTGATCCAGGGCGGCAACGTGCTGCTGCTGGACGAACCGTCCAACGACCTCGACGTCGAGACCCTGCGCGCGCTCGAAGACGCGCTGCTGGAGTTCGCCGGCTGCGCGCTGGTGATCTCGCACGACCGCTGGTTCCTCGACCGCATCTGCACGCACATCCTGGCGGCCGAAGGCGATTCGCAATGGACCTTCTTCGCCGGCAACTACCAGGAATACGAAGAGGACAAGAAGAAGCGCCTGGGCGAAGAAGGCGCGAAGCCGAAGCGTATCCGCTACAAGCCGATCGCGCGCTGACGCGTGCCTACTGCGCGGCGCGCTCGTGGATGGCGCGCACGCGTTCTGGCGTTGGCGGATGGGTGGACAGGTAGCGACCCACGCCGCCCTGCGCCGGATCGAGGCGCTGCAGCATGTTGGCCAGATGGCGCGGGTCGACACCATGGCGGCGCATCATGTCCACCGCGTGGTCGTCGGCCTCGCGCTCGAAGCTGCGCGAGTAGCCAAGTTCGGTGAGGATCAGCGGCAGTGCGGTGACGGCAGACGACACCGCAGACACGTCGCCCACCACAACCGCAGCCAGAACACCCATCATCGAGGCCTGGATCGAGCGCCGCATCGCATGCCGATGTGCGACATGGCCAATTTCGTGAGCGAGCACGCCGATCAGCTCTTCGTCGCTGCGTGCGAGCCCGACCAGCTGATCGGTAAACACGATGGTGCCGCCCGGCAAGGCGAGCGCATTGGCGCCGATCTCGTCGCTGGCAAGGCGGAACAGCACGCGGATCGGCGGGTCCTCGCCAAGCTCCGCCGCAAGGGGCGCAAACAAGGCCTGCAGACGCTGCTGCTCTGTGGCGTCGAGCCTGCTCGGCGCCATCATCTGGCGGTCGATCAGCTCCAGCACCAGGCTGTCCGCGTGCGCATGCACGCTCTGCGGCAATGATGCAGCAATGGCACGCGCAGCCATCGGCACACCCCACTGCACGCTCGCCCACACAAAGGCCACCGTCACCAGCACGCCTAGCAGCACATAGCGCAGGCGCGACTCGAGGTGATGGAGCAATCCTGCACCTGCTGCCGGCAACAACCGATCGACACCGTCGTTGTCCGCCGTCTCGAAGGCCTCTCCCCCTTTGAAGCGGATGAAGCGCGGCGTGTTGCCCAGCCGCGACGACACCTCGACCTCGTCGCGTTCCGCCGCCGCGAGCAGATCGCCCCCCTCCGCCACCACCCTCACCTGCCCGCGCTCGCACCGCAAGGTCGCCGCCACGCGGCGAGAGCTGCTACCGCCCTGAAAATGCCCGGCGACCTGCATCAGAAGCCCAGGTCGACGTCGAAGACATCGCCGATCTCACCGCCCACGGCACTCAAGGCAGCGCCCTGGTCGGCGACAAAGCGATCGAGGTCGCCATCGGCATCGAGGGCGATGTGTGCAGCCGCGTAACGGGCGCTGCGTACCTTCGCCCACGGGTAGAACAAACCCAGGGTGAGCACGATCGCCAGCGTGTTGGTGAACATGAGCGCAGCGTAGGAGCCGAGGCGGTAATCGGCGGCGGTCGCGTGGCGATCGATGGTGGTGTTGTTGAAGCGCAGATTGGTGAGCCTGACCGCGAACAATGCCATCGCCAGCAGGTACATGGCCACCATGAGCAGGATGGAGAGCGGCGGGAAGACCGTGCCCAGCACCCCGGCGACGATCGCTCCGGCCAGGAACACACCAAGAACGATCAGGAAGAGCGTATAGAACTTGCCGGCACCGGCAGCGAAACTGAAGTGCGTGACGCCATAGCGCGTGTTGTCGATGATGAAGCGCTGCTGGCGGAAAAAGGCATACGGGAACAGCAGGCCCAGCGTCAGCACGCTCAGCAGCGGCCACAGCAGGAATACCACGTAGGCCTCGCCGACGCGCCCATCAAAGCCGAAGCGCAGCCCACGCCAGGCCGAGTAATGGTTGCGAAAGGCAAGGCCGCGGACGATGACCCACGGCATGATCGCGATGAAGAACAGCATCAACACCGCCCCGAGCAGGGGCACGAACTCGCTGGCGAGTACGTACACCAGCAGCATGGCGAAGGCGACCAGGCGCCCCTTGAGGATGCTCAGCGGGCTGGCGAGATAGTCGAAACTGGCGCCGTCCAGACGGGTGCTGCCGTAGAAGTAGCGCTGCGTGCGCACCTTGGCCCAGGCCGAATAGATGCCCAGCGTGACGATGGTGAGCAGAAGGTTGACGATCCAGATGCGGAAGAACTCGAAGCCCTCTCCGGCAAACTCGAACGCCACCCGCCGCCGTGCAGCCTGTTCGCGCTCTAGCCCTTCCAGCACCGCATCCTGGAACACCACCGAATGAACCGCCTCAGTCATCTGCCCGCCCCCTGGATGCGCACTACGCCCTGAAAATGACAAAATAATATCAACACCAAGCCACTCCCGCCAGAAAACCCGCTCGCAGGCGTCACTGCACGGTTTCCACCACACCGATCACTTCTTGTCGACACCGACAAAGCTCAGCGCCTTCAACCATTTCCGGTCGCGCTTGATCGTATCCAGGCGCACGGCGCGGTTGCGGCGCTCGGCCGTGCTCTGGGCGAACCACACCAAGGCCCTGAACACGTGCCCTGACCACGCGGAGCGGCGCCGACAGAGCGGTCCCAGCGTACGCACGAGCACCGGGCAATAGCGGACGAAGAGTTCGTCATCGAGACTCACGATGGCCTCGACGGACCCCGGGTTGCCCTGGCGCGCCGAGCGCCCGAAGAGCTGTCTGTCCACCCGGGCGCTTTCGTGGAACTCGGTGAGGATCACATGCAACCCACCGCGCTGCTCCACTTCGGGCGCGAGCTTGATGTCGGTCCCCCGTCCCGCCATGTTGGTCGCAACCGTTATCCGTCCTGGCTGACCGGCTGCCGCCACCGCATCCGCCTCGGCGGCATCCTGGCGTGCATTGAGCACCGTATGCTCCACGCCTTGTGCGCTCAGCGCGGCACTGAGCAGCTCCGAGGCTTCTACCGAGCGCGTGCCGACCAGCACGGCCCTGCCCTCGGCCGCGACAGCGGCCGCCCGAACTGCAACCGCATCCCAGCGTGCGTCCGAATTGCGAAATACACGGTCAGGCAAGCGCACGCGACGCAGGGCCTTGTTGGTCGGAATGCGCGTGATGCTGAGATCGTATACCCGGCGCAGCTCACCGCCGACCTCGGCCGCAGTCCCGGTCATCCCGGCCAGCAACAGATAGCGTCCGAAGAAGCGCTGGTAGGTGATCTGCGACAAGGTCCGGCGCTGGCCGGAGATCTCGCATCCTTCCTTTGCCTCGATCATCTGATGCAGCCCACGCTCCCAGGTTCGGTCGGGCATCACCCGGCCAGTGAACTCATCGACGATCTGTACCTTCTCATCGGCGACGATGTAGTGCTGGTCGCGATGAAAGAGCTCGCGTGCCGAAAGCGCCTTGTTGATCAACTCACGACGCCACAGTGCCGAAACCCAAACCCCCCCCTCATCGCGCAGCACGTGCTCCGCATGGGCCTCGCCGGCAGACGTCAGCCAGATGTCGCGTTCCCGGCCGAGTACGTAGTGCTCGCCAGCGGAGAGCGTCGCCGCGAAGGCGATCGCACGGTGGTAAATGGCCGGATCGAGCTCGTCCGGGAGCGTCTCAGAGATGATCAGCGGCGTTCTGGCCTCGTCGATGAGCACGCTGTCGGCCTCATCGACGATTGCCACATGCAGGCCGCGCAGGATGGGGAGTGCGCCGCTGCGTGCGCCGAGCAGCCGACGCAGACGCAACTGGGCAAGCGGTGTCGCGCCCAGTGCGATGCGGTCCTTCAGGTAGTCGAAGGTGAGCTCCTTGTTGGAGACATAGACCACGGGCTTGGCGTACTCGGCCCTGCGCTTGTCGACATCCATGTCCTGCAACACCACCCCCACGGCGAGGCCGAAGAACGCGTACAGGGGCTGGTTCTCCTCGGCGTCGCGCTCGGCGAGATAGTCGTTCACGGTCACCACATGCACTGCGGCACCGCAAAGCGCAGCCACGCACACGCCCAAGGTCGCCGCCAGCGTCTTGCCTTCACCGGTTGCCATCTCGGCAATCCGTCCGCGCAGCAAGGCCTCGCCGGCAAGCAGCTGGACATCGTGGTGGCGCTTGCCCAGAACCCGGCGCGATGCCTCCCTGATGATCGCAAAGGCTTCGGCAATGAGCGCATCGAGCAAGCCCTCGCGCTGCATGCGGCACGCCGCGGCGTGGATGCGGACCCGCAACTGATCGTCGTCGAGCACCAACAGCTCGCGCTCGATAGCGTTCACCGCGGCCACGAGCACACCATCCCGCCGCCCCTTGCCGACGGCAAAACGCGCGACCAACGCACGCAGCCACTCCTCGACGACATGAGGCGGATCCTCGAGCCGCTCGAGGTAGGCCGCATCGCCGACCTTGACGGCTCGCCCCTTCAGCAAGGCCCGGACGTCAGACACCGAACTTGCTCAGGAAGAGCTGACGCAAGCGCCGCAGGCCCTGGACACCGATCGGCTCCCAGCCGAGGTCGAAACGCACGAACACGCGTTCGCCAAACCCGATCGCCTCGTCACGCGCCGGCAAGGCCATATCGATCAAGAACACCCGCTCGAGGGTCCTGAGGCCCTCCGGATCATCCACAGCAGTAGGCACGCTGCCGCCGCCATGAATCCCCAGCGCCGGTGACGGCAAGGTGTCCACACCGCCGGCCGCCGGCCGCACCACCTGCGTGACGTGGGCGCGCCCGATCCAGTCGGCAAACCGCAACTCCGCGGCGCGCATCCGCTCGCGGACAAGGTCGATATCATCCTGGCGGACCACTACCCGGGCGATCAGGTCATCGCGATCGAGCACGTAACCGACGAGGTCGCCCTTGCGCAGGAAAGCACCGGCCAAATCCTGCGCCCTGGGCACGATCAGCCGGCCCGACGCGCCCGCGTGTGCAACCAGCAGGCTTGCGCGCTCCTCAAGTCTGGCAAGCAGCTCGGCCTCCATGCGTCGCTGGCGCTCGAGCAGAACCGCCTTGACCGGATCGGAAAACTGCTCGGCACGCAATCGGGACTCGGCTTCGTGCAAGCGGGCGCGTGCAAGCTCGATCTCCGCACTCAGGCCGATGTCCTCGAGCACGAACAAGGCCTGCCCAGCCTCCACGCCGCCGCCCGGCGTATCGAGCCACGAGCGGAAGAAGCCGTCGCCACCCGCGCGCACGATGGCGCGCTCGGGCAGCCACACCACGCCCTCGGCCTGTGTACGCAGCGGCGCCGGCACGATGAACAGGAGACTGAGCACGACCAGCACGATGGCCAGCGACACCCGTAGCGCACGCCGGCGCACGCGCTGCAGGCTGGCACTATTGACAACATGTCTGTAGGACTTCCACAGAGGCATGCCGAAGGCAGTGATACACACCCAGATGGCAAGCAGTACGCCGAAGATGAAGAAGGCGCTGGAGACGAACATGACGATCGTGACGGTCAGGAACATCCGGTAGCACCAGGCCAGCGGTGTGTAGGCAAGCAACCAGCGCTTCTCGGCCGGGGTCTCCACGGGCTGGTCTGCGTCGTGCGCCCCGCAGATATGGCGATCCCACAGGTAGGTGTAGTACTTCTGTCCGCGCTGGGCGAGGTTCGGCATCTCGATCAGGTCGGTGAAGATGTAGTACGCATCGAAGCGCAGCAAGGGATTGCCATTGACGATGAGGGTCGACACACCCGCCACCACGATGACGTTGTAGGCCACCGCGCGACTGACCCCGGGCTCGATCAGCAGCCACACGTAGAGTGCGATGGCAGCGACGAAGACTTCGACCAGCATGCCCGCTGCCGCCACCACGCTGCGCTGCACGCGGGACGGGAAGATGGCCGTCGCCGAGGCGTTGACGTAGGGCACCGGAGCAAAGACGAGGAACATCAGCCCCATCTCATGGACAGGCGCGCCCCACTTGCGTGCGGCGATGCCATGACCGAGTTCGTGCAACAGCTTGACCACCGGATAGACGCAGAACATCACCAGCAGGTTGCTGCTGGACAGTATCTGATCCGAGAAATTGTGCGTCAGATCGGACCAATGCATGACCGCGAGCACCAGCGCCGGAACGACGACGAGCATCCAGATCACCGCACCCAGGGTGGAGAACCACCATCCGGTGAAAGGCACGATACGCTGCAGGAAGGCATCGGGATCGACGAGCGGGAACTTCAGGCTCATCGGATTGAGCAGGTACTGCTTCAAGGTGGCACGACGCTTCTTGCGGTAGCGCGCAAAGAGCGCGGCCGAATCCGAGTTCGTATCCACCAGCAGCAGGTCGGCCGAATGCAGTTGAACGAGCAGATCGACCACCTCGTTCTGGGTGCATTCATCACCATGACCGGAGAGGTTGGCGTGCTCCCACAGTGCCTGCACCGTCTGCTTGCCGTCCATTCCCTGCACCAGCCGGTAGGCGGCAGGAGTCAGGCGGTGGTAGCGCCCACCCGACTGATCCTGAACCACGTACCACACCTTGTCTCGATAGACGTGGCGCTCCACGCGTGCGAGCGGAATCAAGCGTGGCCGCAGGTCGGCCACCGAATGCCACGATGAGCTGAACAGACTTCTCGCCATGGTGCTTCAGGGCAGCCAGGACCACAGGGTGAGTGTCAGCCAGTCATTGAACCTGCGCGTGAGCACCCAGCCCAGCGCGGCACGCCCGGTATCGATCTTGCCAACCCCCTCCATGCCCGGTCTCAGGCGCGACGATGCGTCACTCAACAAGGCCTCGACACGGAAGAAGTTGCGGCCGTCCTGGGTTGTGGCCACCGGCGTCAGGCGCCCGATCTCGAACGGAATGGGCTCGCCGGCAATACCGGTCATCACCAGGCGACCCGCCTGGCCCTCGGTGACGAAGCGGATATCGCGCTCATCGACTTCGAGCACGATCCGGTAGCTGCTCAGCGGCGCAATCTCGAACAGTTTCTGTCCGGTCTCCAGCGGCGCGCCGATCTGCTGCGACAGATCGCCACTGATGACGACACCGTCAAAGGGCGCCAGCAGCCGCGCACGCACGATGCGCTCCTCGATCAAGGCGAGCTGCGACTCGGCCTGCTGCAACTGCGCACCAAGCACCTGTATCGAGGCCAGGTCATGGCCGGCAAAGGCCTCGCGCAACTTGCCTGCATGCTGGTCCCGTTCGCTCGACCAGCGGGCCTGCTCGATCAGCAGCTCGCGATCGTCGAGCTGCGCGACCAGCGCCCCCTGCTCGACCTGGTCACCAGCCCGGACATAGGCGGCAGTCAGGAAACCCTGGAACGGCGCCGCAACCACGCGCTGCACCTCGCCCTCGATCACCGTCCGTGCCGAGATGCGGTGCTCGACCGGCAGCAGGACGAGCACGGCCAGCACCACCGACAAGGCGACTGCCCCCGCCTTCCAGGTCAGATGACGTGGCCCGAAGAGCTTGCCGAGGACGCGCCCGATGTCATCGCGGACATGGCGCAGGCTACCCTGCTCGGCCTTGCGCCGCTGCTCGACGACGGGCGCAAGCAGCGCCGCCAACGCATCCACCCACGCAAGCTCGGAGCGCCCGAACGTGCCATTCTCGCGCTCCAGCACCAGAACGGCGCGGCACTCGCCACCCAGCATCATGGGATAGGCAAGCGCCGCCGAAGCACCCGTAATGCCCTGCAGTGCCGAGAGCTTTGGCGTTGCGGCAGCCGTTTCGGACTCCCCACGCGGCACGACAAGCGGCAGGGACGTATCGAAGGCCTCGTTCATGGCGGCTGCGCAGGCCTTGGTGTAGGCCGCATGACGATCGAAGCTGGCGGCCTCGGACAAGGCCCATAGCTTCACGCCCTGGCCATGCGGCAAGCCGATGGCAACGCGCGCGCAATCGAGCTGACGGCGCAGGTCATTGCAGAGCTCGAACAGCGCCTGGCGCAGCTCACCGTGGCGCAGCGCCACGGCGAGACAATCGAGCACCTGGCGCAGCCGATCCCGCCCCTCGGTCGCTTCGGCCAGGCCACGGGCAGCGAGCAGCGTATTCAACCACCCTGCCCCCCAATGCAGGCGACGAAACGCATCGCCTGCATCCAGCGCCGGGTTATGCACCTCGATGGCCACCACTGCGGCGATGAGTTCGCCCTGGAACACCGGGTAGGCGAGATGCCAGACACCGACGCCCTCCTGCGCCTTGGCCATGCCGCGACGCTCGCGCAAGGCTGCCTCCACCACGGCACCGAGCTTGCCCAGGTCAGGGCTGGCTTTCGGCCACACGGCCAGAGGCAGAAAGTGCCCGTCGGCAGGGCTATCGATCAGCACGGCCGCCGCGCGGGCACCGGCAATCTCGGTACAGACCAGTTCCAGCCATGCACGCGCACGCTCGTCGGCGGTCGTCGATGCAACGAAACGTCCCCACGCAGCGGGCACGTCCTGCACGCCAGTGCGCTCAAGCACGGTCGCACTCATCGCACAGTCTCCATTGCCGCCGCGCGGACAGCCACCGCGGTGGGCGCCGCCTGCTCCGCCAGCAGTGCATCGAGCGCGGCAAAATCGACATCGCGCAACAGACCCGCACTGGCCCTCATGCGCATCGTCGCCACCACCTGGTCGTAGCGGCCCTTGTGGTAGTCGCGCTGTGCCGCCAGCACCTGTTGCTCGGCCTGCAGGACCTCGAAATCGGATGCGACACCGCGCGCGAGCCCGCGCTGTGCCTGCAGCAGCGCCGCACGGGCAGCATCGAAGGTTTGGCGACCGGCTGCGACGCGCGCGCGCGCCGACTCCCACCCCAACCAGGCCTGACTGACCTCGGCAACCGCCTGGCGCCGCGACAACTCGATGTCATGGCGTGCGCGCTCGCGCTGCGCAACGGCTTCGTGCACCCGTGCCGACTGTCCTCCGCCCGTATACAAGGGCATGGACAGCTGCAAGCCCACCGAGCCCTGACGGATGTCATAACCGGCCTGTCCCGGAAAACCACCGGCGCCCTGACCGTTATTGCTGTAACTGGCAACCAGCTCCAGCGTGGGCAGATGCCCCGCCCTCTGTTTGGCCACCTCCGCCGTGGCAGCCTCGAAGGCACTCAAGGCCGCCTGCAGGGCGGGATTGCCGCCGGCGCTGAGCGCCAGCCAATGATCGAGATTGTCTGTCAGCAGACCATCGAGCTCGGCGTCCTCAACAAGCACCGGCAGGCGCTCGAGCGTCAGCGGCCCGGTCAGCAACTCAAGCTGGCTGCGCTGCACCGCCAGCTCCGCCCGGGCCGTGGCGGCGTCGGCACGCCCCTGCTCCAGCCGCGCCCGCGCATCCTGCAGCTGAACGCCCGAGTACAAGCCCAGGGCATTGCCGCGCAGCACGATGTCCCACTGCCGCTCGAGTGTGAGCAGCTGCCGAGTGGCGAAGGTCTCGTTATCGCGCGCGGCAAGCAGATCGAACCACACCGTCAGCAGACGAAGCTTGAGCGCCTGCTCGGCGCCATCGTGCTGATGCCGCGCCTGGGCCAGCACGTGATCGGACTGGCGTACTGCCATGAGCTCGGGGACGCGGATGAGCGCCTGCGTCACATTGAGCTGCTGCGACGCGCTGCGATAACGATCGTCTGCGTCCGGGAAGCCCGGCAGGCGGGTGTGATAATTGCGGTCGTACTTGCTCGCCGCCGCCGACACGCTCACCTGCGGCAACAGCGCCGCATGTGCCAGGTCCTTGCGCGCGCGCGCAATGTCCACATCGGCCCCCGCACTCAGGAAAGCCGGCTCCCCAGTGCGCGCGCGATCGAGCAGATCGACCAAACCTTGCCCGCTGGCACCCGGAGAAGCAAGCAGCGCCGCGATGGCAACGACGAGGAACAGGGAACGGCAGGGAGCGGAATCTGAAGGCATCGCGAACAACGACAGGAACATGTAGCAGGGTCTGCAGTCGGAAAGCATGGAACTAGGGACGCAAACACGCAGCAGCCGGCCATCAACAGCCGGCTGCTGCGCCGTTCGCACCTCGCGGTGACGCCGTTCAACCCTCCCCGGACGCGCAACGCAGGCCGGTGATGTCGGCCAGCGTCAGCGCATCCTCGGAATCGGCGAGGAAGTACTGCGCGATCCATTGGGCATCATACACGTCGCCCAGATGGACCGACGCCCCGTTCCAGTCGATCGCTGCGGGTTCCTCGCCACGCGGCTTGCCCTGGTTGATGACGATCCAGTCAGCGGCGTCCCGCGCCAGCATCGGATTGGTGGCGAAACCCGAACTGACGGTCACTTCAGCGCTGGCCGCACCACCTGCCGCAACCACCAGCGTCACGCGCCCGCTCACACACTGGCGACCATCGCTCACCGTGAAGCTCACCACATCCTCGCCACTGAAGCCCGACACAGGCACGTAGGTGTAGGTGCCATCGGCATTGCGGCTCAGCGTACCCGCCGCTGGCTGCCCGATGCTCAGGACAAGCATGTCGCCATCGACATCGGTGGCAAGCGCGGCAAAGTCGATCAGCGCGCGCCCGTCCTGGCCAATGTGCAGTGTCACGCTGCGTACGATCGGTGCATCGTTCAGCGGCAGCACCGTCACCGCGATGCGCGCCTCCGTGATCGCCGTCGAACCGTTGCCGATCTCTGTGGCTACTGCCTGCACGAGCACTTCGAAACGGCCATGGAAATCGGCCGGCGGCAACACGCGCAGTGCATCTCGCGCCCATCCGGTGATGTCGAGCGCTTCACCGTCCTCGCCAACGACAAGGCTGTGCGCGCCGTCGCTCACCGTCGCCCCGGCGGGCAGCCCCGCCAAGCGCAGGCGCAGGGTCTCCGACCCATCGACATCCACCAATCCGGCGTGAAGCGCGCTGAGACGAATCTCGCCATCTTCATGCCCGGTATTGGGCGGCAGTGCCTCGGACAGGCGCAGGTTGTCGACCATCATGCCGCCCAGGCTGCCCTCGGCAACGATGCGCACGGTCTGGACGCCACCGCTGCCAACGAATGCAAACTCGGCCGACTGCCAGTTCAGGCTCATGAGCGAACTCACACCGTCGTGACCGCCGATGCGGACCCCGTCCACATAAATGCCGATCTGGTTCTGCGCACCGGTGAAGCCCAGCGCGCCCGCCAGATCGAGCGTCAGCACGTAGCGCGCGCCCTCCACCGTATGGACGCTGCGCTCGATGCCGGACGAGGGGTACTGGGTACCGCCACGGTTGCTGAGCTCGACCCAGTTCGCGCCATTGCCACTCTTCGCCGCCAGGGCACGCAGGCGCCCATCGGCACCCGGCGCACGGTCGAGCGTGCTCCAGACCACGAAGCCCGCCTGCGCGCCTGCCGCGCCCGCGCCAGTGACCGGTCGCCAGCCCTCGAGCTCCGGTTGCCGGACCACGCTGGCGTTACGGTCGGGATTGGGGGCGCTCTCCCAGCCGGTCACGAAGACCTCGCGCGCGGGGCCGTACTCGTCCGTCACGACCAGCACCGGCGCATCGGCCACGGCATTCACCTGCAGCCGCACCTGCGCCTGCCCGGACTGCAGGCCATCGACACTGATCACGTAAGCGAACCCGTCCTCTCCGCTCCAGTTGGCGACTGGTGTGTAAGTGAAGGTGAAGTCGCCGTTGTCGACCAGCACGCCATGCTCAGGCAGGCGGACCAGGGTCAGCTGCCGGCGTTCGCCAGAAACGTTGAGGTCGTTGTCGAGCGGCCGAATGACGATGCTGCGGTCTTCATCGAGTTCCACGTCGTCGTCGATCGCCACCGGCGGGCGGGGCTCGACCTGGGTGGCGATGACCTCCAGGCTCACCGTCGCGGCCGTACTCACCCGTCCGTCACTGACGAACCAGTCGAAGCGGTCCACCCCATGGAAGCCTGCGTGCGGCCGGTAGGTCCAGCTGCCGTCGCCGTTGTCGACCAGATCGCCGTGCATCGGCGAACCAACAGTGATCTGCAGGCTGTCGCCGTCGGCATCGGTGGCATTGGCTGCGAGATCGATCACCACCGTAGCGTCCTGCTGCAGACTGAGGCTGAGCGAATTGGCGACGGGTGCGCTGTTGAGGGCCGTCACTGCGATACGCACGATCGCAATGTTCGATACCTGCCCACCATCGGTGAGGCGGTAGCTGAAGCTTGCCTCGCCGTGCCAGTCGTCAGGCGCCTGGTAACGGAAGCCACCTTCGGCCGTGATCTCCACCTGTCCTTGTGCGGGTCCGCTGACAAGCACCGGCACCACCCCCGGACGCTGCGCGCCAGGGTCGTTGGCCAGCACATCGATGTCGATCGACGCCCCCATCGCCACGGTCGCGACATCGTCGCGCGCCTGCAACTCAGTCGGCAGCCCAAGGACCAGGTCACGCACGGTGACACGGCTGCTCTCGGCCGCCGCACCGCGGCCGAAGCCGATCAGGTCGAAGGACAGGTGGACCACGGTACCGGCTGCCACCCCGCTCAGATCGACGAGTACGGTGATGCTGCCATCGCCATTGCGCACCGTCGTCACTTCCTGGGCGCGATGCTCGGTGCCATCAGCCTGCAGGTTGAGCGCCGCATCGCTGCGACCAAGGCCTGTATTGCCGAGCAGTGACAGTCCGGTGTCGGCGTCGATCAACGCGACCTCGAAGGCATCGTCCGGGCCATGATCGACGTCGTCCAGCGCAATATCGGCAAGGTTGAAGCTGAGATAGCGGTCATTCTCGCCGATCACGAACGCCTGGTTGAGGCGTGTGTGGGAAGTTGCGGTCTCGTGCAACGTGGCAGCGCCAGCTTGCATCTGCACGCGTCCATTCACAGCCCACGCCTCGCCACTGCCAAAGTCGGCGTTGGTCAGGGTGGGATGCGCGGCAAACGCAAACTGCGCGGCGGGCGCCGCAGCGGTGGCTTGCTCGCTGCGTGCGCTGGTGTTCATCAACACGTAATGGATGGCAGGCGCTGTCGCTGTCGCTGTTGCAGCCTCGGCCGCGCCCTGCCCGGCAGTGCCCAGGGGCGAGTAACCGGCCGGGAAGCGCCGGACATCGGGCACCAGCGTGGACGACATCAGGTCATGCGCATAGCCGCCGCCTGCCATGTCGCGCAGGCCCAGCGCATGCCCCATCTCGTGCATCAGCACCGTCAGCAGGTCGTAGCGGCCGGCGTGGGCATCGTCTCCCTCGTACAGCCATCGGCCATCGTCCTGAAGCGCATACTCGTCGCTGTCGAAAGGTGTCGGATCCACGAACCAGCCGCGTCCGGCACCATCCAGGCTGAGCACGATCTCGACCCCACCGTCATTGTGGAAGTAGGTCTTGCCCAGCACGCCGGCCGGCAGCGCGTCAAAGCGCATGCTCAGCTTGCCCAGCAGCGCAAGCGTGGCGGCGTCGAACCCCGCGTGCCCCCACTTGAGGATTGCCGCCTGCACCAGGGGTTCGAGCTCGGCATCATCCAGGCTAAGCACATCCACCTCGACGTCGCCGGACGCACCTGCGTGCAAGGGATGCGTGCCGATCAAGCGGATATTGTCGACCTCCACCAACGGGTTGTTGGCCGCATAGGGCAGTTCCGGGTCCTTGTCGGGGTTATGGGTCATCAGGGTGAAACGACCGACCGAGCCGCGCAACGCAGCCGGGATGTCCACCGCGACGGTGAAGAAGTCGCCATGCGCCGAGCTCATCGCGGGCGGGAACTGGAACGCCATGACTTCGTGGAAGACGTTGTTCACATCCTCGAACACGGCCTTGAGCGAAGACGAGCCATTGGTGTAGCGCGCGATCTTGACGTCAAGCTGCAGGCGGTCATAGTCCGCACCGAAATACATCCAGTTGTGGGTCAGCGGCGTCTCCTCGTGGATCTTCGCCGAATAATCGACGACCTCGTCGAAGATGTACTGCGCAAGCTTGGGCAGCCACTCACTGGCCTTGGCCACGGAGATGCTCTTCGCCGCGCTGATACCAGCCATCTTGAGAAACTCGGCGATGGTTCCCTCCGCATCGAGTGCCAGCGCGAGTACGACCGCCGCAGCCGTCTGCGGCAGATCCTTGAGGACAACCGCGGCACCCAGCCCGCTGCCGAGCGCCGAACCGGCCTCCAGTGCCAGCTTGTCGAGGAACGCGCTGGTAAAGGCTGCGATGTCGTTCAGCCCGTTCTGTCCAAGACTGATCAATCCCTCGGCAATCTGGATCTCGACCTTGTTGATCCAGCCATCCGACAGCCGATAGCCAAGGTTGACGCCTTGCAGCGCACCACCGCTACCGCCGTGGAAGGACCAGCCGGGAATCTCGGTCCAGGTGCCCGTGGGCAGGATGACCGGGAAGCGTCCATAGATCGGATTGCGGCTTTGATCGAAGGAGCCGTTGAACACCGTGGGCACCAACTGGCCGATGTAGCTGTACGAGGCGATACCGTCCGTCAGGTTGGGATTCCTGGTTGCGCTGGGCCTGCCCGCTTCGCTCCAGAGCGCATCGTCGGCACCACCGAGCACAGACCACGCCCATCCGGTACCGACCCCCTCCCAAGACATCCGGTCGCTTTCGAAAGGCGTCACCGACGGTGACGACGACGCCCCGCCGACATTGTCCAGTTCCCCCCAGCGGTACCAGGCCATGCCGGGCTGGCCGGCGTAATCCGTCTTGCCATCAAGGCTGAGGCTGACCACACCCTTCTTGGCAACCAGGTCGCCCTCGATCTCGTCACGCCAGTTGGCAATCGTCCGCCATACCGGGTTCGCAAAGATGCCGAGCAGGTCATTGCCCTTGTCCAGCGAGAGATTCGCCGTACCGTGGTACCAGTTCTGCACGCGGCTGTGCGGCAGCGACAGACCCACCCCGAACAGGCTGGCATCGATCTCGAACAAGGCCCTGCCATCGAGCAGCAGGTTGTGTGCGCCGTCGATATAGCGACCGTTTGGCGTCATCGTGAAGCCTTCGCGAAGGCCCAGGGTCTGATAGTAGTTGTCGGCGAATCCGACGTTGCTCCACACCTGCACCATCGGGTCGCGGAAGTCGGCATAGCCCACCGTGCCCAGGCCGAGCAGGTTCGCCCAGTTCGACATGCTGGTCAGCGAGTCCGAGAACGCCTTGAGCTTGAGCGCCAGGGCGACGCCGGCCGGCCCCACCGCGAGGCTACTGGCGGCAGAGGCGATCGAGGCGATCTGCGCCCACGTCGACACCTTCGACAACGCTCCGGCAATCGGAATGTCGAGCGCAGGCTGCACGAACTCATGCGGATCGAGCGTCGTCATATGGATGTTGCGCACCTCAGGGAAGCTCACGCCCAGGCGCTGGATGACCTCGCTATTGACCGACGTGCCGCGACTGTGGCCAATGAAGTGCATGGGCGATTCAAGCACGGCGCCCAGCAGTGCCTGGTCGAGGCGCACCAGCGCCGCAAACAAGGCGTCTGCGGCAGCTTCGGAGAAGCCCGAATCGGAGATCCCCGACTCCAGAACCCAGTCCATGACCAGCACCAGGGGCTGTCCGAGCGTCGGCGGCACACCCTTGAGGTGGCCTTCGACGCGCTCGAACTCGCCCTTCTGCTTGTTGAGCACCATGATCGTCCCGCCCGAGCGCTCGACGATGGATCGGGCGATGGCCATCGAGTCGGTGCTCTGAACATCCGGCGTGACGTACAGGGGCGGCTGGAAGCCATGGGTGACCACCGTGACGGCCGGGAACCGCCCGGCTGCAACGGTCACCGGTGCAACCTTGAAAGGCTGGTACTTGCGGAAGGTCTTGTTGTCGTTGGTCTTGACCTCGACCCCCCAGAAGTACTCCTGGGCTGCGGTGAGCCGGAATGCCTCGAGCTTCGAAGAGTCGAGCGTGAACGTGTTGGTCGCAGCGTCGAAAGTCAGCCCAGGCGGCAACGCGTTGATGTCCGAGACATCGAGCGTGAGGATCCTGTTGCGGTTGAAATCACCATCCAGGACGTCATCCACGCTCTTCTGGATCTTCCAGTACGTATCGTCCTGCGTGCCCGGCAGTGCATCGTCGGGCCACAAGCCCGCACCGGGCGGTCGCGTGCTGACGTAGATGCTGAGCTCACGAACCTCCTTGTCCTGCGCCAGGGTAAACACGAAGTTTGGCGTGGTGGTGGTCGCACCGCTGGCACCATAGCCGATGCCCGGTGATTTCAACTGCAACACGTCGTCCCCGGCAATCACGCCGTAGAGCCAGCCGCCCCCGTTGATCTTCTCGAAGCGCACCGGTTGCACAAGCGGATTGTCCAGATCGACCGGCCTGGAGTTATCGCTGTGGTTGGCAGCCACTGCCAACAGCGCGTTGAGATCCCAGACGAGCAGCGAGTGGTACATCGCCCAACCCGTGCCGCGCGGGAACTCATCCTCCCAGAGCCCGGCCATCAACTGGCTGCCGTCGGCCGACAGCGACAGGTGCCGCAAGGTGCCGCCCACGATCGGCGTGGTCGCCCCCAGGTACTGGGCCTTGCCGAACGGGTCGCGGATGATCCCGATCTTGCCGCCAATCTGCTTGAGCTGCCAGTTCCCGCCGCTGGTGTAATGCGCGTTATGGAACCAGAACGCCTCGTCGGCGACGAGCGCGTACTCGACACCCTGATAGGTGACGAAGACCACGTCACGGACGCTCTGGATGTTCTGCTGGTGCTTTCTCTGGTTCAGCCACACGTTGGCCGGAACACTGGGCGTCAGGCTGATCTGGTTGGTGACGACCTGGCTACCCAGGGCTCCGGTCGACGATGCGACGTCGAACCTGACCGCCGTCAGGCCGTTGCCCCACGAGCGCGCCGCACCAATCAGGAACTCGGCGGGTTTGCTCCCCGCCGCGATGAAATGCGGCCCCTTGCCACGGTTTGCATCGAAGACCACCGTCTTCAATCCGGCGCCATCGAGCGTGGCCACGCCCGAGGTGTCATTGATGGCATGCAGGTCGATCACATACACGTTGCCCGACTCTCCTGCCCCGCCGGGGTAGAAGCCCACGCCGAGCCCTTCCACCGGTGCGGCCAGGGCCACGTAGCGGTCGTGACTGATCGCCATGCCGGCATAGCCGAGCGGACCGGAAGGCACACCGTGAATCTGCTGTTGCTGGAAGAGGAACAGCGGGTCGGCCATGTTGGCGTTGATGCGCATGAAGCGGGAGCCGGCGCCACTGTTGCCGCCTTCGGCGATGTACAGCCAGCCGCCAGAGAGCACCATCGACGAGATGTTGCCGCCGCCCGCGAGATGCACCGTATGCACAACCGCATTCACCAGCAGATCGACCATGTAGATCTTTCCACCCGAACCGGCGACGTAGGCAATCCGGCCATTCTCAGCCATCACGATATGCTCGGTCCTGAACCCCCAGAGCGTGATCGGGTTGCCTTTCTCGTCGCGGTCAATGGAGCGGATCAGCCCAAGCTGCGCACCACCGTCACTGCCGGTGTTGGACACATTGCTGTAGACATGAATCGCGTTCATGTTGGTGACCAGCGTCCGCCCGGTGCTGTTCTGCGAACTCGTGTTCGGCCCGATCGGCTCGCTCCTGAGCCCGATCTCGGCGTACTGGAGCGCACCACTGGGCGACACCGTCCGGTTCAGCCGCTCCACGACCAGCACATGCTGAGAGAGTGCGATCCCGGCCGGAAGGGCGATATCGAAGTCGAACAGGTAGGTACCTTCGACCTCGGCCAGCACCTTGCTGACCATGCCGCGCGACGGCATGTCGACAACCTCGATCGGTTGGCCGGCCGCAGGCACGGACGCCGCCGGCACGATCCACAGGCGGTAGAGCGCCGTCTCGGGCGGGTTCAGCGCACCGTAACTGCCCTGCACCCTCAGGTGCGCAGAGGTCCCCGAGACGTTGAGTTCGAAACTGGTGATCACCGGCTCGGCGGCGTGAATGCTCGTCGTCGGCGGCACCACCTTGATGCTGACATCGCCGTCCGACGACACCGCGACGTCCAGCGTGGTCCGGTAGGTTCCATTCATGGTGTAGCGCATGACCGAAATCGGGCTCAGCATGGCGTATGCGCTGAACACCGAGATGCCGGCGAGCCCCATGGAGCCCGCCATGGCCATGTTCATCTGCTGCATCCAGAACACGTCCCAGTTGAACAGCACCTGCGTGCCTTCGATCTTGCCGGTCTTCTTGTCGACGCTTGCCTTGCCGCCCACCACCATGATGCTGCCACCGGACGTGACACCGCCGTATGGCGGGCTGGCGGTCCGCGCGACACCATCGGCACCGACATAGCCGTTGTCCATCACCCACCAGGTTTCCACCAGGTTGCCGTTTTCGTCATCGATGAAGCCCTGGCGCAGGAACAACACCTCCGTGCCGGCCTCCAGCCCACCACTCACCGGTATGGCCAATTGCAGCGGCAGGTCGAGCGGCGTACCGCCGACATCGATATGCACCGCCCCGAGCACGTCAAGGAACTCGGGCGCCGGGAGCGGCGCCGTGATCTCGGCGAGGTCGAGCTTGCGGATCGACACGGTTGCATCCGCGCTCAGGCTGCCGGGTGCGACCATCACGGTATTGCCATGCTCGTCGGCAATGACGGCCCCCAGGGCCGCATCCACCTCGATGGCGCCCGTGCGCACGGCCTGCACGCGCAGTTCGATGCTCTGCTGCTGGCCGCCGTTGATGACGGTAAGTACAGCCACGCCCTCGGCGCGTGCAGTGATGAGGCCATCGGCGGACACTGCGGCGATCGTGGGGTCGCTGATGTAGTAGCGCGTGCCTGCGTCGGCGGCGCTGATGTTGCTGCCGTCCAGGATCGAGGTGATCTTCAGCTGGCGCTCCCCGCCGCTGACCGGCAGCACGATGGCACGCGGATAGACGTCGACCTCGAAACCGTTGGCGTCCGTAAGGGCAGAGAACCAGAACGGGTTGCGCTCGACCTCGACCACATTGACCGCTGTGGTGCCACGTGCGCTCAGCTCCAGGGTCGCAAAGCCTTCGGCCCTCGCCCTCACCAGGCCTTCGCCGGCATGGGTGAGCACTGCGTCGTCGGTCGAGGTGATCCGGACATAGTCGCTGTCCAGTTCCACGCCGCTGGCGTCCTCGAAGTCGCCGGTGATGCGGAGCTTGACCACTTCCCCGACGGCCATGAATGGCAGGCGTTCGATATTGATGCGAAGCAGCTTGGCGTCGCTCACGTTGACCGTCAGTTCGATCGGTGCACCTGCGGCAAAACCATCATCGGCCTGCAGGACGATGCGCGCCGTGCCGCTGAACCCGGCCTCGGGCGCAAAGCTCAGACTGCGGCCATCGGCATTGATGGTCGCCACGCCGTGGGTACTGTCGAGCACGCGCCAGAAGATCACATCACCTTCCAGATCACGGGCGATGTCACCGAGCGCAGTACGCATGGTCAGGTCGGCATGCGTCCTCAACGCCGCTGCCTGCCCTGCAACCGGGGCGAGATTGGCGCGCAGGCCGTTGTTGGCGTAGAGCAGCTGACGGTCGCTGGCATCCACGATACCGTTGCCGTCGAGGTCACCCAGCCCGTCCTGCACCGCCGCACTCACCTCCCACGCCGAAGCGTCCAGGGCGTCGACCCGGCCATCGCCATTGAGGTCGCCGACAATGCCCAGGCTCAGGCGGGCATCGCCCGTTGCGCTCACCCGGATCATCTTCACGCCCGGTTCGGTGACACGCAGCAGGTAGGTGAGCACGCCACCGACGCGGTTGATGCCGATGATCTGGGCACCGAGGACGTCGAGTGCGGCGCCCTCCGGCAACTCCGCCTGCAGCGCAAGCAGCACTGCACCAGCCGCACCGGGGATACGTACCGTGGAAGCCAGTTCGCTGTCACGTACGGTGAAGGCGAAACTGCCACTGCCGGTCAGCACGCCCTCCCAGCTGCGCGCAGCCGGATCATGCCAACCGACCATGGTGCCGAAGTTGGCCAGCGCAAGGTCACGGAGCGGCTCGCCTTGAGCGGAGTAGGCGATCGCCGTACCCAGGCCGTTGTCGTGCAGCGCCCGCACCAGCATCAGCTCGCCGCTACTTGCGTAGCGGTAGGCGATCGCGTTGGCACGGCCGCTGGCATCGGGATAGGTCACACGCACGATGCGGCCATCACTATCACGTTCGAAGCTCACGCGGTCGTCGCCGGCAAGGGCCACCACGCCGGCGTCGCTCACCAACCAGGCCTGGCCATCGACGAAATCGATGCGCGTGACCGCGCCCTCAGCGTCGAGTCGATAGACCGTGCCATCAGGCGCGGTCAACTGGTACGCGGTCGGAATCCACGGCATGCCGGTCGCCTGGACATAGAGGCGGTCGCCGACACGCGTCAGTGCCTCAACCGTCTCGAGCGTCTCGGACACGCCAAAGTCGTCGCTCAGGGCCCGCAGCTGCCAGCCCTGATCGCTCGCGAAGGTCGGCAGCCAGATCAGCGGCGCACCCGGCTCTGCACTCAAGCGCTCGGCCACCGGCTGCAACACGAAGCGCAGGTGCTGCTGTCCGCCCACGCTGCCGTCGACACTGGCAGGCACGCTCAGCCACACGCGCGCCCCATCGCGCCACGCGGCTGCGGCGCCGGAGGGCAGGCGTGCCGGTTGGTCGCTGCTCAGGCCGGTGTGCAGGAAAGGCAGCTCCCAGTTGCCAAGGTCGCCCGCACCGCCATCGGCAAGCCATTGCCGGTTCAGCGCCAACGCGTGCCCACCGACGTTGATGACGACATCGGTGGCGGTATGGGCCGCAGCCTGCTTGTCGGCGCTGTCGATGATGAAGCGCGCCTCGATCTCACTCACACGCCCGGCCAGATCCCACGCGCTGAGGCGAAGTTCATAGACGCCGTTGCGCAGCAAGGACGGATCAAGGGTGTACAAGCCCTGCTCTCCACTCACGGCCGCAGCGCCAAGCTCGGCGGCAGCCACGACCTGCCACTGTCCACTGCCCGCGCGCGCCATCTCGAGTTGCCAACCCATCAACTGGGCGTCGCCGATGCGTGCGGTGAGCGTCGTCGCGCCATTGAGCGTGCGGGGCTCGCCAAACGCACCGGCACCATTCAGCACCCCGCCCCAGCTGAGCATCGGGGCCGCGGTATCGGCGGGATCCTTGATCAGGATGGTATGCGTATGCGTGCTGGTGAAGCCATTGACGTCGGTGGCGATGACCCGCAGCTCGATCAGTCCAGGGGCTTCAGGCACCAGGCGCACACGCCCGGCGCCATCGACCTGCACGGCATGCCATTCGCCGCTGACGGCGTCGCGCACTTGCGCTTCGATGCTGGCCAGTGCACTCCAGGCGTCGGCGCGCACGGTGGCGATCACCGTCTGTCCGGGCAGCGCCGGCAGGCTGGGCGTCGTCGACACCACGA
This sequence comes from Thauera mechernichensis, assembly GCF_029588855.1. Lineage (NCBI taxonomy): Bacteria > Pseudomonadati > Pseudomonadota > Betaproteobacteria > Rhodocyclales > Zoogloeaceae > Thauera > Thauera mechernichensis. The sequence goes on along the minus strand of NZ_JARQZE010000004.1, from coordinate 197,424 downwards.
TCCTGGGGGCCTGTGCCTGGGCGTCGGCCACGACGCGCAACACGAAAGTGGCCGAGCGGGTGTTGTAGCCATCGGACACGGTCACACCAACGACGCTGTCGCCAATCTGGCCAGGGCCAGGCGTCCAGCTGAGCAGGCCGCTGGCGCTGTCAAAGACCGCCCCCTCGGGCAGGCCGTGGAAGCTGATCGCCAAGGCCGCGCTCTGCGCCTCGCCATCAGGGTCATGCGCCACGATGCCGCCGCTTGCCCCGCTACCGAGCACGACCGGCACGGTCAGCGTGTTGCCAAGCAAGACCGCATGATTGCTGACCTGCAGCACAGGCGGACGATTGACATCGAAGACACGCACCTGCACCTGCTGGGTAACGGTGTCGATACCGTCGCTGGCCTGGAAGGTGAAGACGAAGGCACGCTGGGTCGCGGTGGCATTGTCAACAGTGCCGAGCCCCGGGGTCCATTCGAAGTACCCGGAGGCCGCATCGAAATGGACGCCTTCCGGCGTGCTGCCGTCGCGTACGAGTGACAGGCGCAAGGCGTCATTGTCTGGATCGATGGCACGCACGGTGAAGCCCACCGTCATCCCCTCCTGCACCAGCTGCAGCGGCAGCGGCAGGATGCGCGGCGCCTGGTTGACGTTGGCCACAGCGATCTCGACGTTGCGAACGAAACTCGCCACGCCGTCACTGGCGCGCAGCTCGAAGCGCCACACACCTGCGCTGCCGGCATTGCTGTCCTGGGCCGAGAACTGGTCCGGCACCCAGACCAGTTCGGCGCGACTGCCATCGGCAGCGGGAACGAACTGCATCCCTCTTGGCAAGCCGGAAACCTGCCAATGCAGGCGGTCGCCATCGGCATCGAAGCCATACACACCGAGCCGCAGCGGCACGCCCTCGCTGGCCTGGAGGCGCAGCACCTCGCCTTCGCCCGCATCCTCGATCTGCTGGCCGTCGAGTTCGATGCCCAGCACCCCGGGTGCCGCGTTGGCAGCGCGTACCACGATGCGAAGGTTGTGCCAGGTGACATTGGGCTCGGGATCGGCCGGCACGGCGTAGCCCGCATCGCGCGGCGGCAGCCCCTGGTCGGTCACGGCAACGGTCAGGTCGTACACACCGCTCGCGGCAGCCGACGGCGTCCAGTTCAGAACCGCATGTCCGTAGCTTCCGCCCGGCGTCAGCGTGGCGCCCGGCGGCAGACCATCGGCACTCCAGACCAAGGCATCCTGATCGAGGTCGGTCGCCAGCAAGGCCACCGACAAGGGCTGGCCGGCAATGGCCACGACCTGCGCCGGCGCCGTGATCACCGGCGCTTCGCTGGTGCTGCGCACGGTCAGCACGAAGGCCCTGCTCTCGGTCAGCGCCTGCCTCGCGTCTCCATCGCCGTCGTCACGCGCGGTCACGGTAATCACGTAGTCGCCGCGGTCGCCGGCACCCGGCGCGAAGCGCAGGACGCCGCCAGGCGCACTCGGATCGGCAGACGGATTGCTGGTATACGTGGCGAAGCGCGGCAACCCGGCAAAGCTCAACTCGACCGGATTGCCGTCCGCATCGCTTGCGCTGACGGGGATCTCGATGACCGCGCCGCGATCGACGAAAGCGTTGGAGAGGTCACCCAGCTGGGGCGCACGATTGGCGTTATGCACCACGATCGGCACGACGAGGTGCGCAACTGCTGGAGCACCGGTGCCGTCACCGTCGTCGGTGGCGGTTACCAGCACGGTGTAGCTGCCCGCCTGGTGGTAGCCCGGCGTCCACACGATCTCCAGCGTATCGGGGTTGAAGTGTGCGCCCTCGGGCAGCCCGCTGAGCTCGTAGCTCACCGTGGGCGGCGTGCTGTCGACCCCCGCCGCTGCCCCACCCTCGCTGAGCTGCACCGCAGGCTGGAAAGCGGGATTGTCGGGGTCGAAGGCAAACACGCTGATACGTAGCGGCTGCCCTTCGAGGACCTGCCAGGTTTCAGCCGGAGCGAACACCGGCGCGCCGTTGGCGTTGGCCACCTCGAGCACCAGTTCGGCGCTGACCGCACTGGTACGCACCACGCCCTGCGGATCGGTCCACTTCGCCAGCAGCTTGAGGGGCACCTTGTAGATGCCATTCTGGTTGTAGTCGGGCGTCCATTCGAACCAGCCCGTTTCACGGTTCAGGGTGGCACCCGAGGGCAGCCACTGCGCAAGGTACTGCAACTCGATGACCGATCCGTCAGGCTGGCGCAAGCCGCCATCCACGCTGCCCAGCAACTGCAGGGCAAAGCGGTCGCCCTCGCGCAGCGCATGGGCTCCGCCGGTGAGCAGCTGCGGCAGCGGCAGGCCCTGGCGCACCGTCAGCGTGAACGCGCGCTCGACGGTGCGCTTGCCATCGCTGGCGATGATCGTGACGTTCTCATACACGCCGCCCTGATCGTAGCCCGGCGTCCAGCGCAGCATGCCGCTGGCGGCGTCGAACACGGCGCCGGGAGGCAGGTTGCGCACGGTGACGGTCAGCGGATCGCCATCGACATCGGCCACCGCGACCGGGATGTTGAGCGATTCGCCTTCGGTGAGCGTGATGTTGCCAGGCACGGAGATGGTCGGCGCATTGTTGCCACCCTCCACCGCGATCTGGAAGTAGCGATAGGTAAAGCCGCCGCGACTATCCTGAACCCGCACCAGCACTTCGGTCGCCACATCTGCGCCCGCGCCAGGCGTCCAGCTCAGTGTGGCGCCATTGCGGTACAGGCCGTCTGCCGAGCGTACCTCGGGCGCCGGGGTGAGCGTCATCCCGGCCGGCGCCTGCACCAGTTGCCAGTAGAAGCGCGTCCCGTCCGCATCGATGGCTTCGATCTCGCCGCTCCAGGCCTCTCCGACCACGGCGCCGGGCAGGATGTAGGCGAACCGGCTGCTGACATTATCGACACCCGCGACCGTCAGCTGCGGCGGCAGGTTGGGGTGCGGATAGGCATAGATGCCGTGGCCCAGGTTTGCCTTGACCAGGTCCGCAATACCGCCGCGCGGCGCCAGATCGCCGGCAGGCACGATGCTTACGGTGACGCCCGCGAGCGTGGCGCCGACTGCCAGCTTGCCGCCAAGGCCCTGCAGCGCCGTCGTGAGGTCCAGCACCCACAGTTCGGACTGATCGCCGCCGCCACCCGCGCCCGCCTCGATGCTGCCGCCAAAATAGGCGCCCGGATCAAGGAGCAGCATCAGGGGGCCGAGCAGATCGTCAGCACCGATATTGGTGATGCTGACATCGTAGCTCACGGTACCGGAACCGCGATCGCTGCGGGTCCCGGTAAAGTTCATCTGCACTTGCGCGCTCATGTCGTTGAGCGCGGTGAAGGTGCTCAGGTAGCTCTGACCGAGGGCAAGCTCGAGGTCGCTCCTCAAGGTGTGACGAACCTCGAGCTGGTACTGCCCCGCCCCCAGCCCGGTCACGCCCAGCCAGGCCGTGCGAGTCGCAGCGTCCCAATGCACCGCCGTCGGCGTGAACACCGCTCCGGCATGCTGGCCCAGTGCGGTAAGGGTGAAGTTGGCGGCGTTGAGCACGCTGCCCGCCTCCCTGCCCTGGCCCACGAACATGGCCTGATCGAAGACCACACCGATACGGTTCATCGGCAAGGGCATCAAGGCACCATCGGGAACGGTGACCGCCACCACCTCGGGGGCCCGCGCCAGCGCGATCTCGTCGATGCGTCCGGTCTGCGCAACCAGAATACGTCCATCGGCGGTGGTCACCACCGACTCGCCACGGGTCCCGCCGGACGCAAGCTGGACGATGCGCTTGCTGCCCAGTTCCATCATCCACACCCCCGCAGCGCGCGGGACGGCGCTAGCGCTGCCGAGCACGGCCCGTTGTGGCAAGTTGCAGGACGCGAACAACAGGCCTTCGAGCGCACTGCCAGGCTGCCCGAAGGCGATCGAATCGACCACTCCGTCGAGGCGGAACTCCAGTTCGGCACGCCCGGCGTAGCGTCCGCTCATCGGGAAACTGACGATCTCGGTCTGCGGCTTGCTGGCTGCGGCTGTGATCGTGCTGCCGCTCCAGCGCACCGCCCACAGCCGCCCGTCCGGTCCGAAAGCGAGATCACCCGCGCGGAAGTTACTGAACTGAGACCACGCGCGCGCGCGGTTGTCCTCGGCCGGGTCGAAGACCAGGATGCCGGCCCCCGAGGTGAGGAAGATTCGCCCGCTCTCCGGCTCGACGGCCAGTGCATGGGTGAGCGGGATGCCGCCCGGCCCCTGCATGCGCTCGACGATCGCGCCGCTGCCGGCATCGACCAGCAGCAACTCGTTACCGGTCATCACCCAAAGCTGGCCGTAGGCGTCTACCGCCATGTCCACGATCGGTGCGTCAAGCTCGAACAAAGGCGTGACGCTGCGCCCGCCGTCCTTGTCGAAGACGAAGACCTGGTTGCGCAACACGCCCGCGCTCGCCAGGAAGCGTCCGTCAGACAGCTCGACCAGCCCTTGGGCACCGATGTCCCCCGCACTGGCGCGATAGCCTTCGGCAAAACCACGCAGCGTGAAGGGCGCCAGCACGGTGCCAAGCTCGCTGCGCTGCACGGTAGCCACGGCCCCGGGCAGGAGTTGCGCGGCCTGGGCAAACACGTTGCTGGGCGGATAGGCGCGCACTTCGCTGGGAAGCGGCAGCTCGGGAGTCTGGTTCAGCGACTCCAGCACGCCCAGGCTGTTGAGCACGGCCTGGCGCGCGCCGTCGTCGGGGAGGACGGCATTGATGACCGATGCGGCCTCGCGATTGCCTGCGCGGTCGGTGGCGACGGCAAGGAACTCGTACTGCTTGCCGCGTTCGCCGGTGAAGATCGCCTGAGTCTGCTCGGGGGCCAGCTGACGCTGCCAGATACGGAAATCGCCTCCGTTCTCGGCCACGTACAAGGTCACCGAACGCACGCCGCTGGCGTCATCGCGCGCCTCCCAGTGCAATTCGTAGGTGGGCTCGCCCTGCAGGTTGTCGCCCAACGCAGTCACTGCCAGCGCAGTGCGCGGTGCGCCGGCATCCACGCTCACCGCGTGGCTTGCACTGTCGAGCGCCGGCATCTCGTCGATCAGCACGCGAGCCGCAGCAACGATCACGCGGCCGGTCTCAACCCCACCTGCGGTGCGCACGGTGTAGCTGACGAAGCCCTTTCCGGACTCGCCGCCAACCGCCTCGAGCAGGCCACGCGTGGCATTGCGCAGGACCTCGCCGGTGTTCGGGTCGATGGCCTGCAGCAACCAGGTGGCGATGCCGGTCTCGGCGTCCACACCGGCCGATACCCGCAGGATGAAGCCCTTGCTGCCGCTGAAGTCGAAGTCGCCCTGGAAGTTGGCGCGCTCGCCCGGAATGCGCACGTTGAGGTCGCCGACCTTGATGTCGCCGAGCCGTACCGAGCGCGGATCAAGCGCGGCATCGAGCTGGGTAACGATCCGCACCTCGCCAGCAGGCGTCACGCTGGGGTTGCTGAAGGCAACGGTGTAAGGCAAGGCCGTGGCAGCCGGTACGTAGCTGTTGCCATCGGCGCCAGGCAATGCCTGCGGACCGCGCACCTGCACCGCTTCGGTCGCCTCGCTGGCGCCCATCTGCACCAGATAGCGCGCCAGATCGAGCGGCTGCCCGGGCACAGGCTGGAAATCCTCGTCGAGCACGCCGATGTGGCGCAGATACTCGAGTTCGCTGCGGCCGCCGACAAAGATGTCGAAATTCAGGAAATGCGTGCGGCCACCCTCGCCTACGCCGTGGGCGGCAGGGTCGGCCTTGGCGGGCACCGGACTCAGGACGTAATCGCCCTTCTCCGTATAGCGGACCTCGATGTACTCGATCGCCGCCCTGCGCGCCTCGGGATCGCCCGCATGCCTGGCCGTATCACCGTACCAGGCCTGCACCTGGCTGAAGAAGGACACCAGATCGGCCTGCGTGCGATAGGTCTCGCCGCCCTTGCCGAGCAGGATGCCGCTGGCGAGCGTGGCATTGAGGCTCAACACCTCGATGCGCTCGCGGATCGGCGGCGCCTCATCCACCGGGCGCAACAGACCAGCGGCCTCGAGTGCCGCCAGCCAGCCGTTGACCCACTGCCCCTCGTCGGCCGCGAGGGTCTGCAGCGCCAACGGCGCGTTCTCGTCGGCGATGATCGCACTGCGCAAGGCCAACGCGCGGGCGGTCTGGTCAAAGATGAACTCGTCGCGGGTGATGGCAGTGGCGCTGGCCACCACATTGAACCGGAACGGCATCGCCAGCCATTCCAGGTCGGTGAGATGAATCTCGGGATCTTCGGAGACGAACTTCGCCGACAGCCCGGCAGAGATCCTGTTCAAGCCCGAGATGCCCTCGTCCAGCAAGCCGGCTTCACGCCACTCGGGACGCAGCGCATAGAGCGCGTCGCGCAGGGCCTCGAAGTCGTAGTCCATCCAGGCCTTGAGGCCAGGATAGGTCTGGATGTTGAAGCTCATGCCGGCAAAGCCGCCGGCAGGCAGATCAAAGGCATAGCCCGGGGCGAGGTTGAAGCCCTGCAGGTTCTGCGTGCCGTCGAGGTAAGCCCAGGGAATATCCTGGCGCGGCGTACCATCGGTCGGCGTAGCCCCGTAGCGCTGCGTGTTACCGGCGGCGTCGGTCGTGCGGCCATCGGGCTGGCCCCCGACGTTGCTGCCGAAGACGATGAAGGGCAGGTTGAGCCCCTCGAGCAAATACTCGTTGTAGCCCATCTCCGGCGCACCGAAGTCGAAGCGTACATAAGGCGTGTCGAGGTTCGTCAGGCTTTGCAGCGCCACGCTGTAGAGCCCTCTGTCACCGGGCTCGAGCGAGCGGTCGCCGCCGACACCAATGGTCACCTCGACCTCTATGGCGCGCTCGACGAGGTAGCGCTGCGCCTCCACGACGCGCTGGCCGTCGGGGTTGATGACCACCACATCGTATAAGCCGAAGGGGAAGTCGCGGGTGTCGAAAATGGCACGGATGTGCGTGGAGTCGAGCACCTGCCAGCGCACCGGTTCGGCCTCATGCACGCCGGGGCGCGAGAGCTTGACCAGCGCACCGGGCTTGAACTGCGCACCATGGATGTCGAGCGTGACCCAGCGATGCTCGTCATTGCCGACCCCGCCATGATCAGGCGTGACGCGGGTGATCGACAGCGGCATCAGATCGGCGCGCAGCGTGACCGGCTGAGTGCCGGACATCGAGCGCACCAGGATGTAGTAATCGCCCGCGACGGTGCCGGCGATGAGCACCTCCTGATCGGCCGCCATGGGGTTGCTGTAGGCGGCGTCGAATGCGTAGCTGGTCGGTACGTCGCCATGACGTACGAAGACCTGGTTGTTGCCACGCTCGTTGAGCGCATCGAGCGTGACCCGCAGCGTCTGCCCGGCAGGCACGGTGACCTTGTACAGGCGATCCGCAGCCTGGCGCAGCGTCTCGTCGATGGCATTGCCGAGCACGAGCGTGGGCACCGCAACCTGCAAGGTGCCGCCAGACGCCATGCGGTTGTTGGCCTCGCCGGGGGGTAGGACCAGCCCTTCTGCGGTGTAGCGGATCTCGCCTTCGAAGACCTCGTTGTAGATGTCCGGACGCACGATGATGCGCCAGTTGCCATCCTTGAGCGGCGGCAGGCTGGCGACCAGGCTGGCGCTGTAGCTACCGTTGGCAGCAAGTCCGCCATGGTGGGCGACCCTGCCGATGAGGATGTCGCCGAGGTCCCATTCGTTGTCGAGCGACAGGTAGAGCGCATCGGTCCAGCGCCCGTAGGCCGGGTTGATGGACTCGTTGCTGACCGTGTACTCGATGCGGATCTGCTGGCCGACCTCGGCCGTTGCCGGCATCACCACGTTGGTGACCACCAGATCGGCAGGCGGCGGGGTCTCGATCAGCAGTGGCTGCGCGGCAGCCGTGGCGTTGTTGTAATCCAGACCGAACTCGTTGACCCCGCCATACGCCGACCCGCTTCCGGGGCGCACCGGATCGGTGACCACGAACACGTAATAGGGGCCTTCGAGGCTGGCTGGCGCGGTCAGTGTCAGCGTGCGCTCGTAGCCGTTGCCTGCAGCCAGGCCGCCGCTGTATTGGGCAAAGCCGAGGTAATGGTCCTTGCCAAGATCGAGGAAGCGGTCGCGGGACAGATAGACCATGTCCACCCACGACGACTGGTGATCGGGCGTATTGCCGCCGAGGTTGTCCACCCGGTAGCTCACCGTGATCTCCTGGCCGGCATACACGCGTTCCGGTGCCGTCACGACGCTGACCTGAAGGTCCGGCGGTTGAACCTGGTTGATGCGCAGGGCGAGCGAAGCGCTGTTGTTGCCCTCGTGCTGGAACTCCAGCACACGACCGGCGGGTCGATCCCTGTCGAGCTGCACACCGACCAGGCCATCACGAATGTCGCTGGGCGTGCGGCCGTCAGCCAGGAAAGCCGTATCGGCGTATACGATCAGGTGGTAGTCGCCCCCGATGGACTCGGGCAGGCGGAAAGTCGCCGTCGCGGTATAGGACTCACCAGGCTTCAGGTAGGCCGGCAGGCCGTCCTCGCGCAGGGAGATCGGATGCACCTTTGCCATGCGGGCGAACAAGGACTGCGTACCGGTGCCGTCCGGCAGCGGGTGGTCGCGCACATCGAGCGAGGCGTCATGGGACAGGTAGATGCCGTCGAACCAATCGCTGACCCGGGTCGCGCGTTCGCCCTGGTTGGTGACCGTCCAGGTCACCGTGAGCATGTCGCCCGAGTTCGGCAACGGGTTGGACACCACCACATTGCTGATCTGGAGATCCGGTTCGCGATAGGTGATGTCGAGTTCGGCACGACCGAAGTTGTTGTCGTTGCGCGCCCCCTCGAACACGGTACCGGCCCGATCCACGCCGCGGTAGTGGCGCAACGCGCCCTCGTTGCCGCCGCCGCCGATCATCTCGGAGCGAGCACGCTGGGCGAGGTCACGCCCGTCGGAAACCTCGGTGTAGCCGCTGTCGGTGACCACGTAGATGTAGTACGGGCCATCGGTACCGGCCGGCAGGGTGAAACTGCCCGACACGGTGTAGCTCTCGCCCGCCCCCAGGCCGCCGAGGTTGGCGCGCGTGACGGCGCCAAGCAGGGTCGCCCGTTCGCGGATATAGGTCGGATCGGGGCTGATGTACACGGCATCGACCCAACTGCGGGTGCCTTCCCATACCGCGGCGCCAAAGTTGGTCACCGTCCAGCTGATGGTTGTCTGTTCGCCCGAGAAGTTGTGGGGCTGGGTGACGATGTCGGTGACGCGCAGGTCGGCGGGGGCGCTCACGACGTCTGACAGTGCAGTGCCGCGGTTATTGCCCTCGTTGAGCTCGGCAACGCGGTTGTAGTGATCGGTGACCACGAACAGGTATTGCCCGGTGACCGAAGGCGCGAGCTCGACGGTCTGGGTGACGGTGTAGCTGTCGCCATGCGCCAGCTCCCTGCTCTGCGCAAGCAGGCCCAGTTCCCACACGCGGGTGGCCTTGGACAGGTCGGGGTCGTTCGCCAGCACGATGCGGTCGTGCCAGCTACCCGAGAACACATCGCCGCGGTTCTCCACCGTGTAGCTGAAGGTGTAGTGCGAGCCGGCAACGGCCGCCTCCGGCGCATTGACCGTGGCAACCACCAGATCCGGCGGGGTGATGCCGATGATGCTGATCGGGCGGGCCTTGTAGTTGTTGTTGTCGACCTGAGAGGGGTCGTCCGGGTTGATGTTGATGGCCAGGGTGTCTTCGAGGATCACGTTGTAGGTGTCGGTCCACACCGTGATGTAGTACTGGCCCGAGGCCAGATTGGCCGGCACGCGGACCTGAGCGGTGCCGAGATAGTCCTCGCCCGGCTGGAGGTGGCCAATGTGGGTGAAGGACCCCAGCAGGATGTCGCCCTTGTTTGCGCCCGGGCGGCGCGGATCCTTGGCCAGCCACACCGTGTCCGTCCACCGCTCCAGCGCCGCGCTCTCACCCCGGGTCGTGGCCACGCCCAGGTTGGAAACCTTGTAGCGGACCTCGATCTGGCTGCCATGAACGGCCTGATCGGGTGCGACCACATTGCTCGTCACCAGATCGCCGAAGGGCACCGGGTCAATATAGAGCTGTGCCGCACGGCGGTTGTTGTGTTCGTTGGGGTACTCGTCGACATTGTTGTTGCCGTCGGCGACGACGATCAGGAAAGCGTCGCCACGGAAGCGGATGGGAATGTTCACCATGCCGCTTTCAAACACATAGGACTCGCCGGGCGCCAGCGCGGACACGCTGCTGAACTGCCCGACCAGCACGTCGTCGGCGCTGAGCGTGCCATCGAGTGACAGGAATACCTTGTCGGTCCACTGCCCCGAGGTACTCACCGACCCCATGTTGGTAATGGTGTAGCGAATGCCCGCAGCGGTGCCTGAGGTCACGCTCTCCGGAACCTCCACCGCGGACACCCGCAGGTCCGGGCGATCAAGCAGGCTGACCTGGGTCATGCCGGCGGAGACGAGTTCGTTGTTGCTCCGCGCCGGGCCGTGCTCATAGACCTGCATCCCGTTGCCGCCGAGATGGGTGTTGGTGACCACCTTGATGCGATACAGGCCCTCGATCTTGCCTGGCAGGCGGACCTGCTCGGTACGCGTGTAGCGGATACCGGACTCGAGACCGCGATCGTAGGTGAAGTTGCCCAACAGCACGGCGTTACCCGTGCCGCTGGCCGGAACCAGCCACACGGCGTCGACCCAGTTGCCACCGGCAGTGGCGAGGCCCTGGTTGAGCACCGTCCATGACAGCTCGAGCAAGCTGCCTTCCTGCGCGGTCGGCGCCGCGCTCACGGCCTCGACGACCAGGTCAGGCGTATCGGACAGCAGAACCGGCACCGCCACCGAGGTCGCGCGGTTGTTGTCGGCGTAGATGAACTCGTAGGGCACGACGCCAGAGCTCCCGGCCACGCGCACGTTGAAGTAGTACTCGCCTTCCAGCCCTTGGGGCAGCAGCACGTCCACGCTGCGGGTGTAGCGCTCACCCGGGGCCAGATGGCCGAGATGACTGGCCGCGCTGAAGGTCTGCACCACTCCGCTGCCGTCCGCATTGCGGCTGAGCCAGATCGTGTCGGACCACTGCGCGACGCTGGTCAGGCCGATGCCCTGGTTGACCACCTCCCAACTCACACGCACGCCCTGGCCGCTGGCGGCAGCCCCCTCGACGCTGACCGACTCGACACGCAGGTCGGCGTATGGAATGGGCATGATGTCCACGTCGTGCGTGACACGTCCCACGTTGTTGGCTTCGCGCCCGTTCTCGAAGACGGTGTTGCGCGCATCGGTGACGACGTAGATCTTGTAGCGCGCAGAGGTCGCGGGCGGCAGCACAAAGCGCTCGCTACGGGTGTACTCGGCACCGGCGGCAAGCGCGCCATCGCGTACGAACTCGCCCAGGACGATATCGTCGGCATTGCCGAGCACATCGTCGCGGGACAGGATGACGCGATCCACCCAACTGTCGGTCACGCCGGCTCCGGTCCCCTGGTTGCTGACCGTCCAGCTCACGTCGAGGCGTGCGGGGTCCTGGATGATGCGTTCGGGCGCACTGACCGTGGTCACCACCAGGTCGGCGTAAGGAGCCAAGGTCACATCCATTGCCTGAGTGGCACGATTGTCGGCACGGTTGCGATCGTCGATGGCGTGCAGCACGTCGCTCACTACCACGATCTCGTACTCTCCATCGAGGCCGAGGGGCAGCGCGATCGCCAGGCTGGCCGTGTACTGTTCGCCGCTGGCCAGCGCACCTGGGCGTTGTACCTCGCCGTACTTGGTCAGCACGCCGTCACGCGCCAGATAGACGGCATCGACCCAACCTCCGGTCGCGATGGCGCCATTGTTAACGACCGTCCAGCTCACGGTCACGGTGGAGCCGGACTGCACCAGTGCCGGGCCTTCGACACCGAGCAGGCGCAGATCGGGCCTTGCGACCTGGAGTGCGGCAGCCGAACGCAGCTCGTTGTTGCCTTCGCCATCGCGCTCGTAGACCGTGTTCTCGGTGTCGGTGCGCACTACCCAGCGGCATTCCCCCTCGGCGAAGTTCGCCGGCAGGGTGAAGCTCACCTGGCGCTCCGCACTCTGTCCTGCCGCCAGCGGCTCACTGACGAGCACGGTAGCCACCTGGTACAGACCGGCGGCGCCGCGGTCGATGTAGATGCGGTCGCGCCAGGCGGTGTTCGCATCCGCGCCACCTACGTTGCTTACGGTATAGCGCAGCGTTGCGGCGTCACCGGGGCGCAGCACCGCCGGCCCTTCGACCGCAGACACCGTGAGATCGGGCACGGCCGCGAGTTGCACCGAGATCTTCCCGGTACTTGCGAGGGTGTTGTTCGCGCGCCGCCCCTCCTCGTTCACCGATTGGTTGACATCGGTCACGACGATGACGTGGTACTCGCCGTTGAGGTCGCGCGGCAGGGTGATCTCGGCGCGTCCGACATAGCTTTCGCCAGGCGCGAGCAGCCCCGCATGGGTCACCGCACCCGCCAGTACGATGTCGTCGCTGCCACCCAGTACCGCATCCAGCGACAGCACCACACGATCGTTCCATAGTGCCAGGTTGGTGGTGGCATTGCCGTCATTGCGCACCTCCCAGGTCACGAGGACGGTCTCGCCGCTGAGCGCATGCTCCGGCACCTGAAGCGCAATGAGGTTGAGGTCGCTATATGGCGAGGCCAGGTTGATGGCCTGCGCCGCACTGACGTTGTCTGCGCGCGTGTCGGGCTCGAGCACCTCGGCACCGGCATCGGCACGCACGGCCAGGTAGTAACGCCCCTCCCCGCGCATCGGCAGCCGCACCAATGCAGTCTGGGTATAGTGTTCTCCAGGTTGCAGAGTGCCGCTGAAGCGCAGGCTGCCCACCACCACGTCATCGCTGTCACCGATGGTGGCGTTGTTGCTGAACACCACGCGATCGGTCCACTCCCCTTCCGCCGGCGCCTCGCCACGGTTGCTGACCGTCCAGCTCACCAACACGTACTCGCCGCCAACCCCACTGACGGGCACGCTGACGCTGTCAACGCGCAAGTCGGCGTAAGGCACGGCGACTGAGGTGGTCACCACCTGGGCGCTGTTGTTGAGCTCGGCGTCGTTGCTCAGGTTGGTCTCGTACAGCACGCCTAGGCCGGCGCTGTTCTGGTCGGTGGTAACGGTGATGCGGATCTGGCCGACGGACGCCAGGCCGGGGGGCAGGCGGAAGGTGAGCGCACGCTCACGCATCTGGCCCGCTTCGACCAGTCCGAGTTGCGCGCCATCGACGACCCTGAGCGGGTCGTAATACAGGCTGGTATCGACCAACACCTGGTTGGTGGCTACATTGCGCACCACGATGCGGTCGTGGAAACCCGTGGCTGCGGCACTCGCGCCGAGGTTCCAGTCCTCCCAGGCAATGCTCACCTCGCCACCCGACTGCACGGCGCCGGACAACACGCGCAGGTTGCGCACCTGCATGTCGGGCCCGACCATGCGCACGAGTTGTGCGCTGTTGTTGGTCTCGCCGGTACCGGATGCGTTGGCTTCGACAATCTCCTCAGCGCTGTCGGCGACGACACGGATGACGAACTCGCCCGCCGCCGCAAAGCCTGCAGGCCAGGTGAACTGCGCGGCGCGCAGGCGCGACTGCCCCGCTTCGAGCGCTCCCGCAGTCAAGTCGTCACGGATGGCGACGACGGCGACGAGCTCGTTGGTGCTGCGGTTGCGCACCTCCACGCGCTCGCTCCAGGCAGCGTCCACGGCCTTGTTGCCAGCATTGGTGGTCGTCCAGCTGACATCGACGGTCTGGCCCGGCTGGAAGGCGCTGTCGGGGCTCAGGCGCAGGGCTTCGACCCGAAGGTCGGCGTAAGCGGCCAGCGCCACCTGAACCGTCGTCGACAAGGCGTTGTTGCTCTCGCCGTTGCCGGAGGCATTGCCCTCGCGGATGCGGTTGTCGGCGTCGGTCATCACCGTGAAGCTCAAGCGCCCGGCAGCCGACGCCCCCTCCGGCAGCACCACCACAGCGCTGCGCTGACGACTCTCTCCGGCGCCGAGGTCGCCCTCGAGCGTGCTCGCGTAAGGTACGGTAAGGCTGGCCACGAGCGCGCCGGTATCGAGGTTGCGTACCACGATACGGTCGTTCCAGTGCGTGTCGGTCGCCAGCACGCCCCGGTTCTCCACCGTCCAGCGCACCTCCACCGCCTGACCGGTGTACAGGTCCGTGGCGGGCGCGAGCACGACCTCGTTCACAGTGAGGTCGGGCGCTGGGCGCACCACCAGCGTATCGAGGACCTGGGGCGGGTGAACGGGCACCGGCACGACGTTGAAGCTCACCCGTGCGGCACTGGCGGCGCTGTTGTAGCCCTGAAGCACCAGCGTGTAGGTGCCATTTGACGCAAGGGCCGCAGGCTCCCGGTCATAGCCTTCGGGCGTGTAACCGGACCATCCGCTCCACCAGTACCCCATTTCGGCGGCGCCGAACACCACGGCACCTTGCGGATCGTAGAGAGCCCAGACCGGAAAGGTCTTTCCCTGTGCTTCCGCAGCAACAAGCAAGGACTGCACGACGTCGAAGTAGTAGCGCTCGCCTTGCTGAGCGTCGAAGGTGTACAGCACCGCCCCGTTGCGGGGGCTCAGTTCGACACTGAGCGGCGCTCCCGGGGTAATCGGCGTCGCGCCTGCACGATCGAGCACGCGCATCGCAAAGCTGCGATCGATCGCGGTCGCGTTGCTCAGCGTAAGGGTGTACGTGCCGCGCTCGAGCACACGCACCGTATCGAGGCTGTCGCCCGCCAGGGCGCTATCGAAAACCTGTCCCCCTGGCCCCTGAAGACGCCAGCGCACCTGGGCGTCGGCCCCCAGGCTGTCGAACATCAGCAGGCTGGCCTGGTCGAGATCGAGCCTGTAGCTGATGCTCTGGTAGGCCGCCAGGCTTCCGTCAACAAGCTCGTTGAGCGCAAGCGCGCCCTGCGCGACCGCGCGGTTGACGACAAAGGGAAAGGACTGGTCGGCGAAAGCCGTCGCAGCGCCCTCGATCACCAGCCAGTAGTCGCCATCGGCAGGCAGGCGCACCCCCGCCGTAGAGCTGCCAAGTGCCGTGGAGAACAGTTGCTGACCGGTCGAATCGACCAGGTACCAACGCCCGGAGGCACTGCCCTGGCTGACAAAGCCGAGCTCCTCGCCAAGCGCTCCGCTGACACGGTAGATCCGCGAGGCATTACCCGGCACGAGCGCTGCATTCGTTGGCACACCGAGCTCGAGGGCTTCGGCCGCGGCAGCGTCCAGGATCCTGAACTGGTAGCTTCCCGTGTAGCTGGAGGTCGAACTGTGGAAACGCAGGCTGTACTCACCCGCATCGAGGAACTGCAGACGATCACGGTTGCCGGACAGGTACGGGCGGTCGGAGAAGACCTGACCGTTCGCGCCGGTGAGCGTCCAGTACAGGTAGCTGTCGGCCGTGCCGCCGGAACTGCCCTTGAAGGCGTCGAAGAGATGCCAGCCCGGCTCGCTGACCACCATACGGTAAGACACGCCGGTCGTCGAAGCGCTGCCCTCACGAGTCTCGCCAACGGCAATCTCGTTGCGCGACACGGTGAAGGCATAGTCGATCGCTTGCGCAGCGTCGGCGCCCAGCCGATCGATGAGCAGGTAATAGCGCCCGCTGCCGTGGTTCAGGCTGAGTCCGTCGCCGTCGAACGCCACGTCGCCGCTTGCAACCTGAGCCAGGGACGGGCCGAGCAGACGCCAGCCGAGCGTCCCGGCTTCGGCGCCACTTGCAAGGAAGCGGAAGCCGTCCATGTGGATACTGGTGAAGCTATACACCGCCAGCGTCTGGCCACTGCCGAGCACGCCCTCTACCGCGGTGTTGGCCGGCACGGGCTGCGCCGTTGCACGCAGGTCGGCAAGCCTGAATCTGAGTGCCTCGCCCGCCAGCGGCAATGCATCGGCAGCAACAACCAGGGTGTGAGTGCCAAGCGCGCCGAGGCTGAGCGCCTGGACGAGCCCGTCATAGGTTCGCCCGCTCGAACGGACACTCAGAGCGCCATCGAATAGATACCAGCTCGCCGGAAACCCATCGAGCACTTCGAACAGCATCGCGCTGTTGAAGGCGCCATCGAAACGATAGGCAAGGGCGCGCGTATCTGCGCTGAAGGGCACATCGACGGCCTGCCCGGCAGGCAACTGCACTGCCGCCGCAAGCAGGTCGCTGATACGGAAACGGTAAGCGGCATCGCGTTCCTCGGCGGTCGAGCCATAGGCGCTGAGCTGCAGCGTGTAACGGCCCGGCGCGCCGACCGTGAGCAGAGCGCCCTGGCCGGTACCCGCGTAGCCGCTGTTGACCCAGCCGCCATTGGCGCTGCGCAGTACCCACTCGCCCTCGAAACCTTCGAGCAGGTCGAGCCAGAGAAGCCCACCCTCGGCAACATCGAAGACGTAGCTGCGCGTGCCCAGGCCCCCCAGCGTATGCGCGTGCGTTTCACCCAACGCGATCTGCGCAATCGCCGGTGGGGTGAGCAGATCGACATCGAGTTCGAGTGTAACCAGCCCGGGCGCGCCATCGTCATAGCGCTCGATGACCCAATACACGACGCCGGACTCGTCGATCTGCAGGCTGGCAGCCCCCCCGTCAAAGATCGAATCGAGCCAGTACAAGGTCTCGCCAAGCGCGTTGACCACTCGACTCTGCCCTTGGGCACCCGCCGAACCCACCCATGCAAGGTTGAGTACCTGCCCCTCCGCGACCTCGACGCGCACGAACACTGTATCGCCCGCGCCCAGATCGACGCTGGACGCACCGGACGGATCGACGGCAACGGCCGCCTGCGCGACATCGACGAGGCGGAAATATGCGGTGCTGCCCGGCGCGGCCGCGCTCGTCACGACGAGCGAATAGTGTCCCGCGGCCAGACTGAGAAGACCATTGTTGCTGGGCACGGCCTGGCCGAGTTCATCGAAGAGCGTCCAGCCATCAAGCAGCCCACCATTCGCTTCCATCTGGAAGAGACCGGCCTCCGCGAGATCGAATTGATACGTTACGCGGCCATCCATCGGCACCGTCAGGTCGACCCGTGTATTCACACCGGGCAACGCCAACACCGTGGGCGCCACCAGCAAGGGCGTGAAGGCAAGCGTCACCGGATCCTCACCGGGGCGGTTACCGGTATCCAACACGAGGAAATAGGTGCCAGCCTGCGGAAGCGTCAACACCTCGTGACCATCCCACCAGGCGTCTTCGTGCAGAAGCGCCCCTTGAGCGTCGAACAGACGGAGCATTGCCCGCTCCGTGAAGGACCAATCAGCAAGCAAAAGCGACTTCGTACCGTCGACATCCATGCGCCACACGGCCGACGTCCCGGTGAGCATCTCGACGCTGTTCACCACGTCGGGGCTCAACGACGCTGACTGCTCAAGCCCGCCGATGCGAAGGGAGAACTCGCCCGACTGGCGCAGATCGCCATAGGCGTCGTGCTGCTTGTACACGCTCAGCCGGTAACTGCCTGCCTCCAACGCCAGTACAGGGTCACCCTGCTCATACCAGACCCCGAAGTAACCTCCAGCACTGACAGAGACGTCTCCAAGCCAGAAGCCATCCGATACGATTTGCCCGTCACGAGAGAGCGACCACCAGACCTGCTCCGCCGTCATGAATGAGGCATCGAGCATGTACACGCCAGGTTCGCTCAAGACGAAATCAAGATGCTCGACGTTGGTCTCGTCCACCACGACACCGACGAGTTCGTCGAGCGCAATCGTACGAACGCGTTCGGTCTGCACGCGCGACTCGAATCGCGGCGCCTCGGTCTCTTGCGTATCGAAGTAGCTGACGCCAACGAGATAGTCGCCGCTCACCTCGGCACGATAGGCGACGAACTCCTGCACCCCCGCCGGCACCCAGGCAGCCCAGCCACCCTGGGGTGAGCGAATCTGCCATTCGGCAGCACCGGGCGAGCGGAAGTACACCGTCTGTCCGGCTTCGAGCGCCATCAGGTACGGGCCGTACCCTTCGAGCACCTGCCCGAGTTCGGCACGAGCGAACTGAGCCTCACGCTCGAGCCTGAACGAGACTCGTGCGCTCTCATCGCCATACCAGCCAGGATTCGAAAACACCAGCGCATAGTCACCTGCATCCAGCCAGACCGCCTCTGCAGCACTGTTCGAGGACGAGAGGCCACCGGAATACAGGCCCCACTCCAGGTCGCGTAGCTCCCACGACAGGTAGGCCCCTGCTTCGAAGGTCCCACCCAGCGTCACCCAACCCGCCTCGGCAAGGGTGAAGCGGTACGCCGCGCTCTGCCAACGGGGCAACTCGACGACGATGGGGGCATCGCCAGGAAGGATCTCCGGTCCTTCCGGACGGTTGTCGCGAGGGGCAGCCAATGAAACGAAGAGTTCGTAGTCGAGGGCCTCCGTGTTCGTCAGGTAGCCATCGAGCAGCAGGAAGTAGGACCCAGCCTCCACGAGACGAAGATCGGCAAGACCCGAACCGACTCCCGCCCCATTCGCGAGCTGTCCGCCATTGGACGAAAGCAGACGCCAACGCAGGTTCCCTGCAGAAAGACTGTTCAGGTTGACCGAAAGGCGTTCGCCGGCAGCCACGTCGAGGCGATACGCGACCGCACCCGCCCCGGGGTCCAGGGTGCCGCTGAGGGTTCCCTGCCCGTTCTCCAGGACCACGGGCGCGGCCGAGAACGGCGCCACACGGAAGGCGTACGCCAACTCGGTGGATGCCGAACTGCGGAATACGCTGAGGCGATAGTCACCGCCAGCCAGCTCGAATCGGCGCTGCGTCCAGCTCGTCGACTCATCGAACGTGCCGTTTGCCACCCATCCGCCCTGGCTGTCGGTCAGACGCCACTGCAGGGACGTCTGACCGGCGAGCGCATCAAACAACACGGCGGTCGGCGCCTCGAGCGAAAACGCGTAGTCGTGCTGGAACTGCGCAGGGGCGAAGGTAGGCGTCTGCACCGCCCCCATGCTCAATGGCGCTGCGGCCAGGGGCGTCATCGCAACACTGTAGGGCAGCGGCTGCGCGGACTCACCGTTGCGCGTGACCACCAGCAGATAACGCCCCCCTTGTCCCAGTTGCGGCGTCTGCGTGCTTTCGCCACCCTGTCCGTCGGCCAGCCACGACCACCCGGACCACGAGGACTGAAACAGCGTCCACGTCAGCTCGGCCGGCTCGGCCGCGCTGAGCGAAATGATGCGGCGCAACTCGCGCACGTCGTCGATCAAGTATGCCTGCGCACTGCGTCCGGCCGAAAACACCGCCTCCAGCGGCGTTGTGCCCAGCGACACGCCCCCCCTCGTATCGAGCAGTTCGAAGCGATAGGCCCCCGCGGACGCCGCGTTCGTCGACAAGGTCAGCACGTAGTCGCCAGCAGCCACCGTCGGCGCCTGCGTACCGCTCAACCATCCCGTCCCACCACTGGTCTGCCCCGCCGGGACGAGGCGCCAGCGAATCGACTCGGCGCTGCCACCATCAGCGATGACCAGGCGACCCGGCGCATCCAGCGTCAAGCGGAACGAATGGAACTCATGCCCGCCCGCCAGCTCACCCGCGATCGTCTCGCCAAGCACTGCGGCGCCAACCGTCTCGGTGCGCCGATGAGCCTGCAGGCTGAACGCTGACGCCTGCTCGGGAGAGCCCGCCGACACCACCACCGTGTAGTGACCACTGCGCGCGGCAACAGGCAACTGCAGCGCAGCGCCACCGATTACGCTGTTGAGGATCTGGCTACCCTGCGCATTGAACACGGCCACACGACTTCCCGGCTGCGCGGACTGCGCGCCCAGATACCACGCTTCACCGGCCGCGACCGGAAGCATGAACACCGCCCCCGCCTGCCCCGCGGCGATCTCCGCAGCGACCACTTGCCCGGCGTCGAGGACGGTTGCCTCGGCAAGACTGGAGACGGCAAGCGCATATTGGCTGACACCCGACGGCCAGCCATGGACACGCAGGCTGTAGTCGCCCGCTGCAAGGCTGAGCACCCGAGCGCCCATTGACCCGCTGAACAAGCTGCCACCCTGGGCCTCGCTCAACACCCAGCTCAGCGACTGATCGCTGGTGCCCTGAAACACCAGGGTACTTGCCTGCTCCAGCGAGAAATGCCAGTAATCACTGGCTGCCGAACTACCGATCTGCCCGCGCTGGTCCATACCCAGCTCCAAGGCACGATGCGTATCGCGCAGCACCTGTACCGACACCCCCAGCGCGACGGCCTCCGTGTTGCCGACATGCGCGTGGGCAAGCAGATAGTGTCGCCCAGGGCTGTCAAGACGCAGGCTGAAACTGGTACCCGAGGCGACCGTGTATGCGGTGAGCTGATTGCCGTTGCCGTCAAGCACCATCACCCGAACGCTCTGTCCGGCCATGCCGGTGAGAGCGAACACGTGGTTGACGCCCGGAGACTCGTTATCGAAGGCCAGCACCTGAGTGCGCTGGTCGGCATCCACCGTGACGTTGGCGCGCAAAGGCAGGGCCGAGAGCTCGGCAACGGCAGCCATCGCACCGACGTCCCGAACACGCAGCGCGACATCGGCCGCTACAAGGGTGCGTGAGCTCACCTCCAGCACATAACTGCCGGCACGATCGAGCGCGAGCAACTCGCCATGAGCATTGAAGCTGCGCTGGCTTGCCACCACGCCACTCGGCCCGCGCAGGGTCCACACCAGGTCGGAACTATTGACGAGCGACTCCACCAGGACGCGTGCGGGCTCAGCCAGCTCAAAGGTGTAGCGCAGGGTTTGGGCTTCCACCAGACTAGCTTCGAGACGCGTATCGAACACCAGCGCCTGGGATGTCAGCACCTGCTGACGCATGGCAAAGCTGTAGCTCTGTGCCTGCCCGACAGGCGACTGGAAGCGCAGGAAGTACTCACCCGCGGCAAGGGTGATCTCACCCGAATCACCGTTGGCGTTGCCGCTTGCAAGCTGCACACCTGCGGCGCTGTAAAGACGCCAGGCCGTGGACGGATTGAGGGTGCCAAGTGCATCGAAACGCAACGTGGTCGCTTCGGCAAGCTGGATGCGATGCAGGGCCTGGCTTCGGGCCGCCGCATTGACAGTCAGGCTGAGCGGCGTATCCAAGGCCAGGGTCGGCGCCTCGGCAAGGGCGTGGAACACGACGTGATAATCACCCGTATTCTGGTTGCTGGCCTGGACCGTGAAGCGGTAATCCCCCGCCGGGAGCTCGAAGTAGCGCGGCGTCTCGCCGAACGCATTGGCGCTGGCCTCGCTTCCCCGTGGCCCGCTCAAGGCCCATTGCATGCCGCTGACACCAGACCATGCGTCAACCAGGACACGCGTCGGTGCGGTCAGCGTGAAGCCATGCTCGACGACCTGGCCGGCGCTGGCGATGCTGCCGCGTACGTCCTGACCGATGGCCAGTGCGGCGCCGACGGTGGTTCGCTCGATCAGGTTGAAACGGAAGTTGGCGTCCGATGTGGCCGTCGCCAGAGGCGCAACGACAAGCAGGTACTCCCCTGCCAAAGGCAACTCGATGTTGTAGCTCGAAGATGTGACGCCACTGGTCACAAACTTGCCGAACGGATCAAGCAGTTGCCACTGACCTCGCACGGTCGACGAGGTGCTGCCCTGGCCATGGAAGTAGTACCGCGCGCCGGCCTCGGCATCGAACCGATACAGGCGCGTCTCGCCCGCCGGCACGCTATCGTTGATCAATGCCCCAGGCACCAGCGTCTGTGCGGCATCGCGATCGAGCACGCGGAAGCTGTAATCCCTGGCGATATCAGTGGTGTTGCGCAACTCCAGCACATACGCACCAGGCGGCAGTGCAAAGGAGTTCGACGACTGGTCATCGGTAAAGCCACGCCAGCCGCTCACCGCCCCCAGCGGACCGACAAGTCGCCATTGCAGATTGCTCGCACCGCTGACGTTGGTCTGCAGCGCATCGAAGACAATCGTCGTCGGGTCGGTGACGGTGAAATCGTACCGCGCCACATCGTGCCGGCCCTGCAAGCTGCCAACGGCCAGGGCATTGAAGGCAAGCGCGGATGCCCTGACCTGCTGGACCGCAAGCGTCAGCGCAACGTTGCTCGTGCCAGTCGAGTAGTAATAGCCCTCGTTGATGAGGTAATAGGTCCCACTGCTTGCGACTGCAAAACTGGTTCCGGAGCTGGCAGTGGTCGAACTGCTGACCTGGCGTCCATAGCGATCGACAAGGCGCCAGATGCTGCCATGGCCGTGACTGTCGGTGGCGTTGAGCACGAGAACATCGCCCGCCATGGCCGACACCTTGAAGCCGACCGTAGCGCTCGCAGGATTGCGTACCACACTGGTCTGCTCGCCCAGCGTCAGCGCCGGCAACAGCCCCGCATCATGGAGCGCGAAGCTGTACGCCCCACTGCCGGAAAGGCTGGACCGACCGCCCTTGACGACCAGCGCGTACTCACCCGCTTCCAGCAAGCGCCCGGAATAGCGATAGTTGGCGTCCGAACTCCACAGATCCTCCTCGCTCACCTCGGTGCCGCGCGGCCCAATCAGCGACCACACGGCGCTACTCGTGCTGGTGGACTGCGTGTCCATAAACACCACCGTCGGTGCAGCGAGGGTGAAGCGATGGACGTGGGTCTGGCTCGCCGCCGTGAAGCTGCCCGCAAGCACGCTGCCCAACTGGTAGGCGCTGCCTTCGGGCAGCGGAGCCACGACAACCGGATCTCCGGCATTGAAACGGAAGCGATAGCTCAATTCGGCTGCATTATCGATACGCCCCTCGACCACCATGAAGTACTCGCCAGTCAATGGGAGCGTGACATGGGCACGATTCGTCGCAAGGTTGGCCGAGCCGGCAAGGTCGCGCCCATAGGCATCGACCAGGCGCCAACTGGCGTTGCCACCGCTGACTCCCAGGCTGGTAAAGGCCAGTCGGTCGCCGGCAGAGGCCAACAGGCGATACACCTGCGCACCATTGCCCGGCAGCAAAGACCCGCTGATCTCCTCACCAACCTCAAGCGCCACGGCGGCGGCTGCGAGATCGATCAGGCTGAAAGCGTAGGCCCCGGTCGCCGCACCCGAGCCATGAACGACGAGACGGTAACTGCCTGCAGGCAGCGCCAGCGCGCCAAGCGCCTGGGCTGCATCGCTGCGATCGAATCGACGCGCATCGACCTCGACACCACGAGGGCCATGCAAGGTCCACAACAGATCGGAGCGATTGGTGAGTGCGTCGAAGAACAGCCGCGCATCCGCAGCCAACTCGAACTCGTGCACGGTCTGCTGCCCGGCAACGAGAATCTCGCCGTCCACACGCACCCCGACCTCAAGCGCCGCCGAACGCGCGGGAACCCGGTTGATCGAGAAGGCGTAGCCAACGCTTGCACCCACCGTGTTGCTGTCGCTGCCCGCAAGGACCAAGGCGTACTGTCCGCTCTCGGCGACCTGGATTGCCCCCGCCGCAGTCATCAACGCACTGGCGCTGCCGACGATGCTGCCGTATGGGTCCAGCAACTGCCAGGACAGGCTGCCACCGCTGAGCGCCTGGCCGTGGACGAACACACGCTCGCCCGCAGCGAGCGTAAGCGTATGGACCACACTGCCGCGCGCATGGTCGAGCACGCCCTCATGACGCTGATCCAGCGCGAGCGCACTGCCACTGCGCACGTCGAGCAGTCTGAAAGGCATGGTGCCCGTTGCCGCGACATCGCGATCAACCGACAACACGTAGTCCCCGGCCACGAGCAACAGCGCACCGCGTCCACCCGCATACGAACTTGCAGCGGTGCTCGCCGCCGTGCGCGAAACCTTGAGCCCTTCAGGCCCCTGCAGACGCCAGTAGAAAGAGTCGTTGCTGAGGCGATCGAAGGCGACGTAGGTCGACTCGTTGAGCGTGAAGGTGAAGTGAGCCGTCTTGCCGGCATGGTCGATATCGGCGACGAGGGTCTCGCCAAGTTGCAGCAGCGCGGTGCTGTCCGTAACCGAACTCAGCGTGAAGGCGTAGTTCACCGGCGCCGTGTTGCTGATTCGCCCCTCGACCAGGAGCAGGTACTCGCCGGTACGCGCCAACGTGAACACGTCGCGGTTGCTGCCGGCATTGAAGACGCCGCCCTCGGGACGGCCGTAGGGGTCGATAAGGCGCCAGTTGGCCTGTCCACCCGAAAGGCTGGCAGCGCTGAAGAACAGCTTCTGGCCGGCCTCTCCGCTGAAACGGTAGACCGCGCTCTTGATGCCACTATCGAGCACCCCGCTCACCGGGGCGTCGATGGCCATGTCGGCTGCAGCATCGGCATCGATGATGCGAAGCTCATACTGGCCACGCGCATCGCCGTTACCGGTGACGGAGATGGTGTAGGTGCCAGCGGCGAGCTCGAAGGCTGGCGAAGCGGCGTTGTAGTCGGTGCTCGCAAAGCTGCGGTTGCTGAGCTGCCCTTCGGGCCCATCCAGGCGCCAGACCAGGTCGCTGCGATTGGTCAGGCTGTCGAACACGACGCGGCGTGTTTCCTCGAGCGTGAACTCGTAGGTTCTGACCTCGCCGGGCAGCTCGATCTCACCGCTGATCGACAAGGCGGCCGGATTGATGTCCCCGGACAGCAGGATGCGCGGCTCCATCGCCTCGAAACGGATTGCCGCGGCGTCGGCCGAAGCCGCTTGCGGCCGCCTCGCGTTGCTGCCGCCACGGCGTGCGGCTGAGAAGCCGCTGAGCATGGTCGCAAGCAAGGGCGAGAGAGCGAAGGCGTTCTTGCGATCGGGGCGGTCATTCACGACGACGGATTTGCGCATGGCGACTCCGGGGTTCGGTTAATGGCGTTTCTGCAAGCCCGCGCGGTGCTCATGCGAAGCACGGCACCGCTGTAAGCAGCGCGGGACAAGCAATGGAAGATGGAAAGGCATCGGCTCACTGTGCCGGAGCGGAAGTTGGCGAGAGCACCGCCCGACATTTCACCCCAGCCGGAATAGCGAGCTCAGGGTTGGGTAGTTCGAGCAGCACCACGAACGTGCCGCTTGCAGCGTCGATCAGGCGATCGACACTCACTGCGCGCGCCGAGTAGCGAGCCCCTGCCGGGATCTCGGGGACCACGTCGATGACATCACCGGCATTGATGGTGCCGAAAGCCTCTTTCTGAAGCACGACATGAACGCGCAGCGGATCGAGTTGCGCGATCTTCAGGATGCCCTTGCCTGTCGAGCCGGGTTCGACCACCTCGCCCGGGTAAGCAAGCTGCGCAACCACCACGCCATCGAAGGGACTGAGCAGTGTGCGCAAGGCCAACTGGGCATCATGCTGCGCCAGCTCGAGACGCGCACTCTGGCGCTCTTCGTTGGCAACCCTGAGTTCGGACTCCGCGAGCCGCAGCTCGGCCTCGGCGTCGTCGCGCTCCTGCTCGGGAATCAGCCGCTCTGCAGCCATCGCCTGACGACGCTCGAAGCGCTGGCGGGAAAATGCCACCTTGCGCTCGGCCAACTCGACGGGTCCGCGCTGCTGCGCACGGAAGCGGGCAAGCTCTGCTGCGGCCTGCTCTGCCCGCACATCCAGCGCCGCAAGTACCTGCCCCTTGCGGATCGTCTCGCCCCTGGCAACGTTGACCTGGGCGAGCAGCCCCGTAACGGGGCTCGCCAGTTCGACCGTTTGGCGCGGCTCCAGCAGACAAACCGCAGACTGGGCGGGATACGCCTCAAGCGACACTCCGGCCAGAAAGAACGAGGCCAGCGCCGCACGAACACATTTCATAAGGGGAAACCTCGGCAGCAGGTCCTGCTGCGCGCACACGGAGCGCAACGCTGAACATGTATCCAGCGCCCCGCTCAGGCGCAACACAAGGGCCAACCGGCGTTCAGGCCGGACGGGAGAGCGCCACGGCGCTCGATCGGCGCCGGCAAGTCATCAGCCCCGCGACCGCGCTCCCCAGCAACAGCAACGACGACGGCAGCGGCACGCTCCCCCCGCCTGGCGGGGTCGTCACATCCCCATCCCGCACCGCCCAGGCAAAAAGTCCGAAATCGAGGTAGTCATAACTACCGTCGGGCTGAAGGGCCAGATACCAGTGCTCGGACTCCTCGACCACGTTGTAATCCTGATCACCGTTCCAGAGCAGGAACAGCCACGCGTAGTCCTGATAGGCCTCCAGAACCGTCGAGGACCAATACGCAGCGGGTGCCACATTGACCAACAGGGCAAGCGCGTCGGCATTGGTCGCACTGTCGAGCCCGCCACCGGGCTGCCCGCCCAGGTTGACGTGGAACATATGCCCCAGTTCGCTCCCCAGGCACCCGAAGCCGTAACTCAGGTTCATGCCGCCCAGCGCATCGTTGAACTCGCAGGAAGGATCGGGCTGCAGCGTACGCGGCAGGCGCCAGTCGGCATAGCCCTGGTAGCTGAGGTTCTCGACCCACTCCGTCGCAGCATTCCAGCTCATCCGGCCGTCTGCGCTGAAACCGGATGTGCGCGCGTAATTGGCGTCAGCCAGCCACGTCACATCAAGCACGTCGTCATAGATCAACCCATTGCCACGATCGATCAGGGCCGCACTGGCATTGAACGCAATGCTGCAACCCGCGAGCACAGCGAATTTCGAAAGCGCCTTCATCATAAATGACTCATCCATTTTCAATACGTGTCGCGGCACGACACAGCAATATCCGTTCCACCGTATAGCGATCAGTCACTTGAGGAGCGGCGACCAGAATCGAAGTCAATATGTGTAAAAAAAACCGACACCTTTCAATGCCATGCGAGCTCGACCGCCCACCCCCTTCTTGGTACTCGCAGGGATAGCGAGCCAACGAAAATCCCACGCTAAAAATTCTTATGGCATATTGACTATGCACTTCTCATTTGACATCATCATTACAAAGACATCACCGGACGGCAAACTCATGTCAGCACCTGCACAGCAGCCTCTCCAGAACACGCCCCGCCTCGTGCGCAAACCCGCTCAACACGGCCAGGGCATGACCGAATACATCATCATCGTCGCCATGATCGCCGTCGCCGCCATTGCCGTGTATCAGTACTTCGGCCAGACGGTGCGCAACCAGACGGCGGCCATCGCACAGGAGCTCTCCGGCAAGGATGGCAGCACCGCCAAGAGCGCGGCCCAGACGGCGGCCGGTCAGGCACAGACAGTCGGCAACCAGAAGCACACCCTGGACACCTATGTGAATCAGGTCGGCAAGTAACCCGGCGCACAGCGCGGACGCCGAACGGACATGCACAAGGGCAGGCGGACAGAACCGCATACGCCCATGACGCCCAGGCAGCGCGGACAGGCACTCCCGATCGGGCTGCTGCTGGTCCTTGCCGTCGCGGCCACCGCACTCTTCCTCTTCAACAGCGGGCAGCTTGTGCAGGAAAAGCTCCGCCTCACCAATACGGCCGACGCGGTTGCCTACAGCGCCGGCGTGTTCGAGGCACGCATACTCAACTACGACGCCTACGCCAACCGCGCCATCGTCGCCAACCAGGCCGCAATCGGGCAGGCGGTCGCAGTGGCGTCGTGGGCCAGGTACATGGGGACATCAGCAGCCACGATCGGCCCCTACATGCACCTCATACCAGGCGTCGGCACTGCGCTCGCCCGCGCCATGGAGCGTTTCGAGGACATCATGGACACCCTGACGCCCGCCCTTGCGGTTACCGTCGCCAACCATGACGCAGCCATCCAGGCGCTGGCGCTGTCGCAGCAGCTCATGCAC
This sequence comes from Thauera mechernichensis, assembly GCF_029588855.1. Taxonomy (NCBI): domain Bacteria; kingdom Pseudomonadati; phylum Pseudomonadota; class Betaproteobacteria; order Rhodocyclales; family Zoogloeaceae; genus Thauera; species Thauera mechernichensis. The sequence goes on along the minus strand of NZ_JARQZE010000004.1, from coordinate 169,862 downwards.
GGCCCGGGCGACAGCCTTGCCCTTGCCGGACGCCTCGTGCTGATGCGGCGCATCGCCCAGGAAAACGACCCGCAGGCCGTCGTCGACCCGATCCCGCTCACGGACGACTTTCTCGGCTTCACCCGCAACTACGCCTCGCGCGCCGAAAGGCAGCGCATGGGCAGGCTGGTCAACGATGACCGGGAGGCCTTCCTGCGCACTCGCAACTGGAACTTCGGTGTCGTCGTGCTCTGCCATGGCATCGAGTTGCGCAAGCGCGGCAGCACCGAACTGATCGGCCTGGTCGACGGCTGGAAGTCGATGGACACCTTCTCCGCTCACCACCATGGCATCCGCCGCTGGCGCTGCCGACGCAGCGAAAGGCCGATCGGCTATGGCACGGCCGCATCCGCCGACAGCTTGGCAGACCGCGCATACGACTATGCTGGGTCGCGCCCCACCAATCCCCGGGCGAGCAGGCAGGCCGACTCACCCTCGGGCATGGGCTGGGGCTTCCCCGCCAGCACCTTGGGCGGCGGCGCCGTGCCCACCTTCCGCGAACTCTCGGACCGGGCCCTGGCTGCGGACAGTCCGCGCACCCGCCTCAGCATCCGCGTCACCAAGCCCGGCTCGACCCAGCGCTTCTCCGGCGGCACAAGCAGCGTCAAGCCCACTGGGCGGCTGCAGCTTTTCGACGGCGCAATGCTTGCCGGCACGAGCGCGGCAATCTCAAGCGTCGAAGTCTTCTTCGAGCGTCCGGACACCGGCAACCCCCGCCATCCCGGCCGCATCGAGCGTGGCAGCCTGTTCAACCCCTACTGGCAGGCTCGCCTTGCGCCCGTATCCGCAGCCGAACGCGCCCAGGCCCAACTACGCCAAGGCAGCGTCCAGCTGCCGTGAGCCCCACCGTCATGTCATTCCCGCCCCAACGGTCCTCGATGGCCTGGATCCACCTGCTGCTGGCCGCAACCTGCCGCCTTCCCGTCCCGAACCATCCGATCGCAGCGGCGAGCATCATCGCGGTGACCCTTCTTCTTGCGGGCAATGCCATGGCCATCGGCACGCTTCCAGGGGGCTACGTGATTCATCGCGAAGCCAGCGTTCCTCCTGCACGCAAGGCCGCGCAGGCCGTTCTCCCCGGCTTGCGAGCCGCCTGCGAACGCGAAGGTGCCGCGTTCCGGTTCGGCGGCGATCTCGACAAGGTCGGCACCTACCAGGTCATCGAGCACCACCACCCGGGCGTGCGCAAGTCTTCGGTCGTCAAGCGCCACCATGAACTCGTCGCAATCTCGCGCTGCCATTACGAGGTGCGCGTGCGCGAAACCACCAGGATCAGCCACTTCGGCCCCAGGCAGCGCACGGTGCTGAACCGCGAGATCGACCCCGTACGCGGGCCCCAGCCGTGGCGCCGCAGAGCCATGCCGCATCTCGAGCACGACACGGCCGCCCTGCTGCGTGATGCCCTGTCCCTCGACAGCCTGGCACCCGCCGTGCCGACCGCAGGCGAGGCGGCACTGAAGCCCGCCGCCGGACAGCGCGAGGATCGCATCGCCGGCCGATCGTGCCGCTGGGTGCAAAGCCCGCCGCCGGTCGAGGTGCGCAGCTGCGTACTCCCCGAGGGCATCGGCATGCCCATCGACGACAGCCTCAGTACCGAGGTGATCAGCACCGGCAGCGACGGCACGGAGCGCGTTCTGGAGGTCCGGGTGGTGCGCTTCGAAGGACCGATCGATCTGCCGGCAAACGTGTTCGAGCCACAGGAGGATGCGGGCGATGCTGCCCAAACCCGCTGATCGCGCCCGCATCCGCGGCCAGTCCAGCGTCGAGTTCCTGGCACTGGCGCTGGTGTTGCTGCCCCTGCTCCTGATCGTGCCCTTGATCGGCAAACAGCTCGACATCGCGCAGGCGGCAGCGGCCGCCGCCCGCTATGCCGCCTTCGAGGGCACGGTCCGCCACGGCGGCAGCCTCCAGCCATGGAAACCCGACGCCGTGCTGGCAGACGAGCTACGACGGCGATTCTTCAGCACCAGTTCGGCTGCCATCAAGACCGGCGACGTGGCTGGCGACGTCAGCGCCGACCGCAATCCGCTGTGGTCCGACCACCGCGGTGGCGCACTGCTGCCGGTGTTCTCCACCCACGTCGGCGTAGAAAGCCGGCGCCAGGCACTGTCACAACCGGTGGGTGCAGTGTTCGCGGCGGGCATGGGCCTGGACAAGAGCAACCTGCATACAGCCAGGCTGCGGGTGGGTGTCGCGAACGTTGCCGGCCTTGCGCCTTTCGACGCACTCGGTCTGTCGATCGAGCGTCATGCCACGGTGCTGGTCGACCCATGGTCGGCCCCTGGCCCGGCAGCCGTGCGCAGCGCCCTGCGCCGGGAACCCTGGAATCCCGTCGGCCCCTTCCCGTTCGGCCCGCTCGATACGCTCGTCTCGGCGCTTCGTCCCTTCGCCGCCGTGCTCGAGGGTAGCCAGCTACCCGACATCGGCCGCATCAACCCTGACATCGTCCCCGCAGACCGCATCCGATGAAGACCCTGCGCACCCTGCCTGCAGCCGTCACGTCCATTGCCGTCGCATCACCCGCGCAGATGCCGGCCGACCGGGCATGCATCCCGCCGCTGGGCGTGAAACGCCTGCTCCTCGCCTGCCTCCTTTCCGTCTGCCTTTCCCTTGCCAGCCCAGTCCCGTCACAGGCGGGCGAGCTGGCAGCAGCCTGGCCGACGCTCGCACACCCGCGAGAGTCACACATCGACGAAGTCGGTGGGCAGATACGCATCAATGGCACGCCGATGCGTATCGTACGCGTACAGGCCGCGCTCCCCGTCGACGCCCTCGCCAGCCACTACCGGCAGGTGCTCGGCCAGCCGCATGCCGAATCGCAGGCTGGTGGCGCCCAAGTGCTGGCGCAAGGCCGCGGCAACTTCTTCATCACCGTCACGCTGCAGCAGTTGCCCGATGGCGGCAGCGAAGCGCTGGTGGCAGTGGCGGACAGCCACGGCGCACGCGCGGCTGCGGGCAGGCCTCTCGGCCTCGACATACCGGCGGGTACGACCCTGCTCTCGGACATGGAATCAACCGACGGCGGGATCGCCTCGCGCCAGTTCGTGCTGGCCAATACCCATAGCCTGCGGGTCAACCTCGATCGACTGTCCGCAACACTCGCCCGCCGCGGCCTGCATCCCGAGAGCCCGCCGGTCAGGGGCAGGAACGGCGCATTGCTGCAGCACTTCGGTGGCACCTCCGGCCAGGCGCAGCTCGTCCTGATGCGGCACGAGAACCAAACCCACGCCGTCCTCACCCTGCTCTCACGCCAGCCATGACTCGCCCCCCAGCTTCCTGCACACGCGGCCAGGCCCTTACCGAGTACCTCGTCGCGCTCCTCGTACTGGCGATGCTGATCGGCTTTGGCAGAGCGGGAGACAGCTCGGTGGTCGACACCCTGCTCACTGCCATCCACACCGCCTTCAACCGCCTGAGCGCCTTCATCTCACTGCCGCTATGACGCCAACCAACACGCCGCCGCGCGCCCGCAAGCACTGGGTGGTGCTCGCCTTCGCCCTCGCACTGGGCGGTATCGCCGCCTTTGCCGCAAGCAACTACCTGTCCAGCCGCATGGCCGAGATCGAAGCCCGCGATCGAGACGCTGACACGGTCCACCTGATCGTCGCCAAATCCAACCTGCCAGGCGGCGCGCTCATCACGCCCGAAACCGTTGCCGTGCGCGAGATCCCGCGCGCCTGGGCGCATTCCGGCGCGATCACACCCGAGCAGTTCAGTCGCGCAGAGGGCTCGGCACTCGCCCACCCCGCGGCGATCGGCGAACCCATCCTGTGGGCGCAACTGGAGGGCAACCGTGCCCCCAGCTTCTCGGCCCGCCTGCAAACCGGGCAACGCGCGGTCACCGTGCCGGTCGACGAGATCAGCTCACTGTCGGGCATGGTCGAACCGGGGGACCGTATCGACATCGTGGTCTCGATACGCGACGCCCATCGCAACTACACCTTCACTCTGCTGCAGAGCGTAGCGGTGCTCGCCACCGGCAGCCAGGCCGACGCCGAGAGCGCCAGGGCCGACGGACGCCACGGCGGCTATACCACCATCACCCTCGACACCAACCCCGAAGACGCCAAACGCGTCATCGCCGCGCGCGAGATCGGCCGTGTCACGGCGCTGCTGCGAGCGCCCGGCGACCTCTCGCCGGTGTCCTCGCTCATCACCGACACCCATGCCCTGCTTGGCCTCCCCAAGGGCGACAGCCGGAGCGTGAGCAGCGTCCCCGTCATCTATGGCGGCGGCCCGATCACCAACGGCCTGCAACTCACACCGCACCGGGAAGCCCCCCTCGACTGACGCCCCCCGCGATCCGTCCGCTACCGATCCCCCTCCACCTTCGCCACGCGCCGAGCGACCCGATGCACTTCCTCACCCACACCCTGCTTCGCCTGTTCGCGCTCTGCTGCCTGACCACCGCGGCGGCAAGCGCCGCGCCGGCTACCGCATCGGCCAGCCGCAGCGCCGAAATGCCCGAGCTTACCCTCTTCCAGGGCGAGACGCGGGTCATCACCGAACCCAACGTCGGCCGCCTGGCCGTAGGCAACGGCAAGGCCTTGTCGGCGGCGGTGCTCGACGAGCGCGAGATCCTGCTCATCGCCAACGAGATCGGCACCTCATCCCTGCACATCTGGACAGCCAACGGGCGCAACCGCCGGCTCAAGGTCACGGTCGTCGCCGCCGAGACACCACGCGTGAATCGCGAGATCGCGGCTTTCCTCGCCGACATTCCAAACGCACGCAGCACCGTCATCGGCGACCGAATCGTCATCGAGGGCGACAACCTGAGCAACCGCGACCAGGCCCGCATCGAGGCGCTCGCCAAGCACTACCCGCAGATCCTCAACTTCGCCAACCCGGTCGGCTGGGAAAAGATGATCGTCATGGAAGTGCAGATCGCCGAGTTCCCGGTCAACATGCTGCGCGAGGTCGGGCTGGCCTGGACCGCCACCGGCGGCGCAGCCATCGGCGGCATCTGGATGCCCGGCCGGCGCGGCAACACCCCCTTGCAGATCGACGTTCGCACCGGCGCCGAGAACGCCCCGCCCATCGTCAGTCCCGACGGCAGCGGCAACCCGGTGCCACTGGGCTCGAGCCTCAACGTGCTGTCCGCGCTCAATGCCGGGCTCAACGCCCAGTTGCGCCTCATGGAGCAGAACGGTTCGGCCAGCATCCTCGCCCAGCCCATCCTGTCCACCCGCAGTGGCGCCGAGGCGAGCTTCCTCGCCGGCGGCGAGTTCCCCTACAGCGTCAGCAACATCAACGGCACCACCATCCAGTTCAAGCCTTATGGCATCCGCCTCGAGATCTCGCCCACCGTCGATCACAACGGCGTGATCCGCGCCCGCATCATGAGCGAGGTCAGCGACCTCGACCCCTCCGTCATGAGCGCTGCCGGCCCCGCGCTGCGCACGCGCAAGACCGAAACCGAGTTCAACGTCATGGACGGCGGCACCATCGTGCTCAGCGGGCTGCTCAGCCGCGACGTCAATGCCTCCATCGACAAGGTGCCCCTGCTCGGCGACATCCCGGTGCTTGGCGCCCTGTTCCGTTCGCGCCGCTTCCAGAACAACGAGACCGAGCTCGTCGTCTTCGTCACGCCCTACGCCGTGGATAGGCACACCCTGCAGCAGGCCGAGAGCATGCTGCGCGCGCGTCAGCGCCTGGAAGACGCTCCGCGCGCACCCGAACCCGACCTGTCGGCCATCCCGTGGCCCGCCGCCCCGGTCGAGGACCGACCGATTCCGGGCACGCACGACCCGCTCTACAACTGAGCGGGGCCGACGCCATGTTCCAGGTCACCATTCTCCAGCCCGAAGGCGCCCCTCGCATCGAATCGATCAGCGAGACCTCCGCGGTCATCGGCAAGGGGCGCGAATGCCGGCTGCAGCTTCCCGGCTGGAAGGTCGGGCGCGAGCATGCACGCATCTACCGCACCAAAGCCGGGCTGTTCATCCAGGATCTCGGCCAGTTCTTCGGCACCAGCGTGAATGGCGTGCGCGTACATCAGCACGGCCCGCTTGCCGCCGACGACCGCATCGTGGTCGGCCCCTTCACCCTCATCGTCACCGACCAACTTCAGCCCACACCCGCCGGCGCCCCCGCAGCGCATGCGGCGGACACAACGCAAGTACACGCGCCCCAGCCAATTGCCGCAGCCGCGGGTCCCGGCACACGTACCGCCGCCACGCCCGACCAGTACTGGCGCCGTCGTATCCACGAAGCCCTGCTCGACGCCATCGACCTGCGCCGCCGCGACCTCGTACGCATGAGCGACGACGAGCTGCGCGCCGAAGCCGAGTCCCTGCTCGTCGAGCTGATCGACAAGGAAACCGCCCTCCCCGATGGCATCGACCGCGACAGCCTGCGCCGCGACGTGCTCAACGAGGCCGTCGGCCTCGGACCACTGGATGAGCTGCTCGCCGACGAAGCCATCAGCGAGATCATGGTCAACCGCCACGACGAGATCTTTCTCGAGCGCCACGGCCGGCTCGAACGCCACCCCGGCAGCTTCACCAGCGAGCGCGCGGTAATGGGCATCATCGAGCGCATCGTCACCCCCATCGGCCGGCGCATCGACGAGGCGTCACCGATGGTCGACGCCCGGCTCAAGGACGGCTCGCGCGTCAACGCCATCATCCCGCCGCTTGCCATCAAGGGACCGGCGCTCACCATCCGCAAGTTCGGCCGCAAGCTCTTCTCGCACGCCGACCTCGTCGCGCTCGGTGCGATCAGCGCGCAGATGGCCGAGTTCCTGCGCGTCTGCGTGCAACAACGCAGGAACGTGCTGATCTCGGGCGGCACCGGCTCGGGCAAGACCACGCTGCTCAACGTGCTATCGAACTTCATCCCCGACGGCGAACGCATCATCACCATCGAGGACGCCGCCGAGCTGCGCCTCGCCCACGCCAACCTGATCAGCCTGGAGGCCCGCCCACCCAACGCCGAAGGCCGCGGCCAGGTGGCCATCCGCGACCTCGTCAGGAACGCGCTGCGCATGCGTCCCGACCGCATCGTGGTCGGCGAGTGCCGTGGGGGCGAGGCGCTGGACATGCTGCAAGCCATGAACACCGGGCACGACGGCTCGCTCACCACCCTGCACGCCAACAGCCCGCGCGACGCCCTCGCCCGCCTCGAAACCCTGGTGCTGATGGCCGGCATGGATCTGCCGCTGTCAGCCATCCGCGAACAGATCGCCTCGGCGATCGACATCGTCGTGCAGCAGGCGCGCCTGCCCGACGGCCGGCGCGTGGTCACCGGCATCGTCGAAGTCGCCGGCACCGAATCGGGGCGCATCCAGATCCAGGAGCTCTTCCGCTACGACCAGCTTGGACGCGACGGCGACGGGCGCGTACAGGGCCGCTTCTGCGCCTGCAATGCAGTGCCGGCCTTCTACGAGACGCTGGCCGGCGCCGGAGCTGCACTCGACCTGTCGCTCTTCGACGGACCGCGCGACGCATGAAGCTCGACCTCGTCCTGCTCATCGTCGCCCTCACCGTGGCCTTGCTCGTATGGGCACTGGCCGATCTGGTCCCACGCTTGCTGCATGCCTGGCGCAACCGCTTCACCCGCGAGACCGGCTTTCACCTGCGCGAGCTATTCCTGTTCATCGATCCGGCCCGGCTCTATGCGCTCAACCTGGCCCTCACCGTACTCGCCGCAGGCGCGGCCTGGCTGGCCAGCGGCAGCCTCGCGCTGGCCTTCATCGTCGCCCTGCTGCTCGCGATCTCGCCCGGCGCGATCTTTCGCTGGCTGCGCACGCGCCGGCTCGAACGCATCGAGCAACAACTGCCCGATGCCCTGCAGATGCTGGCCGGCACCGCACGCGCGGGCCTGTCGCTGCCGGCAGCGATCCGCCAGGTCGGCAGCGAGCTGGCACCACCGCTGCAGCAGGAACTGCTGTTGCTGCAGCACGAACAACGCTTGGGCGTCAGCTTGGACGATGCACTCGAGAACCTCGCCCTGCGGGTGCCTGCACAGCCGGTAAAGCTCATGGTGTCGGCCATGCGCATCGCCTCGGAGACCGGCGGAGGCCTGGCCGAGACACTCGAACGTACCGCCACCACGCTGCGCAGCCAGCATGCCATGGAGCTCAAGATCCGCGCCCTCACGGCCCAGGGCAAGCTGCAGGCCTGGGTCGTGGGGCTGTTGCCGGTGTTCCTGCTCTGGGTGCTCACCCGCATGGAGCCGGAGGCCATGGCCTTGCTGTGGACGACGCGCATGGGCTGGGCCGTGCTGGCCGTGGTGCTGGTCATGGAGCTCACCGGCGTGCTGCTCATCCGTCGCATCGTGAGCATCGACATATGAGTCCGTCTGCAACGCCCCTGTTGTCCGCGCTCGAGCCGCGCTGGGTCGTGGGTGGCCTGGCATTCGCCATGGGCCTGTCAGTGGCGCTCGTCGCCTGGCTGCTGTCGCGCGCCGCCGCGGCCGTGCCACGCCAGGACAGGCTGTGGCTCGATGCGCCTCCGCCGGCCTACCGCATCGTCTGGTGGCCGATCCAGTGGGTAGCGCACTATCTGCGCGCGCTACTGCCCGAGCGCCAGCAGCAGGCCTGCCTGGGCCAGCTGCGCCTGGCCGGCCTGGACTACGCGCTCGACCCCGCGCAGTTCATGGCCGGACGCGTCATCTGGGGGCTGCTGTGCGCAGGGTTCGGCGGCTGGCTCGCCGGCGGCTTTGCACTCGCACCACAGTGGCCGGCACTGGCCGGGCTCGCGCTCGGCGCCTTCTTCCCACTCGCCTGGCTGCGCGACCGCATCCAGAGCCGCCGCCGGCAGACCTTCAAGGGTCTGCCCTTCATGCTCGATCTCATCACGCTGTGCGTCGAGTCCGGGCTCAACCTCAACAGTGCCATCGCGCAGGCCGTCGCCAAGGGGCCCGCCGGGCCGCTGCGCGATGAGTTTGCCCGCCTGCTGCGCGACGTGCGCGCCGGCAAGGCGCGCAGCGAAGCCTTGCGCGAGCTCGCCAGCCGCCTCGACCTGCCCGCGGTGTCCAACTTCGTCACCACCTTGATCCAGGCCGAGGCCACCGGCATGAGCCTGGGCCCCATCCTGCGCGCCCAGGCCGAACAACGCCGCACCGAACGCTTCGCGCAAGCCGAAAAATTGGCCATGCAGGCCCCCGTGAAGCTGCTCTTCCCGCTGCTGTTCTTCATCTTCCCCTGCGTGTTCGCGATCCTGATGTTTCCGATCGTGATGAAGTTCATCGGGGCCGGGCTTTGAGCGTCGAGCCGCTGAACATCCGCCGCGCCGAGCACTTCCTTGCGCGCCTGCGCGGTCTCCTCGGCACCGCCGCCCTGGCGCCTGGCCATGCCTTGCTCATCACCCCCTGCGCTGCGGTCCACACCGCATTCATGCGCTACCCGATCGACGTGGTCTTCATCGACGCCGACGAGCGCATCGCCAAAGTGGTCGAGGCGCTACCCCCTTGGCGTGCCACCGCCTGCGCCAGCGCCCGCCACACGCTCGAATTGGGCGCAGGCGAGGCGCGCCGGCTGGAGCTCGTCGCGGGCATGCGCCTCGACCTCGCCGCGGGCGCACGGCCTGGACTCGCCGCGCCCCACAGCAGGCGCGAGCGCGGCGCCACCCTGGTGGAGTTCGTCGTCGTCGGCCCGCTGCTGCTCTTCATCCTGCTCGTGCTCATGCAATACGCGCTGCTCTTTCATGCCAAGAGCCAGCTCAACTACGCCACCTTCGAAGCCGCACGCGCCGGCACTGTCGACAGCGCCCGCCCGGCGGCCATGCGGACCGCCTTCGATCGTGCCATGACGGGCTACCACGGCGGCGGCACCACCACTGACGAGCTCGCTGCATCACGCGCGCGCGCGCTCGCCGAGGCCCCCTTCGCCCGCATCGAGATCCTCTCGCCGACCAAGGAGAGCTTCGATGACTACCACAGCCCCGCCCTGGCCACTCGCCTGGGCCTGTCCGCGCGCGTCATCCCTAACACCCACATCGCCCAACTCGAGTGTCCGGCCGACCGCCCCAGCTGCAGCCGCAACCCTGCCACCAACGCCAGCGGCCAGAGCCTGCACGACGCCAACCTGCTCAAGCTGCGCATCACCTACGGCATCCCGCGCGACAAGCAGATCCCGCTCGCCGGCCCGTTCATGGCCCGTGCCAGCGCACTGCTCGACCCCGCCGACCGCGACACCTTCCGCACCAGCCTCCTCGCCCAGGGCCGCATCCCGGTCGTCGCCCACACCGTCATGCGCATGCAATCGCCCGCCATCGAGGCCGGCAACGCCTCCATCCCCGGCCCGGGCAATGCCGGCAAACCCTCCGACCCCGGGCCACCGCCAGACGGACCGACGCTGCCCCTGTGCCCGGTGACGGACCCGGCGTGCACCAGCGTGCCGCCACCTGAAGCCGAGCCGGATGAGGATCCCGACGAGGAGCCGCTTCCGGACGACTGCAACCCGCTGACCGACCCGGGCTGTGGATCACCTCCCTCTTGCGAGGCCCCCTTGGACTGGCTGCGAAGCAGGCCTGCACCCGCTCAGACACCATGACGACGCATCAACACGAATGAATCGCGCCCTCAAGCCCGCCTCCCCTGCCCACGTACGCAACGCAGTCGCCCGTGCCCTGCTGGCGCTACTGCTGGCGATGCCCCTGATCAGCGGTGCGCAACTGTCTACGAACGGTGGTGGCTCGTCCTTGCCCCAATCGCGCCCGAGCGATACGAGCTGCACCCCCTCCGATGGCGGAAACCCTGGCGGCGCGCAGGCATGCGCTGAAGCGGCCCCCGCCAGCCAGGACGAACCGGACGGCGTCGGACGGGCTGCCGGCAACCCGATCGACGTCATCACCGGCAACAAGTACCAGAACGAGACCGACCTGCCCGCGCTACCCGGCCCCCTCGGTCTCGAGATCGTGCGCCACTACAACAGCGCTCAGGCCGGCACAGACTCGCAGCTCGGGCTGCTCGGTCGCGGCTGGCGGCTGTCTTACGAGACCGACCTCCACGCCAATGGCGACCAGTTGCTCATCATCCAGGCCGACGGCAAGCACCTGAGCTTTACCGCAACGGACGCGGGCGGGCGCCGGTACTCCCACGCCGACCCGGCGCGCGGGACGGTCATTGCCCTGCGCTCCCCACAATCCCCGAACAGGCAAGGCCATCGCTGGACCTGGCCAGACGGTCGCGAGCTCGACTTCGATGCGCGCGGCAAGCTCGTGCAGATCCGTCTGCCAAGCGGCGAATTCCTCAGTCTCACACGCGGTCTCGACGGCGAACTGATGAAAGTCACCGACCCGCAGGGACGCAGCCTGAACTTCGAGTACGCCCCACGCAGGAGCCGCGGCTTCCGTGGCGTCGTGGCCATCACCAGCCCGCTCGGGCGCTTTACCTATTCGCACCAGAACGAGCGCACCCTGCCAGGCCTGAGCAACCTGGTCGCCGCGACGCTGCCCGACGGCACAACCCGGCGCTATCACTACGGCGCCGACATCGGCGAGTCCGCACCCGGGTGGCCCCACCATCTCACAGGGATCACCGTCGTCGGCAAGCGCCCTGATGGCACCGCCGCCGACGCCCAACGCCTGTCGACCTATGCCTACGACGCTGCCGGCCGCGCGGTAATGAGCGTGCGCGGCACCCCGCGACAGCTCGACGCGTCAGGCCAACTGCTGCGTGGCAGCGGAATCGAACAGGTGGACCTGCGCTTCAGCGCCCCGGACCGCACCGAACTCACCAACAGCCTGGGCGAGACCACCCGCTACCGCCACACGCGCATCAACGGCGAACCGCGCCTGCTCGAAGCCATCGGCCCAGGGTGCGCGCGCTGTGGCGAGACGAACGTACGCTACGCATACGACCGCTACGGCGCCCTGACCGAGATCACCCGCCTCGATCCGGGCGCCCGCCCGCTTGCCTCCACGAGGATCGAGCGCGATGCACTGGGCCGCGTTCTCCGCGAGAGCCATATCGCCTACGCCGGCGGAAAGCCCTTGCCTGCGCGGCTGCTCGCCCGCTACGCGTACACCGGCGCGACCCCCCGCCCGGTGCTCATCGCACGGCCCAGCGTCATACCCGGCAAGGAACACCAGATCCGCTTCACCTACAACGACCACGGCCAGCGGATCGAAGTGACCGAGTCCGGCTTCAGCCCACTGGACGCCGCCGGCGAGCCCGCTGCCTCCGCCGAGGCGGCCACGCCGATCAGCCGCACCACCACCTACGCCTACACCGCGGTCAACGGCCGCAGCCTGCTCGCCCAGATCGACGGGCCGCTGCCCAATGGGCCCAATGGAGATCCAGGTGATTCGGATGTCACACGCCTCGACTGGGATACTCACGGTAGCTTCGTGATCAGGCTCACGCAGCCCGGCGGGCTGCAAAGCGCGCTGCAGCATCACCCCCAGACCGGATTGCTGCGACGTGTGGTCAATGACGATGGCTTCGAGACCACATTCACCTACAACGCACGCCAGCAAATCACGAGCGTACGCAGCCGGGGGCCGGGCTGGTCAATCCCCCTCGAGCAGCGAATCCACTACGACGAACTCGGCAACCCGACCGAGGAAGCGCACCTCGGCCAAGCTGCCGCGAGCTGGCGCCGGCAGTGGGACACCCAGGGCCGCCTGCTGTGGCATGCCAGCGCCCTCGGAGTGCTGAGCAGCTACACCTACGACACCGAAAGCCGCTTGACCGAGCACACGCTCCAGAGCGCGAGCCTCACGCAGTCACGGCACCGTCGCTACGACGACCGGGGCCGGCTCGCACACGCCTGGGACAACGCCGGGCGCAGCTTGAAATGGCGCTACGACGAGCACGGACAACTCGAACGCGTGATCGACGCCCTCGGGTTCGAACACGCGGTGCCGGCGCGCATATCCCCACTTCCGCATGAGCTCGCCCAGGCCACCCAGGTGCAAGCGCTGCGCGACGACTTCGGCCGCCTGGTATGGCGGCGCAGCCCCGACACCGGGACCGTGCTGCGCGAGCTCGACGCCGCCGATCGCATCGCCGCGATGCGTGATGCGCGCGGCAACCTCGCCCGCTACGAATACGACGCGCAAGGCCGCATCCTGCGCCAGGTCATCACCGACGCTGCGTCGAGCAAGGCGGAAACGACCCACTGGCGCTACGCCGGCAGGCGTCTGATCGAGCTTGTTCATCCCACTCAGAGCGAACGCTACGAATACGACGCGCGTGGCCTGCGCAGCGCGCGCATCGTGCGACTCGCCACCGAACAGGGCGAGCTGACCTCAGTCACCCGCTACGAGCACGACGAGGTCGGCCGGCTCGTCGCCACCACCCTGCCCGACGGCAGCCGCCTGCGCTACGAGCGCAACGGCCAGGGCCAGGTCGTCGCACTCATGCTTGGCAGCGTCCAGACGCCGTGGCTGCGCCAGCTCGAACGCGAGCAACTCATCGCGAGCGACTTCGAGCGCGACCTCGCGGGCCTGCGCGCTCACACCGCCGGCAACGGTATCCAGACCCTCTACCAGCGCAGCCGCGAAGGCGTACTGGCACGGGTGGTACATCGCCACCGCACACCCGAGCGGGTGCGCCTGGCCCGTTACCCGTCGGATCCCGTGCAGCTTGGGCTCAGCCGACAGGAGGTAATCGAAAGGCTGCTCGGCATTGCACCCGCCCGCGCTCAATCCCCGAACGGCACGCAAAGTCACGCACCCATGGCGGCAAACTCCTCCGCCAAGGCAAACCCCGATGCGGCCCTCTTGCCGGGCGCCCTGGGCCTTCCCGAAGATCCCTCGGCACTGCTGGACCACCGCTACGTCTGGGACGCGCGCGGCAACCTGCTGCATAGCCGCCAGCAGGCAACCCACGCCGGTGCGCAGCCCACCTGGCATAGCCACGCCTACGACCGGCACAACCAGCTGTTGGTCTCGGTCGAGTGGCACGCGCAAGACAAGGCGCTGGCCGAACAGGCCGTGTGGCGCTACGCATACGACCCGACCCAGCGCCGCGTGCTCAGCCAGCAGGACGTCGGCTCACAAGCCGAGCTGCGCGCAGGCACGCGCCGTAGCGCCTTCGAGCCCGGCAGCCACCGACGCATCGATGCGGACCGCCCCCCCGCCCGCTACAGCGCCAGCGGCCAACCCGAGCAACTGGGCAGCCGCGAATACGACTGGGACGCCCGCGGCCGCCTGGTCGAGGTACGCGAGCACGGCAAGACGCTGGCACGCTACGGTTACGACCACCGTGGCCTGCGCAACGTCAAGCATGCAAACGGCCAGACCCGCTACACCCTCTACGACGAAGCGCGCCAGCCGCTGGCCGAGTTCGACGCCCACGGGCGCATCCTGCGCCAGTACGTGTGGCTGGCCGATCTGCCCGTGGCCGTCATCGACCGGCCCCAAGGCGCCGCGCCGACGCCGGCTGCGCAAGGCACCGCAGCCCGCATCATCGGCGACCTGATACGCCTCGTTCAAAGCTGGCTCGCCGGCTCCAAAGGCATCGTCTGGCTGCACGGCAACCACCTCGGTGCGCCGGAACTCGTCACCGACACTCAAGGCCAAGTGCTGTGGCGTGCGCACTACGCGCCCTTCGGGGCGGCCAACGTCCACTCGGGCGGCTTCACCCTCAATCTGCGCCTGCCCGGCCAGTACCTTGATGCCGAGACCGGGCTGCACTTCAACCGCGCACGCTACTACGACCCGGAACAAGGCCAGTACCTCAGCCCCGACCCGCTCGGCACTCCGGACGGCCCCAACCCCTACGCCTACGTCGCGTACAACCCGCTCAGGTTCATCGATCCGGACGGGCTCATCCTGTTTGCGTTCGATGGCACGGGCAACAGCGACGACCGCAACGATCCGGCGATGGGGGGCGACGGTTTCACCAACGTGGTGCACTTCCTGAACGCCTACGACAGCGGAAACCACCGCTACGTCAGCGGCGTCGGCACGGTGCATCGGGACGACGAGTACGGCCACATCCGACCGGAAGATTACGCGACACACACCCTGCTCTGGTGGCTCACGCCCGGGGACCCCGTCTACGTCAACGACATGGGCGGCAACTACTCGGGACCGGCTCGCATCGATCGGATGATGCTGTACATACGGGACGAGGCTGCAGCGTTTGACAAGAACAAGGTCATGGACATCGACATCGTGGGCTTTAGCCGCGGCGCGGCGCAGGCACGCGATTTCGCAAACCGCATCGTGGCCGGCTCGGTGGTGCTCAATGGCAAGACTTACTATAAGTACACCACCGAGGCTGGCAAGCCGGGCTGCCAGTGGGTCAACCTCCGCTTCATGGGCCTCTTCGACACCGTGCTCTCCACCAACTTCAGCGGCACGGGTTACAACCTCGGCATACCGAGCGAGTTCGCCTACGTCGCGCAAGCGGTGGCGCTCAACGAGCACCGCTCGGGGGCGATCGGGGAGTACTCGCTTCGCAATCCCAAGCCGCACAGCATGCACTGGGGCGGATTCCCGCTGCAATCGATCGGGGCGAGCAGCACCGCCCCGGGTCAGATCCGCATCGAGCGCGGCTTCATCGGCGCGCACGCGGACATCGGCGGCGGTTACCCGGACAACGAGCAGGGCCTGTCGCTGGTGGCGTTGAACTGGATGGTGCAGCAGGCGAAGAATGCGGGCGTGACCATGAAGGCCGTCGACCCGATTCCGATGAACGACGTCGTGCTACACGACCAGAGCAACGTCATCCGCGTGGGCGACCCGCGCATCCTGGCTCCCAAGGAGGTGAGGCACGGCGACATGTCGTGGACCGACTACGTCTTCGCCGAAGACCGCGAGGTCCGTGGTGCCACCTCGGGCACGAGCCAGCGCACCATGGGCTTCGACAACGGCGGCATGGTCCATGCCGACACGCTGAGTTACATCACCTGGCTGCCGCGCGAGGTCGAACAACTGGGCAAGGGCACGGCGCTCGACCCGCGCAAGCTCGGCAACGTCACCGGCACGGTGGACATGCAGGGCTACCTGGAGTGGCTGCGTGATCCCAGTAACGGATATGGATTGTAAGGAGACACAGCGAAATGAGCCTGACGAGACGACGCCTTGTGCTGACTTCCGCAGCGTACGTGCTGCTGAGCGGCTGCCGCAGCACGCCGCCGCCGGCCCCCAAGCCGACAACCCCCGAGCAGGCGCGCTACCTGGAGAGCCGCGAACGCATGCTCAAGAGGTTTGGTCGCCCGGGCTTCGAACTGGTGGTCGATGCAATGGACGGGCAGGAGTTTCTCGGCGTCGAGTTCTTTCCCGAACATGCTAAGTACCCGTTTTACCAAAGGGGGGGGCAACGGTTGCAAACGCAGGGAAAGAGGATGCTCTCGCAGCCAGTGCCCGAACGGGTGCGCGTCGTGTGGCGCGACTCCAGCGCGCGGGAGTTCGTACAAGGCGTCGGCGGACGTTACGCCGGCAACATCATCGGCGACGAGATCATCGAGGTCGGCTCGCGCATCCCGCAGGCGCTGATCGACGACCTCAAGCGCGACCCGCGCGGCAACCTGCGCCTGAAGTTCCGCATGAACGAACAGGGCACGCTGTTCGGCTGGGACATCGAGCGCAGGCCGGGGTTTGACCCGAAGAAGCGCGATGAGTATGGCGAGGCCGTGTATGTCGCGCCCGTGCACTCGTTCGCAGGAGGTGATTTCCGCGAAGCCAAAATACTCGACGGAAAACCTGTACGCAAAGGCTGGTACATCGACAAGCGCACCGGCAGGAAGATCGAGACCGACTACTGAACAATGCCAGTACCGTCTCTGCTGGTGCAGACACTCAAGACACCATTCGCCAATAAGCCGCTACATGCCCTCTGGAGCAATCGAGTTCGAAAGACTCAACTCCAAGCATGAACTGCTTCGCGATCAGCGTCGACGCTCCTCAGAACGCGTGTTGCCAATTCGCCGCCAGCCATGCGTTCGACGTTTCGCCCTTGGTGGTGGCGTTGAGCATGAGTGATGCGCGGCCACCGGCCAGCTTACCTTCCACGCCCGCGCCAAGGCGCAGCCAGTTCCGGTCGTTCCTCCGTCCATCCAGACCAAAGGCGGACAGACCGATCACCTGACCCGAGCTGCGCGGGCCGCTTTTCTCGAAGCGGTGCGCAGCTTCGAGCATCCCGATGAGATTCAAGCCGTTCCCCAGTAGTTTGGCCGCATTCACGCCGAGGCGCAGTTCGGTCGCCTTTTCCTTGCGGCTGTCGAAGCGCGCTGGAAAGCCGCCGCTGCTTTCGGTGTAGGCGGCGAGCCTCGCCTTGGCATAGCTCAGATCGACATAGGGCAATACATCGGCATTGGCGACATGCCAGGCCTGGTCCCATTCGAGGCGCGCGCGCAAGCCCCAGGTGTTCACATTTGGCGTGCCTCGTGAGTAATCCTGCGCCCCAGCGTTGAGATAGCCGCGCCTCATGTCCGCCTCACCCCGATGCACATACGCGCCGACGGCTCCCCACAGATTGCCCGAGACCGGGATCAGCGCCTGGGCCAGCACGTAGGTACCGGCGGTCTTCGTCCGGCCGTTGTGCACCTGATCCTGCTTTGCCCAGGTCTGGCCGAGCGAAACATTGACCTGCGCTGCGCCGAAATTCTTGCCGAAACCGACTTCAGCAAGGCCGAGATCTCCGGAACGGGCGCCGTGGCCGTCCCGCCCCCAGTCGCCAGCCAGCCAAAAGGCGCGCTGCCCCTCATCCACGCGGCGCGACAACGGACGGCTGTGGGCACCGTTGAGTACCGTGACGGCGGCGGAAAGCGCCATCCCGCTGCCCACCGACGTGTCGGCGAGACTTTGCTGCAGATCTTGCAGTGTAATCAGGCCGCCACCGTTGCCGCCATTACCACCATTACCACCACTGCCACTGTCGGCCACGCGGGCGATGAAGGCTTGGCCGCTCGCAAGCACGCCGACCACCACGCTGCCGTCGACGTTCGTCGCATTCGCCACTCGAGTGATATCCACAGGCACAGCCACCCCGGCGTCGCGCAGCCAGTCTTCCACCGACTGCATGCTGGCGTCCTGCGTCCAGCGGAAGGCTCGCTGGCTCCCGCCGGCGGTCAAGGCCCAGCCCACCACCACGGCACCGTCGCCGGAGACGCCATGGGCATTCGCCTCCGCTCCCCCCAGGGTCCCCAGATCCACCATCCCGATGTCCTGCGTCCAGCGGAAGGCATGCACGTTTTCTCTCACGCCGAGCTCGTAGTCAAGCTCCCCCTCCTCTATCACTCTGCCTACATCGAAGGCCCCACCCACGACCACAGCGCCATCGGCGGAGACGCCGTTGGCCTGCGAATTCGTCCTGCCCGTGATGCCCCCCAGATTTACCATGCCCGTGTTCTGCGTCCAGCGGAATGCGTGCCAAGCCTCATTGCCGGCCGTAAGGGAGCCGCCCACCACCACCGCGCCGTCGGCCGAGACGCCTTCGGGAACCGACCAGAGCCCGCCCAGTGTGCCCAGATCTTCCATGCCACCGTCTTGCGTCCAGCGAAACGCGCGATACTGCATGTCGCTCTTATCGGCCCAACCCACCACCACCGTTCCGTCTGAACTAATGGCATGGGCATACGCATTCGCCCCACCCAAGGTGCCCAGATCCACCATGCCCGAGTCCCGTGTCCAACGGAACGCGCGCCAAGCCTCATCGTTGGTCGTATCCGACCCGCCCACAACCACCGCCCCGTCGGCAGAGACACCGTGTGCTTCCGAATGCGTCCCGCCCAAGGTACCGAGGTTGATCATGCCGCTATCCTGCGTCCAGAGGAAGGCCCGATCAGCCTGGTCACCGGCCATGATGGTGCTTGCGCCCACCACCACGGCGCCGTCGAGACTGACGCTGGTGGCGCCCGAATTCGTCCCACCCAGGGCGCCGAGGTTGGTGATACCGGCCTGTGCCTGCGCCACAGCGGGAAAGAACAGCGGCAGGGCGGCCAGGGCAAATGCGAGGGGCCTGAGGCGGAAGGCAGAGCGAGGATGGAAGGATGCGTTGGTGGTTTCGTGGTGCATGATCTTCTTTCCCAAAAAGTTGGCGCCAACGGCAACAGAGACGCGGAAAATGTCTTCGGCATATGTTTTTTGAATATGCATTATGACACAGCAACACCATCCTGCAGTAACCGTTCACTGAGCGACGTTCTTTTCCCACCCCCTCCGCGCGGAACAATCGCTCCCACGGACGAGCACCTATCGCGCGGCTGATGCTGTTGACCGACGGCGCCGCCCGGACACACGTCTTTCGCACAAACAACGCGAACGGCCAGGCGACTCACGCGTGCAGTCACACCCCGCGGCTCACGCTGCGCCTACCGCCGTTCACTCAAGCCCAAAATGCCGGCAAGCGAAGCGCGGAGCCGGTGGCTTGACTGTTGCGGTCCAACCGCTGGAATCGAGATCCACCTTAGAGTCGAGCTTCTGAGGCACACAGGCGCGGGGCGCTTACCGGCGCCCCATCTCCTGCAACTGCACCATCAGCTCCGCCAGCCGGCGCCGCAGGCGGCTGCGCTCCGCGCCTTCGTCCAGTTCGGCGATACGCCGACGCAGGTCGGCCAGCTCCTTGCGCAGTGCAAGCTCAGGCGGGGCGAAGCCGGCATTGCGCAGCACCTTGTTGGCCATGCGCTGCTCGGGCGAGACGAAGAGCTCGTCGTCGAACGCCAGCGGCCTGCCCGCGCCGGGCAGGTTGTCGAAGGCGCCGTTGCGCCCGGCTTCGAGGATGCGCTGCTCGGCGAGGATGTCGAAGAGCGAAGCCATGGCGGGTCGCGTCGGATGCGTCGTACCGATCAGCCCCTGCCGCCGCGGGTCGACACCAGCACGCCGCCCAGGATGAGCGCAAAAGCAAGGCCGTGGTAAAGCTTGGGCCATTCGCCAATGACCGCAGCAGACAGGATTGCGGCGAAGAGTGGGGTGAAGTTGTAGAAGATTGCGGCCGTGGCCGGCCCGGCCTCTGCCACCGCCGCACCCCAGAAGCGATAGGCCAGGATGGACGGGCCAATGGCGACATAGAGGATGGCTGCCACCAGGCCCCAGGACCACTGGGTGGGTCCGGCCGGGATCAGCACATCGCCCGCGGCGGCCGCGGCAACGGCCCAGAGCACCCCGAACACGCATTGGGCGACGAGAAATTCGGCCCAGTTCCAGGCCGGGCGCTGGTCGCCGCGCATGTGCGCCGGCGGGCGGGCCAGCATCCAGCTGTAGGCCGTCCACCCGATCATGGCGAGCAGCATCAGCAGGTCGCCCTCGACAAACTCGATGCGCGCAAGCGCCCCAAGGTCGCCGCGCGACAGCACCAGGGCGACGCCGACGAGCGACATCATGGCGCCGAACACCTGCACCGGGCGCGGGACGACACGGTAGAACACCAGGCCGATGAGCATCATCCACACCGGCGCACTGGAGGCGATGAGCGTGACGTTGAGCGGCGTGCTGGTCCGTAGCGCCATGTACTGCAGCGCGTTGTACGCCCCTACCCCGATCAGCCCGAGTACCGCAAGGTGGGCCCAGCGGACGCGGATCTGCGCGCGCGCCTCGGCGGTGGCGACCGCCCGCCAGCCCAGTGGCAGCAGGATCAGGAAGGCCACCACCCAGCGCAGCGCGTTGAGCCACAGCGGTGCGATGCTGTCGATGGCAATGCGACCGACCACGGCGTTGGTCGCCCACAGGATGGGCGGCAGGAGCAGGAAGGCGACGAGTCTGGGGGTGAGCTGCATGGGGAGAGGTCCGATTATTGTTGTGCGCTGCGCGGGCGGACGGTCTTGCCGCCGTCCTGCCTGCCTGCCCTATGCGGGCGTGGCCGGCCAGTCGGCCGGTGCAAGGGCGAACTTATACGCGAACGCGCTCCAGGAATCACCCCTGCGCAAGGCGTCGATGAAACCCTCGCGGTCGGTCACCCAACTGCCGCCCACCACGTCGACCCCGCGCGCGAACAAGGGGCCGGGCAGGCAACCCGCGCTCGGCCCGATGAGGGCGACGCGGCTGGCCTTGCGGCAGTGGGCCAGCATGGCATCGACCGTGTGGTTGAGCAGGATGGTACTGGTCGACAGCACCTTGTTGCAGCTTGCGAGCGCGGCCGGATCCAGGGTGACGCGGTAAGCGTCGTAGCTTCCGGCGTAGTCCGGGTTGAGTTCGACGACGGTGAGCCGTGCCCCGGCGGCGGTGACCTGCTTGAGCAGCGGCGAAAACAGCCCGACCATGCCGACGTGGTCACCTGGCTGCGGCGCAATGCCACCGATCGAATCGGCTGCGCGCGGCGGCGCAAAGCCCATCCGCGCCATCACCGTGCGCGACAGCGCATTCGCCGCGGCAAAGCCCAGCGTACGGCGCAACTGCCGGCGCGCAGCCTCGGCGCGACCGGCAGCACCGTCCGAAGCAGCGTACTCGCGCGCAAGCGCAAGTGCATCCATGCCGACGATGCTGTGTGGATCGTCGGCGGCAGCCAGCCGCGTCAAGGCGCCATCGAGCAGCACATAGGTAATGCCGAGCGCGCCGTCGTCGAGTTCGAGTGCGCAGAACTCTCCATTCTTGGACGCTGCAGCCGCCGCCGGCGGCAGATGCAGGGCCTTCACCCGCGGCACGGGCTTGCCGGCAGTTGCGCGTTCGAGATCGGCAATGAGGTCGGCAGCGAAACTCATGGGTCGGTCCTTGTCGGTGGCATTGAATGTGCAGAGTTGGTCTCGGCCGCGCCCGCAGCGCTCGACCGCCCCGCGCGCACGGCCGCCGCAGCGGCTTCCGGGCTGACGGTACGGCTCCGGTTCTCGGGGTTGCGCAAGGCGCCTGGGAAGTAGCTCGCGGTCAGGCTCTTGGAGTGCACTGGCGAACCACCCGCCTCGGCACCCTCGCCACGCGTCGGCTGGCCCTCACCGGCCTGGCCGTAGCGGCGCCAGTCGCGCACCCAGTGGATGTCGTCGGCGAGTTCGAGCAAGCCGATCGTTTCGCGGTCGCCGATGAGGATGCCTTGCACGCGCAGGCCCTGGTCGCGCCGCACTGCATGCAGACGGTCGGCGAGCGCCGGCGTGGCGCCGAATTCGCCATCGGATGCAATCAGCACGTCGGCAAGCTGCCACTCGGCCTCCTCAAGGCGGGCAATCGCGCGTTCGAGCGGCGCGCAGATGTCTGTCCCGCCGCCAAAGCTCTGGCCCAGGAAGCGCGCGAGCTTGGCAACACCGGCGGCGTCGACGCCGAGCACCATCTCCACCACCTCGTCCGGGCCGCCGAAGGCAAACACATGGCAAGCGCGGCGCTGGGCATGGGCACAGCGCACCGCCTCCAGCACCACTGCCTTGGCGACGGCCTCGGCACCGCCCTGCATCGAACCCGAGGTATCGACACAGATCAGCATCGGCCCCATCTCCAGCCGGCGCGCCGTCGCCGGCTGCAGGCTGGGACGCAGCACCGGCGCCGGGCGCTGGCATTCCTCCTGCAGGTGGTCGTCATCCTCGTAGCACAGCAGGCTGCGCTCGGCATGGCGGGCATGCCAGATCAAGCGCAGCTGCGGGTGGCCCAGCAGCATTGCCTCGGACGGCAGCATGCGGGCGATGCGCCCCGCGCGATGCACGCCGCGCGTTTCGCCCGGCAGTTCGGGCACGCGCAGCCGGCACGCGCTGGTACACAGCACGCTGGCGGGCTCGACCACCTCCTGCAAAGCCCGGCTCGAGGCGGACTCATCGTCCACCTGGCGCGCCCGGCCCAGGCTGCGGATGATGCGGGCAAGCGCCGGCAAACGCTCGATGAGCCGGCGGATGCGCACCACCTCGCGCCACTCGCTGCTGCGCAGCAGGCCGCGCAAGGCGTCCCAACGCGTGTTCTTGAGCAGATCCCCCAGGTCGCCGAATGCCGCAATGAGCTCGTCCATGTCGCCGCAGCGCTCGGTCCAGTCCGCACTGAAAGCCGCGAGCGCCATCGCCTGCGCGTCTGCGGCGCTGGCGCCACGGTCGCGGTAGTCCACAACCAGGTCGAGATGGAACAACAGGCTCTGCAACACCGTATCGGTGACGTCCTCGCGCGCCCGGCAGTATGCCGCCAGCCCGAGGCCGTCCACGCACGCCAGCAACGCGGCACGCATGCCCGATGCCGGCCAGCCGCCCGCCGCGCCCGCATCTGCCGGCACATCGCCGGCCAACAGCGCCTGCCGCCAGGCTTCGAGCGCCTCGAGGCGGCCGACCAGTTCGCCCTGCGCATGCGTCATGCCGCCCAGCCACAACGCACGCGGCAGGCGATCGAGCGTTGCCAGCGGCGCCTCGAGCGCTTCGAACAACTGCGGAACGGCTGCCGGCGCGGACACGAAGCCTCTTCAGTCGGGCAGCGGCTCGTGCTCGACCGGCGCCGGCATCGCGCCGGCCTCATCGAGCCGCGGCAAGGCCTCGAAGCCTGCGCGTGCCATACCCGCACGCAACGCCAGGGACTCGATCTGGGCCGCCGTGTGCGCAAGCTGCACCTGTGCCGCGTCGACAAAGGCGGGGTCGGCCCACAACGACTGCGCAGCCCACGCCCGCAGCGCGCCCCGCTGGGCGTCGATCTCGCCCTGGTAGGCGGCGATGCGCAGCAACAGCGCGTCGATCTGCGTCGTGCGCGCCGTCACGTGCAATGCACCGTAGCGGCGCTTGCGCGCGTAGGTCATGCGCAACGCACCCGCCCCACCCTTCGCATCGCCGATCTCCCCGGCAAGGGCGCTGGCCTGCTCGCTGCCCATGCCGCCACCGATTCCACTGCTGAACGCGCCAGCCAGGGTCTCGGCATGGGAAATGGCCGAAAAACGCAACCGCCCAGACTCGTCGTAGTCGAGGTCGTTGGCCTCGCGCTCGGCCTTGAGCTGAGCCTCGAACGCCTCGACCACCCTTGTCAGGCGTGGCGGTGACAGCGCCTCGCGCACACCAAGGCGGCAAGCAAGCCAATCGGCCACCGCCTGCCGTCCCGCCTCGTCGGCGGCGATACAGCTGGGCAGCAGGCCCAGGTCCCAGGGCGCGACTTCGGCCCTGCCCTCGCTCGCCGCCGCCACGCGCAGCAGGTGGGCGATCTTGACCCAGCGCCGGTCCGACACGTAGTACTGCTGGCCGGCCAGCCAGACCCGCAGTTCGGCAAGCCGGGCGAGCACATCGGCGGGCAAGCGGACCGCAGCGGCAGCCTCACGCAGGGCATCGCACACGGCGGCCGGCAGTCTCAAGTCCTCGGGCACCGCTGGCGGTGCCCCGGCATCGCATGCCGCAAGCGCATTCCGGCCATTGCCGGCGAGCAGACGCGCGAAGCCGTCCGCGCTCACCGGCTCGACCGCCAAGCGGAGCAGGAAGCGGTCGAAAAACGCTTCGCCCACTTCGTCTTCGGGCACATGGTTGGTGGCGCCGACCACACTGATCAGCGGGCAGCGCACACGCCCGGCACCGTTGTCGAACTCGCGCTCGTTGAGCAGGGTCAGCAGCGCGTTGAGGATGGCGCTGTTCGCCTTGAACACCTCGTCGATGAATGCGACCCCGGCCTCGGGCAGGAAGCCTGCGGTGTGGCGCTCGTAGCGGTCTTCTTCGAGCGCGCGGATGGAAAGCGGGCCGAACAGCTCTTCGGGCACGGTGAAGCGCGTGAGCAGGCGCTCGAAGTAGCGCGCATCGCTAAAGGCCAGGTGGATGCGACGTGCGAGTGCGCTCTTGGCCGTACCCGGCGGGCCGATGAGCAAAGTGTGCTCGCCCGCCAGCGCGGCGAGCAGGCTCAGGCGCAGTACGCGTGTGCGCTCCACGAGGCCGACCTCGAGGACTTCGAGCAAGCGGACAAGCCCGTCGCGGTCGAGGGTGGTCGCGTGCATGCGTGCTCAGGCCTGCGGCCCGGTGGCGGCGCCAAAGGCATGCGCCTTGAGCGTGTCCAGGTCGACAATGCGCAGCGCCGCCTCGTGGGTCGCCTCCAGTACCACCGGAGGCGCCATGCCGGCGTCGAGCGCCTCCTTCCAGCGCAAGGCACACAGGCACCAGCGGTCGCCGGGCTTGAGTCCGGCGAATCGATACTCGGGGCGCGGCGTCGACAAATCGTTGCCGACCCTGCGCGAAAACGCCAGGAAGGCTTCCGTGACGCGTACACAGATGATGTGGCGGCCGAGATCGTCCGCCCCCGTCTCGCAGCAACCGGTCCGATAAAAGCCCGTCAGCGGCGCATAGCTGCAGGCGAGCAGCGGCCCGCCCAGAACATTACGTGAAGCGTTCATGCAGGTCCTTCAAGGTGGAGTGCTTGCCATATATCACCCACGGAGCAGCGCGGCCGGATCCGGCGCGGCGAACGGACGCTCGCGCCGATACCGACCTGGTCACAACCCCGGACCCACATTGTAGCCCTCGCGGCCGGCTTCGGCAGACGCACCGCCCCCTCTCGGTCAAGATCGGAAAGGCAATCATTCCCATCACGGAGTTCACCGACAGGCGATCATTTCTGATACTTTCTGGCCTTTTAAACGATTCGTTGGCGCACAACCATGCCGAATGATTCCGAGTCCAGGCGAGAGTTCATCAGCACTGCCCAAGCGGCGCGCCAGCTGGGACTCTCTCTCGGCGCCGTGCAGCAGATGGTCGAAAGCGGCACGCTTGCCGGCTGGAAGACGGCCGGAGGCCACCGCCGCATCCGCCAGGACTCTGTGGACGCATTGCTCGCACGCGCGAAAGCGCCCATGGCCGTGGCGCGAGCAGCAAGCGACAAGCTGCGCGTCCTCGTCGTCGAGGACGACCGCCTGCTCCAGGGCATCTACCGCGAGACCTTCGCGAACTGGGAGATGCCGCTCGAGCTGCACGTGATCGACCACGGCCTCGACGCCCTTGTCGAAGTCGGCCGCGAGCCGCCCGATCTGCTGATTGCCGACCTGCGCATTCCCGGCATCGACGGTTTCGAGATGATCCGCCGCCTGCGCGAGAACCCGCTGTCGAGCGACGTCGCCATCGTCGTGGTGTCGGCACTCAACGCCAAGGAGATCGCCGCCGAAGGTGGCCTACCGCAGGACGTCACGGTTTATCGCAAACCCATCCCCTTCCACGAACTGCATGGCTACATGCAGGCCCTGATCGCCCAGCGCCGGCGTAGCCGCAACAGCCCCTGAAGCGCACGATGCGACCGTGAGGGAGCCTCCCATGGCCACGCCGACCTGGTTTCGCGACATGAACCTGCGCGCGAAGCTGATCGCCATCTTCGTCGCGATCAAGGTCATTCCCCTGGTGCTGCTCGCGCTGTTCGCCTGGAACGCCGCCAACGAACTCGGCCACATCGTCACCACGCGCGCCGTCAGCATGTCCGACGTCATGCGCGAAACCCAGCAGCGCACCGGCCGCACTGCAATCGACGACGCCATCGACGCGCTCGACGACCGCTCGCGCGAAGCCATCGAAGCCCTCACCACCGGCACGGCGCGCGCCGTGGCCGACTTCCTCTACGAGCGCGACCAGGACCTGCTGCGTGCGGCACGACTCGAGCCCACGGTCGACGGCTACCGCGATTTTCTCGAATCGCACCTGCGCAGGCTCGAAGAGCATGGCCCTTACGAACCCAGCGCCGACGGCATGCAGTGGGTCGAGAGCGCACCGCAGCCGCGCAACACGGCACGCGTGCGCGAACCGCTGCCCGACAACGCCGCCAACTTCCACTACCGCGCACCGGACTCGGACAGCCGCTACCCGCTGCGGCCGCTCTTCCTCGAAGCGAGCTTCGTCGACACCAACGGCCAGGAGCGCATCAAGGTCCTCAGCGAGACCGGCGCCACGCTGCTTGATCCAGCCCTGCGCGACATCAGCCGGCGCGAGAACACCTTCGTGCGCGCAGAGGACTACTGGCCTGCCCTGCAAGCGCTCAAGCCCGGCGAGATCTACGTCTCGCGCGTGATCGGCGCCCAGGTCGCAACACACTGGATCGGCGAATACACGCCCGCGGAGGCACTCAAGCGCGGCCTGCCCTTCTCACCGGCCGAATCGGGCTATGCAGGTCTCGAGAACCCGGTCGGCAAGCGCTTCCAGGGCCTGGTGCGCTGGGCCACGCCCGTCGTGCGTGACGGCCGCATCATCGGCTACGTCACGCTGGCGCTGGACCATGCCCACATCATGGCCTTCACCGACACACCGCGCCCCACGCCCGAGCGCCACGCGCCGATCGCGGACCCCGGCTCGGGCAACTACGCCTTCATGTGGGACCTCGAAGGGCGCAACATCTCGCACGCACGCGACTATTTCATTCATGGCTACGATCCCGCGACCGGCAACCCCGCCACGCCCTGGATCGACACCGAGCTATACGACGAATGGCAGTCCAGCGGCATGCTCTGGCCTGCGTTCTCGGCCACCGTGCCCAGCCGCAGGGACCAGCGCCTGACCCGCAAACCCCACCCGCAATCGACCGCCTCGGGCCTCGTCGGCCTCGACTGCCGCTACCTGAACTTCTCGCCTCAGTGCCAAGGCTGGCACGACATGACCGAGCACGGCGGCTCAGGCTCCTTCGCCATCCACTTCAGCGGCATCAAGAAGCTCACCACGGTCGCCGCCATCCCCTACTACACCGGGCAGTATGCCCTGAGCCCGCGCGGCTTCGGCTACGTGACGATCGGCGCGAACGTCGACGACTTCCACCGCGCCGCCACCGAATCCGAGCGCCGGATCGGCGAGATCATCGCAACGGCCGACCTGCAGAACGTGCGCGAACGCGAAGGGCTGGTGAACAGCATCCGCCAGAGCCTGCGCCAGACCGCCACCGGCCTTACCGTGTCCACCCTGCTCATGGTGCTGGCCGTGGTGATGATCGCGGTGTGGATGGCGAACCTGCTCTCGCGCCGCATCACCGACATCATCGGTGGCATCCACCGCTTCCAGCAAGGCGACCTCGACCATCGCCTCAAGGCCGAGGGCAAGGACGAGATGGCTGAACTCGGCCGCTCCTTCAACAGCCTGGCCGACGCCATGCAGGCCTCGATCCGGCGTATCGAGGAGGCCCGGATCACCGCCGAGCAAGCGAACCGGATGAAGAGCGAGTTCCTCGCCAACATGTCGCACGAACTGCGCACACCGCTCAACGGCATCATCGGCTTCTCGGAACTGCTCAGCCTCGAGGTCGAGGACGAGGCGCACCGCAGCTACGCCAAGACCATTCACCACAGCAGCGAACACCTGCTCGCCGTGCTCAACGACGTCCTCGATCTCGCCAAGGTGGAGGCGAACCGCCTCACCCTGTCCCCCCGCACCTTCGAACTCGGCGCCCTCGTCACCTCGGTCGGCGCGCTGCACCGCGTAAACGCAGAAGCAAAGGGCGTCGCCCTGCTCACCGAGGTGCCCGTGCATCCCTGCTACATCGATGCCGATCCCGTGCGTGTGCGCCAGCTCATCGAAAACCTGCTGTCCAACGCGGTAAAGTTCACCCAGTCCGGCCAGATCGAGCTCTGCCTCACCCAGCAGCCCGGCGAGGTCACCGTCACCGTCGCCGATACCGGCTGCGGCATGACCCACGAAGAACTCGAACGCATCTTCGAACCCTTCTACCAGGGGCAGACCTTCCTCAACCGCAACCACGGCGGCACAGGCCTCGGGCTCACGCTGGTAAAACGGCTGCTCGACCTCATGGGCGGGCGGATCAGCTTCGACTCCAGCCCCGGCGCAGGCTCCACCTTCTCGATCCACATTCCGCGCGCCCAGCCACAAATGGAAAAGGGCGAACAGCCATGAGCACAACACTCGCCTTCATCGTCGATGACAGCCCGGTCAACGTCACCATCGCCAGTGTGCTCCTCAAGCGGCTGGGATGGAAAACGGAAGAATTCTCCAGCGCGATCGACATGCTTGCCCGACTCGAATCGGCGCAGCCGGGCATCATCCTGCTCGACATCTCGATGCCCGACATGGGCGGCGAAGACGCCTGCAGGATCATCCGCCAGCGTGCCGAGTTCAAGGACACGCGCATCGTCGCCTACACCGCGCACGCCCTCGAGGGGGATCACCAGCGCTACCTGGAGGGTGGCTTCAACGACATCCTGATCAAGCCAGTCAGCCTCGCCGCCATCGAGGCCCGCATCGGCCCGCCCACGACCCGCACCGACAGCTGAGCAATGGCATACGACAAACCCGCGCACTTCGACCCCGAACCGCTGCTGGACGACCTGCGCGGCAACGCCGGCGTGCTCGCCAGCATCCTCGCGGTCTATGGCCCATGGCACGCGGACACCGTCAGCCGCCTGCGGGCAAGCGCGGCCGGCACCGACAGCGATGCCACCCGGCGCCTGGCCCACACCATCTGTGGCGCACTGTCCCAATTCCACGCCCGCCAGGCCGTCGCCCTCGGTCGAGCGCTGGAATCGCACTGCCGCGACAACCCGGCCGGCGCCGCACGCACCGCCGAGTTGATCGACGCGCTCATCATCGAACTGGAAGCCCTCAAGAGCGAAATCGAGGCCTATGTCGAGCACCACAAGACCTGAGCTGTAGCGGCGCGACAACACGTGCCAGCAAAAGCCCCCGCCAAAACCCCCCGCCAAAACCACTTTCCCTGAGCCAAGCTTGCAGCTATAATGGCCGACTTCCTGGACAGGTGGATGAGTGGTTTAAGTCGCACGCCTGGAAAGCGTGTTTGGGATAATATCCCAACGCGGGTTCGAATCCCGCCCTGTCCGCCAGAACACAGAAAAAGCCCTGCAAATCATAGACTTGCAGGGCTTTTTCGCATTCCAAAGCGACCTCTCCCAAGCACGACAACAGGGCCACGCGACGGGGTCGGGACAATCTCATTGTCCCCAGACTGCCCCCTCACAGCCCTACCGCCTCATCAATAGGCAGCGTTCGCATTCCCTTGGCTGGCACCGGATCGCGACACTTATCCACAAGCCTGCCCACACCTCTATCCCCGACTGCTGGGGACAACACACAGGCGGCGCAGCCCACCTAGTCACTCGCGCCCTTACCGCGCCTGCGCAGCGGCTCCAGCAGGCCGACCAGATTGTTATGGTCGAGCTCATGCATCAAGGCCAGCAACTGCCCAAGCTCCCCTGCGGGAAAGCCCTGCCTTGCGAACCACGCCAGATAGCCCCCAGGCAGGTCAGCGATGACCCGGCCCTTGTACTTGCCAAAGGGCATCTCACGGGTAAGTAGCAGTTCAAGCAACTCAGGTTTCATCGAGCCTTTACCGTTCGATAGCAACACATCCTCGACGCATCTGCCGCCAGACTGTAACTGGAGCGTGCAGTAGATGGAGCCTGCAGTAGATTCCACAAGGGGTGAGCGACGGGTTGTCGGCCGGAACTGTCGGCCACCCGGCACCGACTCAGGGGCGGCAGTGTTGCGGAAAGCCGCCGCGCGGTGATCAATGCGGTCGAGCGACGGGTCTCCTGTTCACCGAGCTACTCATATCGGCCCTCTGAGGCCACACCCACGTCTCGGCGGCCTTATTGGCAGAATTCTGGGAAGAGTGGCCGCTTAAATGGCCGGTCTATCGAACAGGCAAAGGACAGTTGCGGCTTTCCGGAAGCTCTCTCAATCTCACCCGTCATGAAGAGCTGCGACCTGGATCGTTCAATGCCCGCTGCCTTGCGCGAAGGGTCTCATAGGTGTTCTTGAGCAGCGTCGAGCCTCGTTCCGCGTATGCGTTGCATATCCATTCGGCTTCATCAATCTCACCTGCGTCAGCTAATCGATTGACGGTTCCAATTACGTCTTCCTCGCGGTAGTCGGGTAGAAAGCCGGACATCGCAGCACGGAACACGGTTGCCGCTTCTTTCGGATACTGACCTGCAAGACGCGCAAGGTTCTCGACCAGTATGTAGCCATGATGCCTAACTTGAGCGTGAGGCGCGGCCTCGACCAATGCCTGAACGGCGGCTGGCGTAAGCTCGTGAACGAAGACTGCCAACCTGCTGAGGGCCGACTGCAACTCGGGCAGGTTGGAGTGGTTTGCCCGAATCTGCTCCGCGAGTTTCATCCAGAATGCCAAAATCTTGGACGTGCGTGCCGACTGCCCGCCCTTCCCTCGGAGCGTCCAGAAGAACCCACACAAATGAGATAGCGCCTTGACCCTCAAATCCGCAATGAGTTCGCTGAGTAACCCTCCTCCATCAAGGCCCTCCATGCCTTCAAGATACGCAAGCCCTAGGAACTGGAGTGCTCTCTCCGCTACTTGATCCGGTAAGCCTTCCGAGTAAACCATCCTCCTCAGGTGGCCGCCCTTGACCAAGCTCTTGAAGAGCCAGCCATACAGATAACGCTGATACGCAAAGCCTTGCGCCGTGCACTTCCAAGCCCCTTCGTTGGCAGACGAGAACAGTCGGTCGAAGTTAGCTTCCGTCCACTCTGAGTTGAGGTAGTGGAAGTTCGCGCAGTACATCCCGGCCATCGCCGCAAAGTCCGCATTCAGTCCAGCCTCACTTGTCGCCAGTTCGGCCTCTAGTACCGGCCCGACCGACCCCCAGGTTTCTCCTGAACTGGAATTCGATGCAACCTCCTCACGCCGCATTGCGAGCGCCATATGAATTAGGGACTCAAGAGCGCGCCCTCTGGGAGAATTGATTGCATGTGAAACGGGATCGTTCGCCTGTTTAGCGTCCGTGGGCATCATGGCGTCGAGAATAAGACTAAGAATCTCAAAACACGATTGATAAAGCTCCGCTGGCACATGGCGTTCCGTGCCTGATGCTCCCTTCAATAGGTCGGCAATATCGCTAACTACCCAATGCACGGATGGCTCCCACCCTTCTGGCTGGTCACCGGTTAAGTCGGCTCTGAAGGCCGGCGAGGAAGCGATTTTCTGCACAAGCGACAACGTTGCTTGCCAGTCGATATCGCGCTTATCGTCAGACCATCGTTGCTTCAGACCCCGCAACAAACCATATTGGTATGGGCGCGCCAAGTCAGCAAAGAGGCCGATTCGTCGAGCAAAGCCGTCCTCGCTTGCTCGCACTGCTGCAGAGATTGATGAAGCGAGCCCACGGTATGTTGGACCGTCCCAGCTTCGGCTGTCTGGCACAAAACCCTTGAGGAAGGCCACCAATTCGGCGTCAGACATGCCAACTAGCGCATCAAATGCGACCGGGCTTCGGTCTCCGACCCACTCGCTGGTCGAATAAGTGTGGAAATCCGGGTGATCTCGAACCGGCCCCCAGCGCTGCACTAAGGCTAGGTACTTCTCGTCTACTTCTGGATCGCCCTGCCCAAATGCCGGATGCAGCAGGTCTCGTCTATGGATTTCGTCCCATTTGTGCTGGTGCGACTCGTCTGACCAATCCCCCTTCAGCTCCTCTACGACTCGCATAAACTGAGTCCTATGGTGGGCGGAGAATCTGGGGAACGCCTTCTTGATGAGCCAATAAAGCTCATGCCAATAGCGGAGATCGAAAAACCATTTGTCCTTCGCACATTCCCAAAAGATCGTCCCAACAGCCCCATAGTGCTCACTACACACGTAGATGCCTACGCGAATAAGAGTCGGGTAGGGAGACTGAAGGAGCGCCCTCGCCACGGCCAGTGCCTCGGGCGTATTGGAACTCGTGGCACCCAGAGCGGCGTCACGGACAGCATCAACGAGAACGGCGCGAGCGTCTTCCTTGTGGGCATCTTGTTCGTGATCTTCAATCGCAGAGCGCCAGA
Source organism: Thauera mechernichensis (assembly GCF_029588855.1). Lineage (NCBI taxonomy): Bacteria > Pseudomonadati > Pseudomonadota > Betaproteobacteria > Rhodocyclales > Zoogloeaceae > Thauera > Thauera mechernichensis. The sequence goes on along the minus strand of NZ_JARQZE010000004.1, from coordinate 137,359 downwards.
TGTATGAATACTCGTCATCCTCTGGGGAGCCAATGTACTCGCCCAAGCGGCGGGCCAACATGTCCACGGCGCCGCTGCCGCAGCGCTCACCAAGCTTCCTAGCTGAAGCCTTTAGTGCTTCGCCCAAATGGTAGCTATCCAGCACCCCCACCCTGTCGCTCATGACGCATCCTCCGTTCGCCGAATCATCGACAACGCGTCGACCAGCGAAATTGCCTTGCGCCAGTTCGTCTGGTCGGGGCTGTCGAGCAGTCGCGGCAGCAGCTTCTCACCTAACTCCTGGCCCACCATGTTTGATTCAAAGCGACCCATTAGCCAAGAGCGAACCATGTCAATATCAGATTCTGTGAGGACTTCAAGCGGTAATTGCGACAGGATTGTTGCCAAGGACCACCATGTCCTCCAATTGTCCAACCCTCGCATTTGAGCGTCAGAACTGATAGTCCGAACGATGTCCGCAATCCGATTCGCCTGGCCATCCTGCGCTGCGGCGGCAATCTGTTCAAGGTAGCGCAAAGCGGGCCACCCTTCGGCCTGAAAGCTGGCGCCGCGTTCGCTCTCAACGACCTTCACCTCAGGATGATGTTCCACGTTGAAGAACCCGGCACTGTCAAGCTCGGAGAACCAGATTGGGTCTTTCAGAGAGTTGACAAAGTAAGAGGCGAGTTCAGGTTGCCTGCTTACGAGACGAAGCGCCGCTTCTCGGTTAACCGCACTAGGCGAAGCGACACATCTGTCAAGGTGTGTTTGGAGGTCTAGCGTCGTAGGGTCACGTACATCCAACTCCGAACCCCACCCTTTGAAGACTTCGACGACTTCTTGGTACCCCTTCACGTCGATGCAATATGGGATGACCCGAATGCCACACTGGTCGCGAAAGAAGTGCTCAATGAACCGAGTCTGAACCGACTCCGTTGACCGATACGCATACAACAAGAAGTGTCGTGGCTCAACCGAACCAGTTCCAAGTGACTCGTTAGAACGAATGATGTGGTCCAAGACCTCCAGCTCAGCGAGCCCATATCCCACGAACAAAACCGTGTGGTTCTTGAACATCGCCGCGAGAAATCCCTGAACTCTCGGATTCGCGTAATGCTCGATGTAGTCCTTCAGCGAAACCACCATCGAACGCGGTTCCGTATAGGAGCCATGAAGATGGATTACAGCCCCCCTTTCAGTTAGCAGGGCGGGGGACAAGTGCTCCCGCAGGTAGTATTTTTGTCTCTTGGTTGGCCCCTTGGCGGGCGCTGATTCGCTGCCCACACTGACCTCTGTTAAGAGGTCTGCAAAGCCAGCATCGTCGAGCCACTTGTCGTAATTCGTCGTAACGAAGACGGGGCGCAAGGCCGCAAGCAACTCATACAGCTCGGAGCCAATTGCCGCTGGCTTCGCCGGGTGCAAGATTCCGTCGAAGTCGATTGCAATACCCGACTCGTTGGCAAGAGCCATCGCAATTGAGAGGGTTCGGCGCGAGTCACCAAGCCCGCGCAGTTGCTCCGCCTCCAAGAAGCTCAACACGCTTTTCTGCTCAAGAGCGCCGACGACTTGGTTCGCGAACCCACGCCAGTCTGGGCTGCCGCAAAGCATGGACGCACCCGCTCCAACGAAGACGACCAGTTCGCCATGCTTCGCGGCATCTTTGATTAGCTGGTCGGGGATGTAGGTTCGAGCTTCAGTCATGCTCTAAACCAGTCACTCGCAAGAGGCATAGGGTGGGTGTCCAAGAGTTAGCACTGGGTCAATATACGCAAACAACATCGTTTCAGAATACTCCTGCACGATCTTGCATGCGCAGCAGGTCACAGTGATCTGCAGGCGAAAGACTGCATAGCGCCATATTGCTGACCTACAGTTGTAGATTCATGAGGGGCAGCAAAGGCCGACAACCCGATCTTCGTATCCCACCCGCCGCCCCCGCCGAACTCAAAAAATCACTCCAACGCTCGAACTGTCCTCACAACATCGAGCTTTCGCAGCATTCGGTCGACAAGCACGCAAACCTACCCTGCCTCCGCCCCCTCCCCCCGCGATGAGGCGCAAACGACTCGCGCACCCCTTCCTCAGCACGGTCCAGCACCTCGCCAGGCAGATGAAGATACGGCTCTCGCCGCCTCGCAGAGCGCCGCCCCTGGCTCGACTGCGCCATGCGGATCAAAGCCGACAGCGCCTTGCTCGGCCGATCGAACTCTGGATCCAGCTGCGCGAAGGCCTTATCGTAGCCGCGCAGTTACCCCAGTTCGCGGGCTATCTCGTCTTCCACCGCTTGCTGGCAGCCAATCTTCGCCACCGAAACCTCAGGCGGCCGATGGTCGAGAACACACCCCGGCAACAGGCGCGCGCCCGTGTTGCCGCCCCCCACCACCCGGAGTATCGAACCATGCACTTCACCCCGGACACCACACCCCTCGAAGTCGAGACCGGCCCCAACCCGCAGTGGTCGGTGATCTGGCTGCACGGCCTGGGCGCCGATGGCAGCGACTTCGAACCCGTCGTGCCCGAGCTCGGCCTTGCCGACGCACCAGCCCTGCGCTTCATCTTTCCGCACGCGCCCCTGCGCCCGGTGACCTGCAATGGCGGCTACGTGATGCGCGCCTGGTACGACATCATCTCGCTCGCACCGGCCAGCCGGCAGATCGACGAAGGCGGCCTGCTCGAATCGCGCGCCTACGTCCGCCAGCTCATCGAACACGAGAACGGGCGCGGCATCGCGAGCGACCGCATCGTCCTCGCAGGCTTCTCGCAGGGCGGCGCGGTCGCCTATCTGAGCGCGCTCACCCACCCGGTGCCACTGGCGGGCATCGTCGCGCTATCGACCTACATCCCGAGCGCCCGCCTGCTCGTCGATGAGCTGACCGAGGCAAACCGGCAGATCCCCCTCTTCGCCGCGCACGGGACGCAGGATGACGTCGTCGCGCTCGAACTGGGGACCCAGGCCCTCGGTCTGCTGCAGACGCTTGGCCTCGAGCCCGAGTGGCACACCTACGACATGCCCCACTCGGTGTGCCTGCAAGAAGTGGCCGATATCGGCGCCTGGATCAAGGCCCTGGTAGGCGGCGCGCGCTAGACGGCAGCCGCCGCTGCCGTCAGCGCATCGCTGCGACCGCCCACTCGACCACGGCCAGCGCCAGGGCGTCGGATGCCTGGCCGAAGGCCTGCACCACAGCCGGCACCGCAGTGTCGGTCGCGGCCTGGCGGAACTCGAAGCGCTGGCTGGCGACGATGCGCTGGGTGTCCGGGCGATACAGGCGCACATCGAGGCGCACGACCACCTCGGGCCTGCCGTCGCGGTATTCGCTCTGGAAGGCGCGCAGATCGCTGTCGATCTCGAAGTCGGCGTGCAGGCGGCGCTCGTCGGTGCTCAGTGCGGCGATGCGCCCGTCGGCGCGGAAGGCGTCGAGCAGGCGGTTGCGCACCAGGATGGGCGCGGGGTCGCTCCAGCCGGCCCCCTTGTAGATGCTGACGCGGTTGTCCTCGGGCAGGACGACGATGCGCTGGCCGGCCAGATGCACGCCCGCTGCAGGACGCGCAATGCGCAGGGACACCGGCATGGAGGCGGCATCGGCGCGCGCACCCGTGCCTTGTGCAGACGCCTGCTCCGCAGGCAGCAAGTAGACGTCGAGCGGCTCGGCCTTGGGCAGGATGGTGCAGGCCGAGAGCAGCGCCAGGGCGGCGGCCGAAGCCGTTGCCCCACGCAGGCGCACGAACGCCCGCCGGGCGCGGTCGGTGTGCTTCATGGTGAGCTTCATGGCGTGAATTCCTTGGTCGGTTCGAGCCCGAGCAGATAGTCGGCAGGGCGGTCCTCGAGCTGGCGGGTAATCGCGCGCAGCGAAGCGAGCGTGGTGCGCAGTTCGCCGATCGCCGGGCCAAGCTCGGCCAGCGCCCGCACGCCGCCGTCGAGTGCATCACGGTTATCGGCGACGAGGCTGTCGAGCGTACCCATGGCGCGTTCGAAGGCGATCATCGAGCGCTCGGCGCTCTCCAGGGTGCGCGCGCCCTGCACGTCGATCAGGCGGTTGGCGGCGCCCATCGCCCGCGTCGCCTCGGCCAGCGCGGCATTGGCCTGCTGGCTGGCGAGGGTGAGCTGGCGCACCGCCTCGCCCACATCGCCGCGCTGCTCGGCCAGGCTGGCGGTCGTGGTCTCCATGTGCTGCAGCATGCGGCCGACGAGCGCGACGTTGTCAGCGGACAACAGTGCGCGCGCCTGCATGAGCAGCTCGTTGATGTTGAAGACGGCGTCCTCGCCATCGGCGAGCAGGCGGCTCATCGGCGAGGGGGTCGCGATGATCTGCGGCACGACGTCGTCGCTGCCCTGCAGCTTGGTGCTCGTCGGCTCGTCGCCGCTGGTGAGGCGGATGATCGAGATGCCGGTGATGCCCGCCGGCACCAGGCGCGCGCGGGTGTCGCTGCGCACCGGCGCCTCGCTGTCGACACGCACGCGGGCGATGACGCGGTGGGCATCCTGCGGGTCCAGGCGCAGGCCGGTGACATCACCGATGCGGATGCCGTTGAACTCGACCGTGCTGCCGCGCGACAGGCCGGTGACGGCCTCCTGGAAGACGATGTCGTAGACCTCGAACTGGCGGTCGCTGTCGGCCTTGGCCAGCCATAGCGCAAAGATGAGCGCGGCGCCGATGAGGGTCACCGTGAACAGGCCGATCAGGACGTGATGGGCGCGTGTTTCCATGTCAGGCATTCTCCGTTCGGACAGCGGCGGCACTCACCGCCTGCGCTGCGGCACGGCCGCGCGGGCCGTGGAAGTATTCGCGGATCCAGGCGTCGTCGAAGGCGGCAACGTCGTCGAGGCCGGCATTGACCAGCACCTTCTTCTGCGCCAGCACGGCCACGCGGTCGGTGATGGTGTAGATGGTGTCCAGGTCGTGGGTGACGATGAACACCGTGAGCCCGAGCGCATCGCGCAGGGTGAGGATGAGCTGGTCGAAGGCCGCCGCACCGATCGGGTCCAGCCCGGCGGTGGGCTCATCCAGAAACAGAATATCCGGGTCGAGCGCAAGCGCCCGCGCCAGGGCGGCGCGCTTGACCATGCCGCCCGACAGGTCCGACGGGTACTTGTCGCCCGCCAGCGCCGGCAGGCCGGCAAGGGCGATCTTGAGCGCCGCCAGCTGCGCCGCCTCGCGCGCCCCCAGGCCGGCATGCTCGATCAGCGGCAGTGCCACGTTCTCGGCCACCGTCAGCGAGGAAAACAGCGCCCCTTTCTGGAACAGCACGCCGAAACGGCGCTCCACCGCCATGCGCCGTGCCGGCGGCAGCGCCAGCAGATCCTCGCCGAACACCCGCACCTTGCCCGCACGCGGTCGGTTCAAGCCCACGATCGTGCGCAACAGCACCGACTTGCCGGTGCCCGAGCCGCCCACGATGCTCAGGATCTCGCCGCGGCGCACGTCGAGGTCGAGTGCATCGTGCACTACCTGGCTGCCGAACTGGTTGCGCACATCGCGCACCTCGATGATGTTGTCGGCCACGTTCGCCTGCGCCTTCATCACCAGCCCATCTCCATGCAGAACAGCGCGGCGATCGCATCGACCACGATAACGACGAAGATCGACTGCACCACCGCCGAGGTGGTGTGCTCGCCCACCGACTGCGCGCTGCCCTGCACGCGCAGCCCCTCCAGGCAGCCGATGACAGCGATCAGGAAGGCGAAGATCGGCGCCTTCGACATGCCGACCAGGAAGTGGATGAGGCCGACATTGCTCTCGAGCCGGGACAGGAACATCACCGGCGAGATGTCGAGCGTGAGCGCCGACACCAGCATGCCGCCGACGATGCCCGACACCATGGCGACGAAGGTCAGCATCGGCAGCGCCAGCATCAGCGCGAACACGCGCGGCAGCACCAGCAGCTCGACCGGATCGAGACCGAGCACACGGATCGCGTCCACTTCTTCGTTGGCCCGCATCGAGCCGATCTGCGCGGTGAAGGCGCTCGCCGTGCGGCCGGCGACGATGATGGCGGTAAGCAGCACGCCAAACTCACGCAGAAAGGAGTAGGCAATCAGGTCGACGGTGAAGATGCTGGCGCCGAAGTCGGCGAGCACGGTCGCGCCGAGAAAGGCCACCACCGCGCCCACCAGGAAGGTGAGCAGCGCGATGATCGGCACGGCGTCCAGCGCCGTCTTCTCCAGGTTCGCCACCAGCGCGGTGACCCGCCAGCGCCGCGGCTGCAGCATCACACGTGCAGCGGTCTCGAGGATGAGGCCGATGAAGCCGACCAGCCCGACGACATGGTGCCAGAACACGCCCATCGTGCGCCCGACATGCTCGAGCACGTCGCCCAGCGCGCTGCCGCGCCTGCGTGCGCCGCTGCCGTCCTGGCCGGAAAGCGCCGCCGCGACGGCCCTGAGCAGCGCACGGCGCTCTGCGGGCACATCCGCGGCCTCGGCCATCAAGACCTCCACGCGCTGGCTGCCGAGCAGCGCGCAGATGAGCTGCGCGCCAGCCGTGTCGAGCGCAAGCAGCGCGGACAGATCCACACGCGCAGCCTCGCCCGCACGCCCGCGCAGGCGGTCCACCACCTGGTTCAGGCGCTTGTAGTGGGCCAGCGTCCAGTCCCCGCCCAAGCGCAGTACGCCACCGCCCTCATCCGCCACCAGTTCGGCATTGCCCGGGCGCGCCACGAAGCTCGGCGCGGGCGGGGTCGAATCGGCAGACAGGGACATCGGCATCGCACTCCAGTCGGGTGAGCTTCTTCAGTTCAGAGCACATTCAAGCAAAACGGTGCCAGCCGCAAGGCAACGGGCTGAGGCGCAGCAGTGTTGGCGGATGCGCGGGGGGCGATCGCCTTCGAAGGCTCGCGGCTGGCGCCGCTCCTACGGCAAGACCGCGCACGCTGCAGCCCCAGTGGGAGCGGCGCCAGCCGCGAGCCTTTTCGCCTGCCGACAAGCCCGGCAATTCGCCCGCAACAAGGACATGGCATAATGACCCGAACGCTTGCAGGCCCTATCCACACTGCCTTTGCGCGGCTTCTCGCAAACCGCGACCTGACAGGGCGTTGCCGCCAGGCGAATACGTCGGGCGATTCTACTACAGGCTGCCAGGCAGCCCTCCTGGCTGCGGCACGATCCGACGAACACCGCCCGGGCACACGCAAGCGCATCGTCTTCAAGCCGAAACAGGACCGCCACCATGTCCCCACAGACCCGCACCACGATCATCCGCGGCGGCGTCGCTGCCCTCCTCCTTGCCACGGCCGTCACGGCCTGGCTGCTGTCGAGACCGCCGGCCGAGCAGGACGGCTTCGTGCGTGGCAACGGCCGTGTCGAAGCCACTCAGGTCGATGTCGCAACGCGCGCGGCGGGCAGGGTCGACGACATCCTGGTCAACGAAGGCGACTTTGTCCGCGCCGGCGACATCGTCGCCCGCATGGACGTGAAGTCGCTCGAGGCCCAGCATGCCCAGGCCCTCGCAGAGGTCGCCAACGCCCGCAGCGCGCGTCAGACTGCGATCGCCATGGTCGCGCAGCGCGAGGCCGACGTTGCGATGGCCGAGGCCGTACTGGTCCAGCGCCGCTCCGAGCTCGATCTTGCCCGCCGTACCAGCGCACGCTCGCAAGCGCTGCTGGCCGAGCGCGCCACCTCCGAGCAGATTGCCGACGATCAGGCCGCGCGCGTACGCAACGCCGAGGCCAACGTTCGCGCCGCGCAGGCACAGATCGCCGCCGCCAGCGCCGCGACCGACGCCGCGCGTGCCCACGTCGCCCAGGCCGAGGCCGGCATCGCGGCTGCCGAGGCGGTGGTCGCCCGCCTGCGCACCGAGATCGACGACGCCACCCTGCGCGCACCCCGCGACGGCCGCGTGCAGTACCGCGTGGTGCAGCCGGGCGAGGTGGTGGGCGGCGGCGGCAAGGTGGTGAGCCTGATCGACATCACCGACGTGTACATGAGCTTCTTCCTGCCCGAGATGGCGGCCGGGCGGGTGGCGATGGGCACCGAGGTGCGCATCGTCCTCGACGCGGCACCCCACCTCGTGATCCCGGCCCAGGTGTCCTACGTCGCCAGCGTCGCGCAGTTCACCCCGAAGACGGTGGAGACCCAGAGCGAACGCCAGAAGATGGTGTTCCGCGTCAAGGCGAGAGTCGACCCCGCGCTGCTGCGCCAATACCCTGAACAGGTCAAGACCGGCCTGCCGGGGATGGCGCACGTCCGCCTCGACGACGCCCGCGCCTGGCCCGACGCGCTGCAGGTGAGGCTGCCGTGACCGCGACCGGCAGCGCCGCGCCGGTCGTCCGCCTGCGCGGCGTCGAACATCGTTACGGCGACACCCTCGCTGCCGATGGCGTCGACCTGGACGTCCCGGCCGGTTGCATGGTCGGCTTCATCGGCCCGGACGGCGTGGGCAAATCCACCTGGCTCGGCCTGATCGCCGGCGCCCGCAAGATCCAGGCGGGCCGGGTGGAGGTGCTGGGCGGCGACATGGCACAAGCGCACCACCGCGCCGCCGTCTGCCCGCGCATCGCCTACATGCCGCAGGGCCTGGGCAAGAACCTCTACCCCACCCTGTCGGTGTTCGAGAACATCGACTTCTTCGGTCGCCTGTTCGGGCAGTCGCGTGCCGAGCGCGCAGGCCGCATCAAGGCCCTGCTCGCCGCCACCGGCATGGCCGACTTCGCCGAGCGGCCCGCCAACAAGCTGTCGGGCGGCATGAAGCAGAAGCTCGGCCTGTGCTGCGCGCTCATCCATGATCCCGACCTGCTCATCCTCGACGAGCCGACGACCGGCGTCGATCCCCTCTCGCGCCGACAGTTCTGGGAACTGATCGACGAGATCCGCCAGCAGCGGCCACACATGAGCGTACTGGTCGCCACCGCCTACATGGAGGAGGCCGAGCGCTACGACTGGCTGGTGGCGGTCGACGCGGGGCGTGTGCTGGCGACCGGTACGCCGCACGCGCTGCGCACGCGCACCGCCACCGACAGCCTGGAGGCAGCCTTTCTCGCCCTGCTGCCGGCCGAGCGCCGCAGCGGGCACAGCACGCTGGTGATACCACCGCTGCAGGCCGGCGAGGTGGTCATCGCCGCGCGCGGCCTGCAGATGCGCTTTGGCGACTTCGTCGCCGTCGACGACGTCAATCTGGAGGTACGCCGCGGCGAGATCTTCGGCTTCCTGGGTTCGAACGGCTGCGGCAAGTCGACCACCATGAAGATGCTCACCGGCCTGTTGCCGCCTACCCGGGGCGAGGCGCGCCTGCTCGGCGAGGTCCTCGACGCACGCAACATCGACACCCGGCGCCGAGTGGGCTACATGTCCCAGGCCTTCTCGCTGTATGGCGAACTGTCGGTACGACGCAACCTGGCCCTGCACGCCCGCCTGTTCGACCTGCCGCCGGCCGAGGGCGAGGCCCGCATCGCAGAACTGGCAGAGCGCTTCGAGCTCGGCCCGGTCATGGACATGCTGCCCGACGCCCTGCCGCTCGGTATCCGCCAGCGCCTGCAGCTGGCCGTCGCCGTGCTCCACCGCCCCGACGTGCTGATCCTCGACGAGCCCACCTCGGGCGTCGACCCGGTGGCGCGCGACCGCTTCTGGGCGCTGATCATCGACCTCTCGCGCAAGGACGGCGTAACGGTCTTCATCACCACCCACTTCATGAACGAGGCCCAGCGCTGCGACCGCATCTCGCTGATGCACGCCGGGCGCATCCTGGCGAGCGACGCCCCCGCCGCGCTGGTGGCGCAACGCGGCGCTGACAACCTCGAAGATGCCTTCGTCGCCTACCTGGCCGAAGCCAGCGGCGTGCAGCTGCGCGCCCCGGCTGCGGCCGGCCATGCGCACGACGTACCTGAAGCCGACGTACCTCAAGCCGACGTACCCGAGGCCGACGCCCCTGCAGCGGCGCCAATGCCCCGGGCTGCGCGCTTCAGCCTCGCCCGCCTGCTCAGCTTCAGCGCACGCGAGGCGACCGAACTGCAGCGCGACCCCTTCCGCCTGACTCTGGCCCTGCTCGGCACCGTGCTGCTCATGCTGGTGATGGGCTTCGGCATCAGCATGGACGTGGAGCGGCTCAACTATGCCGTGCTCGACCACGACCGCAGCGTAGCGAGCGAGCGCTACACCCTCAACATCGCCGGCTCGCGCTACTTCAGCGAACAGGCGCCGCTGCAAAGCCACGCCGACATCGACCGCCGCATGCGCGCGGGCGAGCTTGCCATGGCGCTGGAGATCCCGCCCGGCTTCGGCCGCGACCTCGATCGCGGCCAGGCGCCGCAGATCGGATTGTGGCTGGACGGCTCGATGCCGATGCGGGCCGAGGTTGCGCGCGCCTACGTCGTCGGCCTGCACACCCAGACACTGAGCGAAGCGGTAAGCGCCGCCACCGGTACGCCGCCCACCCCGCTTGCCGACATCGCGGTGCGCTACCGCTACAACCCGGACATGCTGAGCGTGGTTGCCATCGTGCCGGCGGTCATCCCGCTGCTGCTGGTGTTCATCCCCTCCATGCTGACCGCGCTGGGCGTCGTGCGCGAGAAGGAGCTCGGCTCCATCCTCAACGTCTACACCACCCCGGTGACCAAGCTCGAGTTCCTGCTCGGCAAGCAGCTGCCCTATATCGCGCTGTCCATGTTCAACTTCGCGCTGCTGTTCGCGATCGCGGTGACCGTATTCGACGTGCCGTTCAAGGGCAGCCTGGCGACGATCGTGCTCGGCGCGCTGCTCTATGTCACCGCGACGACCGGCCTCGGCCTGCTCATGTCCACCCTCACCGACAGCCAGGTGGCCGCCATGGCCGGAACCTCGATCGGCACCCTGCTGCCGGCGATCCAGTTCTCCGGCATGCTCGACCCCGTGTCCTCGCTCGAAGGCGGCGGCGCCTTCATCGGCGCCATCTATCCCACCAGCCACTTCCTCAACATCAGCCGCGGCACCTTCGCCAAGGCGCTCGAATTCGGCGACCTGTGGGCGGCCTTCCTGCCCTTGCTGATCGCCGTTCCGGTGCTCACGCTCGGCGCGGTGCTGCTGTTGCGCAAGCAGGCACGCTAGGGGGACCGCCGATGAACGACCACAACACGCATGCCGCTGCGCACGCCCCCGCCCGCAGGCGCGGGCGCAGCCTGGTCCACAACACCTGGCACCTCGGCATCAAGGAGTTCCACAGCTTGCTCGGCGACTGGACGATGCTGTTCCTCATCGTCTTCATGTTCTCGGTCTCGGTGTACGCCGATGCGCGCGCCAAGCCGGAGAGCCTGCACCGCGCCGCAATCGCCGTTGTCGACGAGGACCGCTCGCAGCTGTCGACACGCATCGTCGCCGCGCTGCAGCCGCCGCAGTTCATCGCGCCGGATCTGATCGAGCTGGGCGAGATGGACAAGGGCATGGACGCCGGCCGCCACACCTTCGTGCTCGACATCCCGCCCAACTTCCAGCGCGACGTCCTCGCAGGACGTGCGCCAGCCCTCCAGCTCAATGTGGACGCCACCCGCCAGAGCCAGGCACAGACCGGCACCGGCTATATCCAAAGCATCGTCAACGACGAGATCCGTGCCTTCGTACTGCGCTACAGTACGGCCGCTCCGCAGCCGGTCGAGCTCGTGCCGCGCGCGCTGTTCAATCCCAACCTCAGCCAGAGCTGGTTCGCCGCGGTCACCTCGATCATCAACAACATCACCCTGCTCGGCATCCTCCTCACCGGCGCCGCCCTGATCCGCGAGCGCGAACACGGCACCATCGAACACCTGCTGGTGATGCCGGTCACGCCACTCGAGATCATGCTCTCCAAGGTATGGGCGATGGGCGCGGTGGTGCTGCTCGCGTCCGCGCTGTCGCTGCAGATCGTCGTCAAGGGTATGCTCGGGGTGGCCGTGCCAGGGTCGGCGCTGCTGTTCGCCTTCGGCACCCTGCTCTATCTGTTCGCAGCGACCTCCATCGGCATCTTCATGGGTACGCTGGCACGTAACATGCCCCAGTTCGGGCTGATGGCGATCCTGGTGCTGCTGCCGCTGCAGATCCTGTCGGGCGCGCTCACGCCGCGCGAAAGCATGCCCGAGCTCGTCAGCACGCTGATGGCCTTCACCCCCACGACCCACTACGTCAGCCTCGCCCAGGGTGTGCTCTTCCGCGGCGCCGGGCTCGACGTGGTGTGGCCGCAGTTCCTGATGGTCGCGCTCATCGGCGGCTTCTTCTTCACCCTCGCCCCCCCCCGCCTGCGCCACACCATCGGCAAGATGCAAGGCTGACCCCGCCCACGCCGTAGGAGCGGCGCCAGCCGCGAGGGGTTGAAGGCGACAGCGCCGGGATGAGCCGATGAAAAGCTCGCGGCTGGCGCCGCGCCTACCCGGAACCCCGCGCTGCAGCCCCCGATGTGCGATTCGCTGGTATTTTGTCGGCTTCGCACCCACCGGCGCCCGCTCGCTGACCGCACCTTCATGCCCCGCCTGCCCCTCGACGCTTCCAACCTGCCCCTGCTGCTGCTCTACGGGCTGATGCTGCCGGTCACAGCCATGGTGCCGGTGCTGCCCGACTTCACCGCTCAACGTTTTCCCGGCCTGGGCCAGTTTGCCAGCCACCTGTTCATGTCGATCAACATGATCGGCGCCCTGATCGGCGCGCCGATCGCAGGTCTGCTGTCGGACCGCCTCGGCCGTCGCAAGGCGCTCGCGGTGCTGGCGCTGCTGCTCAACGGCGCCACCCTGCTCGGCATCGCCTGGGCCTACGCACGTGCGGAGACCTACGGGCTGCTGCTCGGGCTGCGCTTCGTGGAGGGCTTCGCGCACATGTCGGCACTGTCGCTGCTGATGGCCCTGGGCGCCGACAGCGCCGGCAAGGCGGGGCTGGGGGCGCGCATGGGCGCGGTCGGGGCCTCGATCAGCCTCGGTGTGGCCAGCGGCGCGCCGCTGGGCGGCTTCATCGGCGGCATCAACCCCCTGTGGGTGCCGATCGGTGGCGGCGTATTGTCGATCCTGCTCGCCGTCGCCGGCTTCATGTACCTGCGCGACGCGGACGCGACACGACAGCGCCCGCGCCTGGCCATGGCCGAGATCGTGCATACCCTGCGCAGCCGGCAACAGTTGCTGGTGCCGCTGGCGTTCTCGTTTGCCGACCGCCTGACGGTGGGCTTCATCGTGTCTACGCTGTCGCTCTACCTCGGCCTGGTCATCGGTTTCGATGCACGCCAGATCGGCCTGGCGATGGCGGCCTTCCTGGTGCCGTTCTCGCTGCTCACCTATCCGGCCGGGCACCTGTCGCGGCATTGGAACCCGCTGGCGATGATGGTGAGCGGCAGCGTGCTGTATGGCATCTTCCTTGCCGTGCTCGGCTTCCTGCCAGGGGAGTCGATCATGACCGCGATGGCCGTCGGCGGCGTGATCGCGGCGCTGATGTACGCGCCCTCGCTCGTGCTCGCAGCGCAGTATGGCGGCGAGGACTGCCGCGCGAGCGCGCTCGCCGCCTTCAACATGGCGGGCTCGCTCGGCTTCGCCGCCGGCCCGCTGCTGAGCAGCGCCCTGCTGGCCGTGTTCGGGTTGGTCCTGGCTGCGCCCTACCCTGCCGTTTTCGTCTGCATCGGCGCCATCGAAGTCGTGCTCGCCGTGGTCGTGCTGGTCATGGTGCGCCGCGGCCGGCTGGCTGCAGTCGGAGGCCAGACAAGCGTCGAAGGGCGCACCCAATGAGCAGGGCTGGCGCCCATTACAGGCTGTCGCGGCTGTATCGCCCGCGCGACGGCCGCTTCTGGCTGATGATCGTCCTCAACCTGCTGTCGGCCGTGCTGGCCTGGGTCCTGCGAACCTATCCGCTGGTGCCGCTGGCGATGGCAGTGATCGCCCTGTTCGCGCTCGGCAACGCCCTGCTCGGCATGCGCCTGATGATCGATCTGATGCGCGCGCGCGCGGGCGAATCACCATGCACGGACGAGCGCGACAAGGACGCGCGCAACTGAGGCACGCGGCTCAGATGTCGGGCGTGAGGTAGATCCGCTCGGGCTGTGCGATCGGCTTCGGCGCAGGCCGGGCCGCCGGCCTGGACTCTGGCAGCGGGCGGGCCTCAAGAAGCACCGGCGCCTGCTCGCCGTCGCCGCGGGTGACGCCCCAATTCACGACCTCGAGGCGGCCATCGTAGTGCTCGACCACCGCGCTGCAGGTGTCGACCCAGTCGCCACAGTTGAGGTAGCGGATCTTGCCGATGCGGCGGTCGGCGGGCCAGTGGATGTGGCCGCACACCACACCGTCCACACCGCGTTGTTGCGCCGCATGGGCGACGGCATCCTCGAAGTCGAAGATGAAGCTCACCGCCTTCTTCACCTTCTGCTTGGCGTAGCCGGCAAGCGACCAGTAGCCCGGCCGGCGCAGCAGGCGGCGCGCCTTCGACAACAGCAGGTTGAGCCGGACCAGCGTGTTGTAGCCGACGTCGCCCAGTACCGCGACCCAGCGATGGTGGCGCGTCACCTGATCGTACTCATCGCCATGCACGAGCCAGTAGCGGCGTCCGTCCAGGGTCTCGTGGATCCACTCGGTTTCGACGCGGATGTCGCCGAAGGCGACGCCGGCGTATTCCCGCAGGGCCTCATCGTGGTTGCCCGGGATGAAGAAGACCTTGCAGCCGTGGCGCGCCCGGCGCAGCACCTTCTGCACCACGGTGTTGTGTGCCGGCGCCCATTGCACGCTGCGGTTCATCGCCCAGAAATCGACGATGTCGCCGATCAGGTAGAGATATTCGGACTCATGCTCCTTAAGGAAGGCAAGCAGGCTGTCGGCCTGGCAGGCCCGCGTGCCGAGGTGGACGTCCGATATGAAGATGGTGCGTACGCGCTTCATCAGCCTTGTACCTCCCGTGCTCGCAGATCCGTTGCAGGCACTTTGGCCCGCCTGTGCCCTTCCCACGCCCGCAGCAGCGCCGCGGAAAAGTGGTCGTTGACCGCCTCCCAGTCGATACCGATCGCGGTCTGGCGGGCCTGCACGCCCAGCTCGGCGCGCAGGGTGTCGGCCAGCGCGAGTTGCAGCGCGCGCTCGACGAAGCCCTGCTCGTCGCCGCAGCGCACCACGGCGCCGTTGCCCAGGTCGGCAATGACTTCGGCGGCTGCCGCATAGTCGTAGGCCAGCACGCACAGGCCGCTGGCCATGGCCTCGAGGGTGACGTTGCCGAAGGTCTCGGTCAGGCTGGGGAACAGGAACAGGTCGCCGGAGGCGTAATGGGCGGCGAGATCCTCGCCGTGGCGCATGCCCGCCTGCACCACGTCGGGGTGCTCGCGCGCGATGCCCGCCCGCATCGGGCCGTCGCCGACCAGCACCATGCGGGCGTCCGGCCGCTGCTGGCGGATCGCAGCGAATGCGCGCAAGGCGAGGCCGAGGTTCTTCTCCGCGGCGATCCGGCCGACGCAGACCACCGCCAGTGCATCGGGCCCCACGCCCCACTGCCGGCGCAAGTCCTCGCTGCGGCGCGCGGGTGAGTACAGGCGCGTATCGACCCCGCGCGAGATCACCTCCACGCGCTCATAGCCCTGGTCGCCCAGGTTGCGCGCCAGCGCAGCGGTAGGTACGTAGGTGGCGGCGGTGCGGTTATGGAAGCGGCGCAGGGAGGCGGCCACTGGCTGGCGCAGCCACCCCACGCCGTAATGCGTGCTGTAGTGGTCGAAGTTGGTGTGGAAGTCCGAGGTCACCGGCAGGCGCAGCTTGTTGGCGGCGGTAACGGCGGTCCACCCCAGCGGCCCTTCGGTTGCCACGTGCACCAGGTCGGGGCGCTGGCGCGACCACTCGCGCACCAGGCGCGAGCGCGCCGGCAGGCCGAGCTTGAGGCCGTCGTAGCGCGGCAGGCGCAGCCCGCGCGACAGCACCTCCTGCAGCCCGCCAGTCGACATCGCCGTATCGGCCGGCGTCTGCCGCGGGCGCACCAGCTGCACGCTGTGGCCGCGGGCGATGAGCCCGTCGACCATGCGTTTCAGGGTCATCGCCACGCCGTTCACCTCGGGCGGCCAGGTCTCGGTGACGAGGGCCACGCGCAGCCGGGGCGACTGGCAGAGCTCTTCGGTCGTGAAGTCGAGCGTTCTCATGGCACCGCAGCATAGGCGGCGCACAAGTCAGCACGGTTAAGCGTGCATTGCCGGATGATGACGACGGATCAATGCATGCCTACACGCGCTGCGGCATCGAGCGCGGCGACGACCGTGCGGTCGTGACCGTAGATGTCGTTGCGCAGCTGCAGTGTGCCGTCCGCGTTGAGGCCTGCCGTGGTGTAGTGCAGCAATACGGTCACATCACGGCCGACGCGCTGGGTCTGCGTGCGACCGCTGTCGAGCGCCTGCTGCAAGGCTTCCGCACTCCAGCGCTGCGGGTTGTCGAGCAGCAGCATTGCGAGCGCTTCAGGCTGCTCGACACGCACGCAGCCAGAACTGAGCGCCCGCTCCGAGCGCCCGAAGAGCGAACGCGCGTTGGTGTCGTGCAGATAGATCGAGTACGGGTTCGACAGCGAGAACTTGATGCGGCCGAGCGAGCCATCGGCCCCTGACGCCTGAACAATGCGATAGGGGAATCCGCCGCTGCGTGCGCCGGACCAGTCGATTTCGGCCGGGTCCACAGCCTCGCCGTCCCGATCGAAGATGCTCAAGCGATGCTTGTCGAGGTAGTCCGTGCCGCGCGCGACGGCTGGAATCACGTCCTCACGCAGGATGGTCGGCGGCACCACCCACTTGGGGTTGAAGACCAGGTTCACCACCTTGTCGCGCAGCGACGGCGTCCTGCGTGTCGGTTTGCCGACGATCGCGCGCGCTGACCAAAGCGTTTCGTCGCCCAGGCGGAGCTCGGCGCGATAACCGGTGATATCGACCAGCAGGCGGTCGCCCTGGAGGTCGGACGCCACCCAGCGCAGGCGCTCGAGGTTGGCGCGAACCTGCTCGACCCGCTGCGCCGGGGTGGTGTTGAGCGCGGCAAGCGTCTGCCGGCCGACGGCCGCATCGTCGTCCATGCCATGACGGCGCTGGAAACCCTTGACCGCCTCGGCCAGCGCCTCGTCGTAGTACGCGGGGTCGGGCGTTGTGCCGAGGTCTGCGCCGGCGCGTTCGAGGTGGACGCGTTCGGGGCCGCCCTCGGCCTGCAGCCGCGCCCGCAGCGCAGCCACCCGTGGGTTGCGCTCGCCGGGTCGCAGGGTCGCGCCCGCCGGGACACGCGGCCAGTCGTCGCCGATGCGCGCCTGGTAATGCACGAGCGCCTGCTGCAACGCCCGGTAGAGCGCAGGCTCGGGTGCCTGCAGCGCAATCGCGGCGCCAAGGTCGTCGGCGCGCAACACGGCTGCAAGCTCGATGGCGCGCTGGTGAGGACCGGGCATCGGGGTGAAGTTCCAGTCGCGGTAGAGCTGCCGCGGGTCCAGCACGCCATAGCGGATCTGGCGCAGCAAGCGGGCCAGCGTGTCGCTGAGCAGCAGTTCGCGTTCGGCCTGCTGTGTGGCCGACAGCACAGCCGGTTCGGCGTCCCCCGCATGGCGCAGCGCATTCAGGGGGAAGCTGCCCGGCGCCAGGCCATGCGCAGCCGCGCCTTCCACCGCCGCAATCAGCGCACGTGTGCGCACGCTGTCGTTCCAGACCGGGCGGTAGGCGCGCCCCAGATAGAACAGTGCAACCGTCTCGTCCGTCGTCGCCGGTCGCAGGCTGAGCAGACGCTCGAGCTCGGCGCCGACCGCCGCGCCGGCATCGGCCGGCTGCGCCACACCGCCCCGCCCCGTATCCGGGGAATCCATTGCCGCGCCCAGCGGCAAGCCCCAGGTCAAGCCGAGAAGCAGCGTACAGGTTACAAAACTTTTGCCCAAACGCAGCCCGACATCGTTTAGGATGCCGCCTTCAAGTGCTTGTTTGGACTGGTTATTGTTCATGTCGAAGATTTCCCGCGATCACGCCGCGCCGCGCCGCCGCCTGTTCCTCAAAGGCCTCGCCGCCCTGCCGCTGGGCCTTTCAGTCAATGCCGCACATGCCGCCCGGCACGACCGCCAGCTCGGCTTTCGGCATACCCATACCGACGAGCGGCTCAGCCTGGTCTACCGGAACGCAAACGGTTACATCGAGCCTGCCCTGCAACGCATCAACTGGCTGTTGCGTGACCACCGTTCGGGCGAGTCTACCCGGATGGATCCCAAGCTCTATGACATCCTTCACGCCCTGAGCATAGCCTGCGGCGGCGACACCTTCGAGATCATCTCGGGATACCGCTCGCCGGCAACCAACAACGCCCTGCGCAAGACCGGCGGTGGCGGCGTGGCCAAACGCAGCCTGCACATGGATGGCAAGGCGATCGACATCCGCCTCGTCGGTGTCGATACCGCCCGCTTGCGCGACGCCGCACTTGCCCTGGGCGTGGGTGGCGTCGGCTACTATCCCGGCTCCGACTTCGTGCACATCGACACCGGCCCGGTGCGCAGTTGGGGCCCGCGCAAGGCCTGAGCCCCGTATCAACCCAGCAGTACCAGCCCCCACACGACGGCGGCGTTGATGAGTGCGATCAGCACCGCAGCGCTGCCGATATCCTTCGCCCGCTTGGCGAGCTGGTGACGTTCGAGCGACACCCGGTCGACAGTCGCCTCGATCGCTGAGTTCAGCAGTTCCACGATCAGCACCAGCAACACGCTGCCGATCATCAGCGCGCGCTCGAGCGCCGAATCGCCCAGCCACAGGGCCAGCGGCAGCGCCACCAGCGTCAGCAAGACCTCCTGGCGAAAGGCGTCCTCGTGGCGATAGGCGGCACGCAACCCGTCCAGCGAATAGTGAAAGGCGTTCCAGATCCGACGCAGGCCGGTCTTGCCTTTGAAAGGGCTCTCCATCGCGGTGTCTTCATCCTGGCTGAATAAGGGTCGCGATGATGACACGAAACACGTTACCAGCCGTGTTGTGTGCAGGGCTGGACGAGCGTACGGTTCTGAATTAGCGTTGCGCACCCGCGCACCGGATCGACTGGATTCATCGCCGGGCCTTCATCAACCGGCAGCGGTCAAATCATGAGCAGCAGCATCGGTCGCTTCGAGATCAGGCGCGAACTTGGGCGCGGTGCGCAGAGCATCGTGTATCTCGCCTGGGACCCTCAGCTTGAACGCGAGGTCGCGGTCAAAACCCTTCATTTCGCGGCCGCCGAGCGCAAGCAGAACGCCGCGCTGCTGGCCGAAGCGCGCTCGGTGAGCCGGCTGCGCCACCCGGGCATCGTGCCTGTGTTCGAGGCGGGCGAGGAGGACGGCGACCTCTACCTGGTGTTCGAGTACGTCCCTGGCGAGAGCCTTGCCGCGCTGATGCGCCGCCGCGGCGCGATACCGGCCGCCGAGGCCGTGCCGATGATGGTCGACGTCCTCACTGCGCTGGCCGAGGCACACGCACAGGGCGTCATCCACCGCGACCTCAAGCCGAGCAACGTGCTGATCGACGCCGCGGGCAGATCGCGCGTGATGGACTTCGGCATTGCCCGTCATGTCGATGACCCGAAGGCGCGCCAGGGGCTATCGGGCACACCGGGTTTCATCGCGCCCGAGTACATCGAGCGCCGCGAACTGAGCCCGCGCAACGACGTATACGCCGCGGGCGTACTGCTGTTGTGGATGCTGGCCGGCCGCCCGGTTCATCGCGAGACCGACCCGGCCAAGCTGCTCGAACTCGCCCGCACCACTGCCGTCACCGTACCGGCCGACGGCGCACCGATCGACGAACAGCTGGCCGCCATCGCCTTGCGCGCGGCAGCGCTCGACCCGCAGGCACGCTACGCCGATGCCAACGCGTTCCGCCTGGCACTGCAGGCGTGGCTGCAGCCCCCCGCCACCACCGCCGACCCCGTGACCGAAGACGGGCAACCCGCTGCGCTCGACTTTCTGCTCCGACGCATGAAGCACCGCGGCGACTTCCCCGCCCTGTCGGAATCGGTAGCCGCGATCAACCGCATCGCGTCGAGCGAATCGGAAACCATCGGTACCTTGTCGGCGCTGATCCTGCGTGACTTCTCGCTCACCAACAAGCTGCTGCGCCTGGTCAACTCGGCCCATTACCGACCGGCCGGCGGCGGCCAGATCAGCACCATCTCGCGTGCGATCGTGGTGCTCGGCTTCGACACCGTGCGCAACATCGCGATCACCGTGCTGCTGTTCGAGCACCTGCAGAACAAGGCCAACGCGGCCCAGCTCAAGGAGGAGTTCCTGCGCGCCTGTCTGGCCGGCCTGTTCGGCCGCGAGCTGGCGGCGCATCTGCGCCTGCGCGACGGCGAGCAGGTCTACATCTGCACCGTGTTCCACAACCTTGGCCGCCTGCTGTGCCAGTTCTACTTCCCCGAGGAGAGCGAGGACATCCGCCGCCTGATGCAGCAGCAGGGCTGCAAGGAAGAGGCCGCGGCCCAGCGCGTGCTGGGCACCGGCTTCGAGGCCCTCGGTATTGCCCTGGCCCGGCACTGGGGCTTCCCGGAGCTGATCCAGGACAGCATGCGCCACATCGAGGATGGCCCGGTGCGCCGCCCCGCCACCACCGAGGAACGCCTGCGTGCGCTGGCAGCCTGTGCCAACGAATACTGCGACGCGGTGGCGCTGCTGCCAGCGGACGAGCGCGACAAGGCGCTGCAAGCGCTATCGGCGCGCTTCGCCGACGCGGTTCCGGTCGGGGCGCAGGCGGCGCGCGAACTGATGCATGCGGCGGCCGAGGAGATCGAGGCCTTCGCCTCCACCATCAAGGTCAGCATGGCGAACACCCGTATCGGCCGCCAGCTGCGCCAGCTCGTCGACGGTGCGCCGGCTCCCGCCACGCTCACCGATACCGGCCTGCCGGTCGCCGCCCTGCTCGAACAGAGCACGCCCGCGCAAGCCACCGAGGAAGGGCGCAAGGCCGCGGATGCGCAAGCCGTACTCAGCGCCGGCATCCAGGACATCAGCAACACCCTGGTCGAGGACTTCAAGCTCAACGACGTGCTGCGCATCATCCTCGAGACCATGTACCGGGCAATGGGCTTCAAGCGCGTGCTGCTGTGCATCCGCGACCCGCGCACGAATGCGATGACGGGCCGCTTCGGCTTTGGGCCGGGCGTCGCCGAACTGGCCCGCCAGGTCCGCTTCAGCCTGTCGGCTCATCCCGACAACGTCTTCAATGCCGCCACGGCGAAAGGCGCCGACATCCTGATTTCGGACATCGACGATCCGAAGATCGCCGCCCATGTGCCCGACTGGTATCGCAAGTCGGTACCGTCGCACACCTTCGTGCTGTTCCCGCTCACGATCAAGGGCCGCCCGGTGGCGATGATCTATGCCGACAAGGAGCGCGCGGGCGAGATCGAGATCAGCGAGCAGGAGCTTGCCCTGCTGCGCACGCTGCGCAACCAGGCCGTGCTGGCCATCAAGCAGGCCGGCTGAAAGCGCACGCAGCCATGCATGGGGCCGCCGGCCTACTGCGCAGGCTCAAGGCGCAGGATGCGGCCCTCGCTCTCGTCGACGACCCACACATAGCCGTCCGGCCCCTGGCGCACGTCGCGGATGCGACGGCCGAGTTCGGCCAGCAGGCGCTCTTCGTGGCGGACCTCTTTGCCATCGAGCACCAGACGGGCCACCAGCTGGTAGCGCAGCGCGCCGACCAGCACATTCCCCTTCCATTGCGGGAAACGCTCGCCGGTATAGAAGCTCATCCCCGACGGTGCGATCGAGGGCGTCCATTGCAGCAGCGGCGGCTCGACGTCATCGCGGCTGCTGCCCTGGCCGATCTTGCGCCCGGTGACGTACTCGCGGCCGTAGGTGACCTCGGGCCAGCCATAGTTCAGCCCGGGCAGCGCACGGTTGATCTCGTCGCCGCCCTGCGGACCGTGCTCGTGGGTCCACAGTTCGCCCGTCTGCGGATGCAGCGCCGCGCCCTGGATGTTGCGGTGGCCGTAGGACCAGATCTCGGGCAGCACGCCTGCACGGCCGACGAAGGGGTTGTCAGGCGGCACGCTGCCGTCGAGCGCGATGCGCACGACCTTGCCGATGTGGCTGTCGAGCGCCTGCGCCCGCTCGCGCGCACCACCACGGTCGCCCAGGGTCACGAACAGCGTGCCGTCGGCAGCGAAGACCAGGCGCGAGCCGAAATGCTGGTTGCCGGAGGGGTCCTCGTTCTGCGCGAAGATCCGCTGCACCTCGCGCAGTTCGAGTCGCTCGAGGTCGAGGCGTGCGCGCGCCACCGCGGTGCGCGCGCCGCGCTGCGTCGGCTCGGCGTAGGAGAACACGATCAGCCCGTCCTGCGCGAAGCTCGGGCTCGGCACCACGTCGAGCAGGCCGCCCTGGCCGCGCGCGTGCACCGCAGGCACCCCGGCGATGGGGGCCGACAGGCTGCCGTCGGTACCGACCACGCGCATGCGGCCCGGGCGCTCGGTCACGAGCATGCGGCCGTCGGGCAGGAAGGCGATCGACCACGGCGTATCGAGGCCGGTGGCAAACTCGGTCACTTTGACGTTACCGGTCTCGGTGCGCACCACCACGTCACGCGCAAACGTCGTCCCAGAGAGCAGTACGGAGGACGCCAGCATGGACGCAAGCAGCAATGGACGGAAACTTCTGTTCGATTTCGGCATCTTCAGGCTCCCCGGTGTAGTGGCCGCAGCATCGCATCTGCGGCCCGGCCAACGCCATGCGGCAGCGGCCCGACATCAACAATTCAAGCAACAAAACGCGTCACTAGGACTTCGCATGCCCTCATCCGTTCGCAAGACCCTGCGCCTGCTGTTCGTGCTCGTGCTGCTCGCCGTGTTCTGGATGGCCTTGCTGCCCGCCCCCGAGGTGGCCAAGCTGGTGTCCTGGCAGGACAAGATCGAGCACGCGGTACTGTTCGCAGTGCTTGCCCTGCTAGCCCTCGCCGCCTGGCCCGAACGGCCGGTCACCATCGCCGTGGGCCTGCTCCTGTACGGTGCAGCGATGGAGTTCGCACAGTCGATGACCGCGCACCGCTTCGGCGACCCCTGGGACTGGGTGGCGGATGCAGTGGGGCTGCTCGTGCTGGTGCCGTTCGCCCTTGCCCGACGCCGACGCCTGCGCGGCTGAGCCAGGCACACGGGCGGCGCGCGCCTTGTTATCATCGCGGCCTTTCCGATCAAGCGCTTGCGCAATCCAGACGCCGATGAGCACCGACCGCCACACCCTCGAACTCCTCGCCCCGGCCAAGACCGCCGACTTCGGCATCGAGGCCATCAACCATGGCGCGGACGCGGTCTACATCGGCGGCCCTGCCTTTGGTGCGCGCTCGTCCGCGGACAACTCGGTAGCAGACATCGCGCGCCTGGTGCAGCACGCCCACCGCTACCACGCGCAGATCTTCGTCGCCACCAACACCATCCTGTTCGATGCCGAACTCGAACCGGCGCGCAAGCTCATCTGGGAACTGTATGACGCCGGCGTCGACGCCCTGATCGTGCAGGACATGGGCCTGCTCGAGCTCGACCTGCCGCCGATCCAGCTCCACGCCAGCACGCAGACCGACATCCGCGACGCCAGCAAGGCGCGCTTCCTGCAAGACGTGGGTTTCTCGCAGATCGTGCTGGCGCGCGAGCTGTCGCTCGCCGAGGTGAAGAAGATCGCCGCAGCCACCACGTGCCAGCTCGAGTACTTCGTGCACGGCGCGCTGTGCGTGGCCTTCTCCGGCCAGTGCTACATCAGCCACGCCCACACCGGGCGCAGCGCCAACCGCGGCGAATGTTCGCAGGCCTGTCGACTGCCCTACGACCTCAAGGACAAGGACGGCAACACCGTCGCCAGCAACCAGCACATGCTGTCGATGAAGGACAACAACCAGAGCGCCAATCTGCGCGCGCTGGCCGCCGCGGGAGTCAGTTCGTTCAAGATCGAGGGCCGCTACAAGGACCTCGCCTACGTCAAGAACATCACCGCGCACTACCGCACGCTGCTCGACGACATCATCGAGCACCCGGACGCCGACGGCCCTGCATACCGCCGCGCCTCGAGCGGGCGCACCACCTTCCTGTTCACCCCGCAGGCCGACAAGACCTTCAACCGCGGCTACACCGACTACTTCACCAACGACCGCCGCCACGGCATCGAGGCCTTCGAGTCGCCCAAGTTCGTCGGCGAACCGATCGGCCGCGTGAAGAAGATCGACACCAAGGGGCGCAAGTTCTTCGACGTCGAGCGCGTCTCGCCGATCCACAACGCCGACGGCCTGACCTGGTACACGCCGAAGGGCGAGCTCACCGGCCTGCGGGTGAATCGCGCCGAAGCCAACGGCGGCGGCGAGGGCATCGACCGCATCTTTCCGTCCGAACCCCTGCCGTCCGACCTGGTACCCGGCACCTCGCTGTTCCGCAATCACGACCACGAGTTCGAGCGTGCACTCGAGAAGAAGTCCGCCGAGCGCCGCATTGCGGTCGATGCGCAGTTCGCAGCGACTGCGGACGGCTTCGTGCTGACACTTGTAGACGAGGACGGCGTGCGCGCGAGCGCAAGCCTTACGACAGCCTTCGAGCCGGCGCAGAACGCCGAGCGCGCGCTCGCCACCCTGCGCGAACACATCGCCAAGCTGGGCAACACCGACTTCGTTGCCGGCGACATCCTCATCGACCTGCCGGCGCCCCCCTTCCTGCCCGCGAGCCAGCTCAACGCCCTGCGCCGCGAAGCCGTCGAGCGCCTGGAGCACGCAAGGCTGCTGGCCTACGCCCGCCCGCCACGCGCCGCACCGGTGGAGCCGCCCGTCCCCTATCCGCAGGACGCGCTGAGCTACCTTGCCAACGTCTCGAACGACAAGGCGCGTGCCTTCTACGCCAGGCACGGCGTCAAGCTCATCGACGCCGCCTTCGAGGAGAACCAGGAGACCGACGACGTCTCGCTGATGATCACCAAGCACTGCCTGCGCTACAGCTTCAACCTGTGCCCCAAGGAAGTGAAAGGCATCCGCCCCGACCCGATGCAGCTGGTCAATGGCAACGAGACGCTGACCCTGCGCTTCGACTGCAAGCGTTGCGAGATGCACGTCGTCGGCGGAATGAAGCCCCACATCGCGAAAATGCGCGACACGGTGGTCGCGCAGAAGGTGAGCTTTTTCCCAAGCAAGCCGGGCCAGGGCGCGGCGCTACCGGTTCAGGGCTGACCGAGACCTGATCAACGGCAGGCTAAGGGCGGTCCAAACCCAGCAGCGCACGCGTGCGCGCCTCATCGACAATGCCCGACACCGCCTTGAGCCCGCCGCGACCATCGAAGAACAGCGTCCGCGGCAACTCGCCACGCCAGTCCGGGTCGATGGCAAAGGCCAGGCGCTCGGGCGCCTCGTCGCCGTAGGCGAAGCGCTCACCGAGGACGCCGAAGCGGTCGAGGATCTCACCCAGTTGTGGATCGTCCGGCTCCACCGCGATCGTGACGAGGCGCGGGCCTGCAGCGGCGCGTGACATCGCCGCAAACAATGCAAGGTTCTTCTTGCAATGCACGCACTCGGCCGACCATAGCGCGATGATCGTCGGCACACGGTGCGTGGCGGGCGCGACAAGCTCACGCGCGGCCGCGGCGTCGAGGCGGGTGAAGCCCTGTGCGGTATCGGCCGCCACCGCAGCACCGGTCACGGCCCCCCCGCACAGCAGCAGCGCAAACAGGATGCGGATCGTCTTCATCACAGCGCATACCCCTTCATGCCTTCGTCTGCGGTGCGCCAGAACACGAACAAGGCGTCGCCCTGGCTCAGCACGCGCGGCTGATCCGACGCCCCCGCGGTACTGGCCAACACCTGGGTGTGGAAGCTGTGCCCGCCGTCATCGGACAGTTCCGCCAGGAGCCGGGTGCGCTCGCCGTCGAACTCCTTCCACACCACCGCGATCCGTGCGTCAGCCAGCGCGATGTCGGCATGCGCTGCACGCTGCCCGCCCACCGTGCGCTGGCCCTCGACGCGGCCATCGGCAAGGCGTCCGTAGAACACCCGTCCCTCGCCCTCGCGCTCGTTGAACCACACCGCGTGACGCGTGCCGTCGGCGGCCACCACGAGCGAGGGGCCATGGTGCGGGCAGGCATCGATGCGCCAGCGGTCAAAGGTGGCGCGTTCAAACCGCAACGGCGAATCATCGTTGCCGAGCACGGCCAACGCGTGATCCCTCTCATTGGGCTCAAACACGTGCCGCCACAACGCAAGCGGACGACCGTGCTCATCCTCGGCCAAGGCTATCCGACAACACTCACACGAATGATCAGCAACCTTTCGTTCAGGCTCGAAACTCCGGCCACCGTCGTGAGACACGGCAGCATAGATCGCGGCCCCTTTGTAGTCCTCTCGTCCGGCCGCCCTGGCCTCCACAAGGTCACGTTTGTCGATCCAGGCAATCACGACCTGTCCACTGCGAGTCACCAGCATGGAGTCGAAGCGGTGCGTTATCTCACTGCGATCCTGATGAACGGTGATCGGCGGAGAGAAAGCCCCCCCTGCCGCAGCGCGCGCAAACCGGATCTCGCCGCTGAAACGCTTTGCAAGCGGACGCGTCCACGATACGAGCACGGCGCCATCACCCGCGAAAGCGATCTTGGGCCGGTTCTCGCCATCCGCAGAAATCGGCTCGGGGACAGAATTGACCAACTGCGCGCTTCCCCAAGACGCTCCTGCGTCCGCACTGCGGTAAAGCACCACATGCTCGCCCTCCTTGACCACCGCATGCAGCACACCGTCGGACGAAAAGGCCGCACTAGAGCCCAACTGCGGGCGCTCGGCCCGCACTGGCTGCTTCTGCCCCTCAGCGGCAGATCGGCGATGATCTGCCGCCGAATGCCCGGCTGCTCGCAAGTCTGCGCTCGCCGTACTGAACACAATCGCGGCAACCCCCGCAATGCAGCCGGCAAACTTCGACAAGACCGACCCCATTCTCATCTCCGCACTCTCCACATTGCCTTGATCTCAACAGAGTTCGCCACACCCCGGTTCACTCGCGCGCGGGCCATCAGAAGCTCACCTGCAACTCGGTGTACGCCGTACGCCCGGGATACGGATGGTGAGTGTAGTAGCGCTTGTCCGAGACGTTATCCACGCCAAGCGCAAGGGCAGTGTGCTTGTCGAAGCGATGCAGGACCTTCAGATCCGTGACGGTGAATCGCGATTGCCCGCCGAACGTGTTGGAGACGACGTCCGAGTTATCCAGGCTGTTGTACATCGTGCCCGAGTGCCGCACACCGACCGAGCCAGTCCAGGCACCGTGCTCATAGCTGGCCAGCACGGACGCGCGCACCTTTGGGATGCGGGGAAAGTGCTTGCCTTCCGAACTCGGATCAGCCGCATTCGAAAGCGTCTTCGAGCGATTGAGCGCGAGGCTGGCCTGCAGCCCGAAGCCGGGCACCAGAAGATCTCGCCCTGTATAGGCAAACTCGATTCCACGTGTGCGGACGCGGCCAACGTTCTGCACGGTCTGCACCGTCACACCGCCGCCAATGTCCTGATTCTGTCTGAATATCGTGTCGCGGATGTCATCCTGAAACAGCGATACCCTGAGGCTGCTGGAGCCAAGCTCACGAATCGCGGTGAGTTCGACGGCGTTGCTGCGCTCGGGTTTCAACCCGGGGTCATTGACCACGATCGTATCGGGCCTGACCGTCCCCTGAAAGAGCTCGGAGACTGTCGGGAACCGCACTCCGCGCCCAAAGGATGCGCGCAGCAACCAGTCATCGGACGCGAAATGCGACAAAGACAGCTTCGGGCTCACCCCTGACGCGGTCCGGCCGGCGTAACGCTCCTGCACGGCGCCGCTTCGTCCCATCTGGGAACCGTCGAAGGCCCGGAAACGCTCCAGGCGCACACCAAAGGTGGCCACCCATTCGGGGTCGAACGTCCACGCATCCTGAACATAGAGCGCCTGGACCTCGGTCTTGCCGAGGTAATTCTCGGTCTCGGCTGTCCGGCTCGATACGTCATTCCAGTTGCTCAGGGCGTAGACCCGATTCTCGAGCTTGTAGCTGTTCCGGTGATAACCAAAGGTCAGCGCATGGCCGGGCTCTTCGGGGGTATAGGTACTCTGCAGTTCGAATGTGGTCCATCCAGTCCCATCGCGCCTCGAATCGCTCCCTGGCACGGCTGCGGCGGCGAACGGATCGGACACGCTGGCCTGCCGGCTACCGTCCTTATGAAGGTCATAAGCAGACAGTTGCACGGAGTGGTTCCAGCCGGTCTGGTGAGTTGTACGCAGCCGGGTACCCCACTGGTAGTGCTCATCCTTGCCCTTGGACGGCGCCATGGTCGGTACCGCATAACGCGATCCGTCGATATTGACGTTGAGCGAGCCCGTTGCGGGTCGCCAGACCTCGTTGCCGGCAGAATCGCGAAGCAGCGTCCGATTGCTGACCCGGTAGTCGTTCCGCCACACGGCAAGGACCGCGTCGACCTCCAGCTCAGAACTTATGTCGTAAGCTGCCTTGAGCTTGAAGTTCTCCTGTACGCCTTTCTGGATACCCGTAGCCCCGAGCACGATACGATCCGCGCCTTCCGGACTTCTGTCCCGGACTGCTCCCGTCACAACCGGCGCGCTCCCGGCTGACGTAGAACTTAGACTGGATGTGGCATAGGACATCGGGTGCGAATGATAGGCAAGACGGTTCATGCTCACCGCAAGCGCAAGCGCATCCCAACGGTTGCCCAGATACACGCTCTGCTGGTTGTTGTCGTAGTGGTCCTTCAGCCCGTAGTCATCGTGCCACTGGCGATGAAACTGCACTCGAGCCGAGCCTTCGAACTTTTCCGGCATCCTCGTCGTGATCGCAACCGTCGTGCCGATCGAGTTTCCCGGATAGATAGCCGAGAACGGCCCATAGAGGACGTCGACCCGACTCACCTCCTCGGGTGAAACGATATTCCAGCGCGGCGCATCAAAGCGACCGAGGAAGTTGGAGATCAGGTACCCATCCACATACGCCAAACCACGCGCCGGCTGCAGGGTGCCAAACGACCGGCCGCTGAGATTGGCATTTCGGTCGCCGACGAAGCGCTTGCGCACTGCCATGTTCGGCGCATAAGTCAACGCATCCTCGGTATTGGTAAAACTCTGCGTCTGAAGCTCGGCGCGCGTAGCCGAGTGGGTTGATGTGGGAAGTGTGGGGTCGAGTTGTACTCGCTCACCTTGTCCGGTCACGACGACTGGCGTCAGCTCACGCTCCGTCGCAACGCCTTGGGCATGGGCACCCGCGGCGCCAAGAAGGGCCAGCGCGGCCGCAAGTGGCTTGGCCGCGTATACGATCCGATGTTTCATAGGCTACTCCCTGAAGGCCACGGGAGTCCTGCTCACCGCGGCCGTAGCTGCATTTGTCATGGCTCACAATCAGCCTCACCAGAAACAACTGGTGGCCGACCATGTGGCGAATAGCAAGACCGCGTGCGGGTGCAGTGGCACACAACATGCCGACCTGGAAACTCAACGCCAGGAGCACGGTGTGCAGGTGTTGCATGTGGCGAGAATCGCCCACCGCTTGCGGTTACTGCAGTGCGTAGGAGACGGCGGGCGGTGCGCGCGGAGAGGAGACGACCCAGGGCGGACGGGGCCGCGGCGGATGGAGGCTGAAGGCAGGGCTTATGTCCTCGCCCTGCGCCGACGGCACGTCTGCGCCTCCCCATGCTGCCGGCAGCGCGCTTGCGAAGAGGCTGCAGAACACGCACCCGCCAGCGGTGCGTGCAAGCTCGTCGGCCGGGTCCTGCGGCGCTGTGTCGACAGCGACGTAGCGCATGCCCGCGGCGGTGCAGATCTCGAGCCAGCGCGCATCACCAGAAGCGCGATAGGCCGCCTGCGACAGCGTCGGCGCGAGCGCAGCCAACAGCATCGCGAACATCGCGATCCAGGCGGTAAGCGAACGGGCAGAGCGTGTCAGGCGCATGGCTTGTGCTGGGGCCGGCCCAGAGGCCAGGCGGTAACAGGCGAAACGGAACTCTAGCGGCTCGAACCGAAACCCTGATTGACTGCAATCAAGCCGCAGGGCCAGTGCCCGCATGGGATGATCGCCACGGGTCGAGCGCAGCAGCGCCGGCAGTGTCTACGCGACATGCCGCCAAGGCAAGGGGTAAGCTACGCTCCCCGCACAAGCGCCACGATCCGGCCCCAGGACAACGCGCGCGCCGCGCTGCCATCGACACACCGTAGGCGCAACATGCTGACACCTGCACAACAACTGCCCAACCACCCCCGCCTGAACGACGCCCCCCTGGTCGTGATGGCCCTGTGCGCCAACTGGTGCGGCACCTGCCGTGACTTCCAGGTGGTGCTCACCCGCATCGCCCTGGCCCATCCCGAGATCGTCTTTGCTTGGGCCGACATCGAGGACGATGCCGAACTCGTGGGCGATATCGACGTGGACGACTTCCCCACACTGGCCGTCTTCAAGGCGGGCCAGCCCCTGCACTTCGGCGCCTCACTCCCCATCGAGGCGGTGGTGACACGACTGCTGGCGCGTCTCGCGCAGTCCTCCACCACCCCCACTGCCACCCCCAGCGTCATTCCATGCGCGGTGCGCGAGCTTGGCGCCCGGCTGAGCCGCTGAGGCGCGTTCGGGCGCGTGGGCGGGCGCCGAAAGGGTCGTAAAAGACTCGCGGCTGGCGCCGCTCCCACGCGGGGGACGCGCGCGGCGGTTTCCGGTAGGAGCGGCGCCAGCCGCGAGCTTTTCATCGCCCCCCCAACGCCGATCGCCTTCAAACCCTCGCGGCGGGCGCCGCTTCCACCCAAAACCACTCGCCCGCACCCCGCCTGTCCCTCACCTCCCCCACCCCAGCCGCCCTTGATCCCGCGCCCGCGATCTTGCACAGTCCCATGCATCGCCTCGCGGATGCCGACCATGAACGCCCTCTTCCCCCGCACCCCGCTGCTCGCCGGCCAGGACGTCGAAGCCAAGCGCGCCGAGCTGCTGCACTACTTCCACGCCACCTTCGACCGCTACGAGTCGCTGTTCGAGGTACTGGCCTGTGACGAGGCTTACTACAAGAAGCCGATCAGCCTGCGTCACCCGCTGATCTTCTACTTCGGCCACACCGCGACCTTCTTCATCAACAAGCTCCTGCTCGCCGGCCTGATCGAGCAGCGCATCGATCCGCGCCTGGAATCGATGTTCGCAGTCGGCGTCGACGAGATGAGCTGGGACGACCTCGACGACACCCGCTACGACTGGCCCACGGTGGCCGAGGTCGCCGCGTACCGGAACAAGGTGCGGGCGGTGGTCGACCGGGTGATCCGGGAGACACCCTTCACGCTGCCGATCGGCTGGAAGGATCCGTTCTGGGCGGTGGTGATGGGCATCGAGCACGAGCGCATCCACCTCGAAACCTCGTCAGTGCTGATGCGCCAGCACGCGCTGCACTACGTGAAGCCCCACCCCGCCTGGCAGCCCTGCGCCGAGCACGGCGAGCCGCCCGCCAACACCCTGGTCGACATCCCCGCCGGCGTCGTGCAGCTCGGCCGCAGCTTCGACGAGCCGATCTACGGCTGGGACAACGAATACGGTACCCATCGCGCCGAGGTACCGGCCTTCCGGGCGGCGCGCCGCCTGGTCACCAACCGCGAATACCTCGGCTTCGTCGAAGCCGGCGGCTATGCCGACGATAGCGTGTGGGACGAGGAAGGCCTGGGCTGGAAGCGCTTTGCGCGTGCCGAACACCCGACCTTCTGGGTACCCGACGCCGCCGGCTGGAAGCTGCGCCTGATGACCGAAGAAGTGCCGATGTGCTGGGACTGGCCGGTGGAGGTCAATTGCCTGGAGGCGCGCGCCTTCTGCCGCTGGAAGGCGCGCGAGACCGGTCAGCCGGTGCGCCTGCCCACCGAGGACGAGTGGAACCGCATTTACGACCACGTCGGCCTCGCCGACGTGCCTTACGACGCCGCGGCCAAGGCCAACCTGCATCTCGACCACTGGGCCTCGAGCTGTCCGGTGACCCGCTTCGCGCACGGCGAACTGTTCGACGTGGTGGGCAACGCGTGGCAGTGGTGCGAGACGCCGACCTATCCCTTCGACGGCTTCGACGTGCACCCGATCTACGACGACTTCACCACGCCGACCTTCGACGACCGCCATGCCATCATCAAGGGCGGCAGCTGGATCTCGGCCGGTAACGAGTCGCGCCACGCCGCGCGCTACGCCTTCCGCCGCCACTTCTTCCAGCACGCGGGTTTCCGCTACATCGTCAGCGACGCCCCCGCGCTCAATCCGTCCTCGACCTACGAGACCGATGCGCTGCTGTCGCAGTACGCCGAGTTCCACTACGGCGACGAGGCCTTCGGCGTACCCAACTTCCCGAAGGCGCTCGCCGGCATCGCGATCAGCGCACAGCGTCGCTTCGGCAACGGCCAGTTCGGCCGCGCGCTGGATCTGGGCTGCGCCACCGGCCGCGCCAGCTTCGAACTCGCGCGCGCCTTCGAACGCGTGGTCGGCATCGACTTCTCGGCGCGCTTCATCCAGGCCGGCGCCAAGCTCGCCGAGACCGGCGCGCTGCGCTACACCCTGCCCGACGAGGGCGAGCTGGTGAGCTACCACGAACGCCGGCTCGACACGCTGGGCTTGGCGGAGACCGCCGGGCGCGTGGAGTTCTGGCAGGGCGACGCCTGCAACCTCAAGGAGGTGTTCACCGGCTTCGACCTCATCCTCGCCGCCAACCTCATCGACCGCCTGTACAGCCCGCGCCGCTTCCTCGCCGATGTGCCGCGGCGCCTCAACCCCGGCGGCCTGCTGCTGCTCGCCTCGCCCTACACCTGGCTGGAAGAACACACCAAGCGCGAGGAGTGGATCGGTGGCTTCAAGAAGGACGGCGAGTCCTTCACCACGCTCGACGGCCTGAAGGAACTGCTCGCCGCCGACTTCGAGTTGGTGCAGGGGCCGCAAGCCGTGCCCTTCGTGATCCGCGAGACGCGGCGCAAACACCAGCACACCCTGTCGGAGCTGACCATCTGGCGAAAGCGCACATGATCAGCACCACCGCAACAACCTGCAATCAGGATTTTTAGAGCCATCTGTGTTCGCCGGCGATAATCGGGCTTTTGCCGCCCAGGTACCTCCCAGGAAGCCCCGTCATGACGTCCCACCGGTTCGCCCTGCTTGCCCTCGCGCTCGCCAGCCTCCCGCTCTCCTCCCACGCCGTGGACAACATCCGCCCCGGGCTGTGGGAGTTCCGCTCCACCCACCTGAGTGTGGGCGGCCTGCCGGACATGTCGGCGCACATGGCGCAGTTGCAGCAGCAGCTCAAGAACCTGCCTGCCGACACCCGCCGCATCGTCGAGCAGCAGATGGCGCAGCGGGGTGTCAGCCTGGGCGCGGACGGTACGGCGCGCACCTGCATCACGCCTGAGCAGGCTCGCCAGGACAACGTTTTCTCCGGCAAGGTGGAGGGCAATTGCGTGCTCAGCGACGTGACCAGGCAGGGCAACACGGTAACGGGCACGCTGAGCTGCACCGGACCGAGCGCAACCGGCAACTTCCGCGCACGCGTCCACTCCGCGGAGCACTTCACCACGCGCGTGAGCATGCGCTCGACGCGCGGCGATCTCGACGTCGAGACCGAGGGGCGGTGGCTGGCCGCGCAGTGCGCGCGCTGAGCCAGCGGCGGGTGTGAGCCTGGTCACGACCGGGTAGCGGCAGTGCGCCGTAGGCGGAGTGATTGCGCCGCGCCGTGACGGGCGTCACTGCTGCACGCAAGGGACTGCGGGAAAGTGCATCAAGCCCGCCCGAGGCGGGCCGTTACGGGTCTTGAAGGCCCAACCCCCAGGCCCCTGACAGAGGTCATCATGAGCACTCAGCCCCTCTCCGTAATCGAGGGCAAACGCAGCGGCAACTGCCCTCACCCCTGGCATGGCAGCGTCGAGCACGCCGTCAACCGTGCGATCCGCGCTGGCTACCGTGTCGGCCGGCGTGTGCGCATCGGCCACATCGCCGGCTGCGTGGTCGGCTATAACATCGGCCACTTCGGCCGTTTCAGCGGCGCGAGCTACCCCTTGCTGGTGCGTACCGAATTCGGCGTCACCAAGTGCAGCCTCGCCGAGGTGGCGGCGGCCTGAAGCGCGGCAGCCCGTGTGCTGCGCGCGCGGCGCGCTCAGCGCACGGGAATGGCGACGGCCTGCGGGACAGGCACCGCGGTGACGTTGTTCTGCGGGCTACCGTCGATCAGCTTGTCGCTATAAACGAGATAGACCAGCGTGTTGCGTGCGCTGTCGACCATGCGCACGATGCGGATCTTCTTGAACAGGATCGACGCGCTCTGCGAGAACACCTCCTCCTGCCTGCGCAGCGGCTCGGCGAACGAAATCTCGCCCACTTGCCGGCAGGCCACCGAGGCGTCGGCAGTGTCTTCCGCCAGGCCCAACGTGCCCTTCACGCCGCCCGTGCGGGCGCGCGATACGTAGCAGGACACGCCTTTCACCTTCGGATCATCGAACACCTCGACGACCACCTGGTGGTTCCGACCGATGAGCTTGAAGGCGGTGTCGACGCTACCGACGGTTTCGGCCTGCGCCAGCGGCGCCAGCAGGACGGCTCCGAGGGCAAGCAGGGAAATGATCTTCACGAGTCTGGACTCCGGTTTGGCGCGGGCCGCCAGTATGGCACCGGCCGCGAGGATTTACCCTGGATCAAGGCAGCGCGGTAGCGTTGAGCGTATCAGTTGGTGATCCTGCCTGGGGCGTGTTGCCCTGGCGCCGCCTCACCCTGCTCCGAGCCCCTGCCGTGCCTGCCGCCCTCGCTTTCCCCGATCGTTCTGACCACACCGCACCGGTTGCCGGCCGCATCCCCGGCAGCAAGGCCATGTGGGTGGGCATCTTCTGCGAGCTGACCGAGTTCGCGCTGCTGTTCGCGGTGTATTTCATCGCCCGCGCGCACAACCCGGACGCATTCGAGGCTGGGCCGGGACGCTTGTCGCTTGCTGCAGGCACCGGGTACACGCTGATGCTGCTCACCAGTGGCTGGTGCGTGGCGCGCGCGCTGCATGCGATGCGCGCCGGGCGCAAGCCGGCCTGCCTGCGCTGGTTGCTGGCCGGTTTCGTGTTCGGGCTGGGCTACCCCTTGATCAAGATCTTCGAACTGCGCTGGAACTTCAGCCACGGGCTGGACAGCAACGCCGGGGTGTTCGTGGTGACCTACTACTACCTCACCTTCACCCATCTGGTACATGTGTTCTGGGGACTGCTGGGCATGCTGTGGGTGATGGCACGCACCGCCGGGGGCGCCTACACGGTGGCCGAGCATGGTGGCCTGGAAGCCTTTGCCTGCTACTGGCACGCGACGGACATCCTGTGGCTGATGATCTTCCCGCTGTTCTATGTGCTGCGATGAGCCCAATGCCGACCAAGGGACCGAGACAATGAGCGAAACACGCAAGGTCGACCTGGCGTGGCTGCTGCTGGTGCTGCTGAGCGTGGCAGGGGCCGGCCTGGGCGGACGGGCAGATGCCGGCTTGGGCGTTGCCGTGATGGTCGCCGTGGTCATGGCGGTCAAGCTGCGGCTGGTGTGCGACCACTTTCTGGAGCTGCGCAGCGCGCACCAGCGCATCAGGCTGGCAGTGTACGCATTCGCCTACGGGATGCCCCTGCTGGTGGTACTGACCAGCGCGTTTGGCGACACCCTCGCCCGCCTAACCGGCGCGCTCATACCCTGACGCCCTCTACCAGTGCGGCGGCACCTCGTCCTCGGGGCGCAGCGGGTTGCCGGGCTGGATGGTCTTGACCTGCTGGGCAAGCTGGCGCAGCTGCTCGCGCTGCAGTTCCAGCGCCTGCTGCTGCCGCCATACCGTGCGGTTGAGTTCGTCGAGCAGATCCTCGGCAGCCATCAGCTTGGTCTCGAGCTTCTCGAGGCGGTGTTCGAGGTGTTGTTCCATGAGGCGCGGCGGTTCCTGGGAGGGGGTTGCAGACAAGAGGACTGCAGACGAGAGGGCCACAGACGAGAGGGCCACAGACGAGAGGGCCGCAGATTCTAGCCCCTCGCCGCCCCGCCATGGCGATCCAGTGCCCAGGCCACATGCTCGCGCACGATGGCGCTGTCGTCCTGCGCGCGTGCCTGCAGGGCAGCGAGGACAGCGGCGGTGGTCGGCGCATTGCCCAAGGCCACGGCAATGTTGCGCAACCAACGCTCGTGGCCGATACGGTAGATCGGACTGCCCGCCGTGCGCTCAGCAAAGTCGGCCGCCGACCAGGCGAAGAGCTCGACCAGCGTGGCGCTGTCGAGGCGATGCCGGGGCGCAAAGTCGGGCTCGCAGCTGAGTTGGGCGAAGCGGTTCCAGGGGCAGGCGAGCTGGCAGTCGTCACAGCCGTAGATGCGGTTGCCGAGTTGCGGGCGCAGCGCTTCCGGTATGGCGCCCTGCAACTCGATGGTCAGGTACGAGATGCAGCGCCGCGCATCGACACGATAGGGCGCGACGATGGCGCCGGTGGGACAGGCGTCGATGCAGGCCGTGCAGCGGCCGCAGTGCGGCTCGAGCCGTTCGTCCACCGGCAGCGGCAGGTCGGTGAAGATCTCGCCGAGGAAGAACCACGAACCCGCCGAGCGATCGAGCAGCAGGGTATGTTTGCCGCGCCATCCGAGTCCGTTGCGGCTGGCGTGCTCCACCTCCAGCACCGGGGCGGAATCGGTGAATACGCGGTACTGGTGCGGCACGGCAGCGGCAATGCGCTCGGCGAGCTTTTGCAGGCGCGCGCGCAACACCTTGTGGTAATCGCGCCCCAATGCGTAACGCGACACATAGGCGCGTTGCGGGTCGGCAAGCGCCGCGCCGGCGTCGGCAGCCGCGGGCCAGTAGTCCATGCGCGCACTGATCACGCGCACGGTACCGGGCACCAGCTCGGCTGCGCGCGCGCGCTTGAGGCCGTGTCGCGCCATATAATCCATGTCGCCGTGGAAGCCGGCCTCCACCCAGGCCATCAGCCCCGGCTCGGCATCCGTGAGGTCGATTCCGCCCACGCCGATCGCATTGAAGCCGAACTCCCGCCCCCACTGTCTGATCTGCGCAACAAATTCAAGCCCGTCGCTCGGGCCCCAACCCGACACCGCGGCGGCAGGCTGCGCGCCCGCCGCAGACGACATGTCCGGTGCCCCCGCCACACTGTCCCTGCCCTGACCTGACGCCATCACCACGAGGTTCCCATGATCGAGTTGAATCAAGCTGCCGATGATAGCGGCGCCCGCCTGGACGCGCACTTGCCGGCGGAAGCCGACACCGAAGCACTTGGCGCGGCACTGGCGGCGGCACTCGCGCCCGGCCTGCGGATCTGGCTGCAGGGCAACCTCGGCATGGGCAAAACCACCCTCACCCGTGGCGTGCTGCGCGCCCTCGGCCACGAGGGTAAGGTGAAGAGCCCCACATACACCTTGATTGAACCTTACGTAGTTTCTAGATTAGACTTATATCACTTTGATTTTTATCGCTTCAATTCGCCCGAAGAATATCTGGACGCCGGGCTGGACGAGTACTTCGAAGGACGGGGCGTGTGCATCGTGGAGTGGCCCGACAAGGCGGCCCCCTACATCCCCTCCCCCGACCTCGAAATCCAGCTTCGAACCGAAGCCGACGGGCGCTTTGCGGAGATCAGCGGACACACGGATGCGGGGCGGAAATGCGTGATCGAACTGGGGAACACATTGCAGGGTGCAGGCCCGGTGCCCGGGACGAATTGATCGGGCAGGTCGATGCTGGCCACGCGGTCGCTGCGGTCGCGGCCGGCGTACGTGGCCTGAATCGGCGCCAACTGCTCAAGTTCGCAGGTGCGTCGCTCGCGCTCATGGTCAGTCCGGTGGGCCACGCCGCACCGGCCAGCCTCGTCGCGGTGCGCGTGTGGCCTTCGCCCGTTTACACGCGGATCACCCTCGAAGGTGCGTCGGAGCTGCGCTTCAGCCACATGCTCGTGCAGGACCCCGACCGTCTGGTGGTCGACCTCGAAGGCGTGCGCCTCGATAGCGTGCTGCAGTCCCTGCCGTCGAAGGTGCTCGACAGCGACCCCTACATCCGCCAGATCCGGGCGGGCCAGAACAGGCCGGGCGTGGTGCGCGTGGTCGTCGAACTGAAGGCGCCGATCAATCCGCAGGTGTTCACCCTGGCTCCGGTCGGCAACTACGGCCATCGACTGGTGCTCGACCTCCACCCCACCGAAGAACACGACCCGCTCATGGCGCTGATCCTCAAGGACTCGCCGATGGACGCTGCGATGGGCGAGGACGGCAAGGATGCAACGCCGGTGGCGCGCGCGCAGGGCCGCGAGCCGGCGCGCCGCGAACCAGCCAAGCAGCCTGCTGCGAACCGCCTCTACACCGTGGTGCTCGACCCCGGCCATGGCGGCGAGGACCCGGGCGCGATCGGGCGCGGCGGCAGCTACGAGAAGAACGTGACGCTGTCGATCGCGCGCCGCCTCAAGCGCAAGATCGACGCCGAGCCCGGCATGCGTGCAGTGCTGACGCGCGACGGCGACTACTTCGTACCGCTGCATCAACGCGTCGCACGCGCTCGCCGGGTGCGCGCCGACCTGTTCGTGTCGATCCATGCTGACGCCTTCGTGCGCCCCGAAGCCAATGGCAGCTCGGTCTATGTGCTGTCCGAGCGCGGCGCGTCGAGCTCGGCCGCACGCTGGCTGGCGCAGAAGGAAAACGACGCCGACCTCGTCGGCGGCGTCAACCTTGCACGCCAGGACGGCCACATTGCCCGCACCCTGCTCGACCTGTCGCAGACGGCAACGATCAACGACAGCTTCAAGCTCGGGCGGGCGATGCTTGGCGAGCTCGGTACGGTGAACCGGCTGCACAAGCCCGAAGTAGAGCAGGCCGGCTTTGCCGTGCTGCGCGCGCCCGACATTCCGTCCGTTCTGGTCGAAACCGCCTTCATCAGCAACCCGCAGGAAGAGCGCCGGCTCAACGACGAGGCCTACCAGGAAAAGATGGCCAACGCGCTGATGCGCGGCATAAAGCGCTACTTCCAGGAGCATGCACCCAGCACACCGACGCGCGTCGCCCGCCTCGACTGAGTCGTCGGTAACGCGGCGCCAGCGCTCGACCGTCCGCTCCGCGCCTTGGCCTCGAAGCCCGCAGACGCGGGCTTTGTCGCTATAATTGCGGCTTTTTCAGGCGCTTATGCAGGTTCATCGCGGGATTCCCGAGCATGCCGATACGCCTGCGGTGCTCACCATCGGCAACTTCGATGGCGTGCATCGCGGTCACCAGGCGCTGCTCTCGCTGCTGACCGGAAAGGCTCGTGCACTCGGCCTGCCGGCGGTGGTGCTCACCTTCGAGCCGCATCCGCGAGAGTACTTCAGCCCTGCCGACGCACCGGCACGACTGGCCTCGCTGCGCGAGAAACTGCTGCTGCTGCAGTCCGCAGGCGTCGATCGCACCTACATCTGCCGCTTCGACGCACGCTTGGCCTCACAGTCGGCGCAGAGCTTCATTGACGACACGCTGGTGCGCGGACTGGGCGTGCGCCATCTGTTCATTGGCGACGATTTCCGCTTCGGCGCACGCCGCCAGGGCAGCTTCGCGATGCTTCAGGAGGCGGGCGTGACCCATGGCTTCGGGGTCGAGTCAATGCCGACCCTGTGCGTGGACGACGAGCGGGTATCGAGTTCGGCCGTGCGCAATGCGCTCCTCGAAGACGACCTCGGCCACGCCGCACGCCTGCTCGGCCGCCCCTACAGCATTGCCGGCCGTGTCAGCCACGGCGACAAGCTGGGCCGCCAGCTGGGTTTCCCGACCGCAAACATCCAGATGAAGCACCGCCGGCCCGCACTGACCGGTGTCTATGTCGTCAGTGTCGAGGGCCTGGCCGAAGAGCGCATCCTCGGCGTCGCCAATATTGGCGTACGGCCTACCGCAACGGCGCGCGGCCGCGCCCGGCTCGAGGTGCATCTCTTCGAGTGGTCGCAGAACTGCTACGGTGCGCACATTCGCGTACATTTCCTGCACAAGCTGCGCAGCGAACAGAAGTTCGACTCGCTCGACGCCCTGCGGACCCAGATCGCCCTCGACTCCGAGGCGGCACGCCAGTGGTTTGCAGACCGCCCCGCGGTGGGCGACTGACGGCGCCCAGGCTGCTCACCCTCAACAGAACCCACAAGAGTCAAGTTCCAGCCATGGCCGACTACCGCAAGACACTCAACCTGCCCGACACCCCCTTCCCGATGCGCGGCGACCTGCCCAAGCGCGAGCCGAACTGGATCGCCGACTGGCAAAAGAGCAAGCTCTACCAGCGCATCCGCAAGGCCAGCGCCGGCCGGCCCAAGTTCGTGCTCCACGACGGCCCGCCCTACGCCAACGGCAGCCTGCACATCGGCCATGCGCTGAACAAGATCCTCAAGGACATCATCGTGCGCTCGAAGA
The DNA here is from genome assembly GCF_029588855.1 of Thauera mechernichensis. Lineage (NCBI taxonomy): Bacteria > Pseudomonadati > Pseudomonadota > Betaproteobacteria > Rhodocyclales > Zoogloeaceae > Thauera > Thauera mechernichensis. The sequence continues at coordinate 97,188 of NZ_JARQZE010000004.1, read as the reverse complement.
CCCTCGCCGGCTTCGATGCGCCCTACGTGCCGGGCTGGGACTGCCACGGCCTGCCGATCGAGCACAAGGTCGAGGTCACCCACGGCAAGAACCTGCCTGCGGACAAGGTGCGCGAACTGTGCCGCGCTTACGCCGCCGAGCAGATCGAGATCCAGAAGGCCGACTTCATCCGTCTGGGCGTACTCGGCGACTGGGACAATCCCTACCGCACGATGGATTTCGCCAACGAAGCCAACGAGATCCGCGCGCTCGCCGAGATGACGAAGAACGGCTACGTCTTCAAGGGCTTGAAGCCGGTGAACTGGTGCTTCGACTGCGGCTCGGCGCTGGCCGAGGCGGAGGTCGAGTACGCCGACAAGCAGTCACCGACGATCGACGTCGCCTTCCCGGCGGCCGACGCTGGCAAGCTTGCCGCCGCCTTCGGCCTGGCCAAGCTCGACAAGCCCGCCGCCGCAGTGATCTGGACCACCACCCCGTGGACCATCCCCGCCAACCAGGCACTCAATGCTCATCCCGAGTTCGACTACGCGCTGGTAGATGTGGGTAATCGTCTGCTGGTGCTCGCCAAGGAACTGGTCGAATCCGCCCTGCAGCGCTATCAGCTCGAGGGCAGCATCGTCGCTACCGCGAAGGGCGCCGCGCTCGACCGCATCGAGTTCCGCCACCCCTTCTACGACCGCGCATCGCCGGTGTACCTGGCCGACTACGTGGGCGTGGACGCCGGCACCGGCATCGTGCATTCGGCCCCCGCTCACGGCGTGGACGACTTCAACTCGTGGCGCGCCTATGGCCGCAGCAACGAGGAGATCCTGTCGCTGGTGATGGGTGGCGGCGAGTACGTGCCCGACCTGCCCTTCTTCGGCGGCATGAACATCTGGAAGGCCAACGCCGCCATCGTCGACAAGCTCGCCGAAGTCGGCGCGCTGCTGTCGAACGGCAAGATCACCCACAGCTACATGCACTGCTGGCGCCACAAGACCCCGCTGGTCTATCGCGCGACCGCGCAGTGGTTCGTCGGCATGGATCGGACTGCCGCCGACGGGTCGACGCTGCGCGAGCGCGCACTACGCGCCGTGGAGGCCACCAAGTTCTACCCCGGCTGGGGGCAGGCACGCCTGCACGCGATGATCGCCAACCGACCCGACTGGTGCATCTCGCGCCAGCGTAACTGGGGCGTGCCGATCCCCTTCTTCCTGCACAAGGAGACCGGCGAGCTGCATCCGCGCACGGTCGACCTGATGGAAGAGGTTGCCAAGCGTGTGGAGCAGGAAGGCATCGAGGCCTGGTTCAAGCTCGACGCTGCAGAGCTGCTCGGCGCCGAGGCCGCACAGTACGACAAGATCAGCGACACCCTCGACGTCTGGTTCGACTCCGGCACCACGCACAAGCACGTGCTACGCGGCTCGCACAACGACGGCCACCCCGAAGGCCCGCGTGCCGACATGTACCTGGAAGGCTCGGACCAGCACCGCGGCTGGTTCCATTCATCGCTGCTCACCGGCTGCGCCATTGACGGCCATGCACCGTACCGCAGCCTGCTGACGCACGGCTTTGCGGTGGATGGCGCCGGGCGCAAGATGAGCAAGTCGCTCGGCAACGTGGTCGTTCCGCAAGAGGTCACCGGCAAGCTCGGCGCCGAGATCCTGCGCCTGTGGGTCGCCTCCACCGACTACTCGGGCGAGCTGTCGATCTCCAAGGAGATCCTTGACCGCGTGATCGAGGTCTATCGCCGCATCCGCAACACGCTGCGCTTCCTGCTCGCCAACACCGCCGACTTCGACATCGCCAGCGATGCGGTGCCGGTCGAGCAGTGGATGGACATCGACCGCTATGCGCTGGCCTTCACCCGCCAGCTCGCACAGCAGGCCGAGGCCGACTACGCGAAGATGGAGTTCCACCGCGTGGTGCAGGCCCTGCAGGTGTTCTGTGCCGAGGACCTCGGCGCCTTCTACCTCGACATCCTCAAGGACCGCCTGTACACCACCGCGGCCGGCAGCCTGCCACGCCGTGCCGCGCAGACAGCGCTGTGGCACGTCACCCAGACGCTGCTCAAGCTGATGGCGCCGATCCTTTCCTTCACTGCCGAGGAAGCCTGGGCCATCCTCAACCCCGCCCGGGCGGGCGAGGAGGCCGACAGCGTGATGCTGCACAGCTTCCACGCCCTGCCCGCGCAAGAGGGCGAGGCCGGGCTCATCGCACGCTGGGAGATCATTCGGGGCGTCCGCAGCGAAGGCCTCAAGGTGATCGAAGCCCTGCGCACCGAAGGCAAGGTGGGCGCCTCGCTGCAAGCCGAACTCGAGCTTGCGCTCACGGCCGACAAGTTCGCCGCACTGGCCAGCCTGGGTGAAGACCTGCGCTTCGTCACCATGACCTCGGGCGCACACCTGTCTGAGGTGGCCAGCGTCGACGACGAGCGCATCGTCGCCACGCCGAGCGGGGCGCAGAAGTGCGAGCGCTGCTGGCACTACGTCGACTCCGTCGGCAGCGACGCCGAGCATCCGAGCCTGTGCGGCCGCTGCGTGAGCAACCTGTTCGGCGAAGGCGAAATCCGCAGCCATGCCTGAGCTCTCAGCCACAATGACCACGCCCCGCACACGCAGCGCCCTCCTCCTGATGCTGCCGTGGCTGCTGCTTGCAGCCGCGGTCGGCGTGCTCGACCAGGTCACCAAGCAGCTCGTGCTCGCAAACCTGCATTACGGTCAGGTCATCCCGATCACGAGCTTCTTCGACCTGGTGCTGGTATTCAATCCCGGCGCCGCGTTCAGCTTCCTGGCCGACCACGGGGGCTGGCAGCGCTGGTTTTTCACCATCCTGGCCCTGGTGATCAGCGCCTGGCTGCTGGTGATGATGTACCAGCACCGCCACGAGAAGATCCTGCCCGCTGCCTTCGCCCTGATCATCGGCGGTGCGCTGGGCAACGTTTACGACCGCCTCGTCCATGGCGCGGTCGTCGACTTCCTGCATTTTCATTACGCCGGCTGGAGCTGGCCGGCGTTCAACCTGGCTGACTCCGCGATCACCGTCGGTGTCGTGCTGATGCTGTGGGGACAACTCCGCAGCCCTCATGCGCAGCAGCCTTGAATAAGCCCCGGAGCCCGATCTTGAGCCAGACCATCGACGCCAACAGCCTCGTCACCCTGCACTACCGCATCTCGCTGCCCAACGGCCAACCGCTGATCAGCACCTTCAACGCCACGCCGGCGACGCTACAGTTGGGCGCAGGCGAGATGCTGCCGGCCATGGAGAAGCTGCTCGTCGGCCTGGTGCCCGGTAGCCGCCACATCTTCGAGCTGGAGCCGGAGAACGCCTTCGGCCCCCACCGCGCCGAGCTGATCGAGCGCGTCAAGCGTGAGCACATGCCCGACGAGGACATCGAAGCCATGAGCATCATGGAGTTCACCGCGCCCGACGGCTCGCGCTACTCCGGCCTGGTGCGCGAGATCGACGACCAGTCGGCGCTCATCGACTTCAACCATCCGCTCGCGGGCAAGCACATCCACTTCGAGGTCGAGGTCATCGGTATCCTCTGACCACACCCTGCCCCACCCTGCCCCACACAGAGACAACAATGAGCGACAAGGAAATCCTGCTGGCCAACCCGCGCGGCTTCTGCGCCGGCGTGGAACGCGCGATCGAGATCGTAGAGCGTGCGCTCACGCGCTTCGGCGCCCCCATCTATGTCCGCCATGAGGTCGTGCATAACAAGTTCGTGGTCGACGATCTGCGCAACAAGGGTGCAGTGTTCGTCGATGAGCTCGATGAGGTACCGAGCGGCAATACGGTGATCTTTTCCGCACATGGGGTGTCGCTGGCGGTGCGCGAAGAGGCGGAGAAGCGCGGCTTGCGCGTGTTCGATGCCACCTGCCCGCTGGTCACCAAGGTGCACATCGAGGTCACCCGCATGCGTGAGCAGGGCCGCGAGATCATCATGATCGGCCACAAGGGCCACCCCGAGGTCGAAGGCACGATGGGCCAGGTCGCGACCGGCATCCACCTTGTCGAAACACCCGAGGACGTCGCCGCGCTGCAAGTGGCGAATCCGGAGCTGCTGGCTTATGTCACCCAGACCACGCTGTCGGTCGATGATGCGGCAACCATCGTCAACGCCCTGCGTGCGCGCTTTCCGAACATCGCCGGCCCGAAGAAGGACGACATCTGCTACGCCACCCAGAACCGCCAGGATGCGGTGAAGTTCATGACTCCGTATGCGGACGTGGTGTTCGTGGTGGGTTCGAAGAACAGCTCCAACTCCAACCGCCTGCGGGAAGTGGCCGAGCTTCGCGGCGTGCCCGCCTACCTGGTGGACAACGCGGCCGGCATCGATCCGGCCTGGATCGAAGGCAAGCGCCGTATCGGCGTTACGGCAGGCGCCTCGGCGCCGGAGGTGCTGGTCGAGGAAGTCATCGCACGCCTCAAGGCGCTCAGCGGCGGCGCCGTCCGCAATCTCGACGGCGTCCCCGAGAAGGTGACCTTCCCGCTGCCCAGGGAATTGCAGGACGCACGCTGAAAGCGGGCAGGCATCAAGCAGAAACCCTCGCCGCAAAGCGAGGGTTTCTGCTTTATTCATGAGGCCATCGGGCCCGGTCGCGCCTAGGCGCCGATGTGTTCCGCCATGATGCGGCGGTAGAACTCGTGGAAGTGCTGCATGCCGTCCTCGAAGGGCGACTGGTACGGCCCGACTTCGTTGCGGCCTTCCTTGAGCAGTGCCAGCCGACCACGATCCATACGCTCGGCGATGTCATCGTCCTCGATCGCAGTTTCCATGTAGGCCGCCTGCTCCGCCTCCACGAACTCGCGCTCGAACTCGACGATATCCTCGGGGTAGTAGAACTCCACGACGTTGGTGGTCTTGTCCACGTCGGTCGGGATCAGGGTACTGACCACGAGCACATGCGGATACCACTCCACCATGATGTTGGGGTAGTAGGTCAGCCAGATCGCGCCGTGCTCAGGCTTCTTCTCGCCGTAGTACTCGAGTACCGCCTTGTGCCACTTGGCATAGGTGGCCGAGCCCGGCTTGGCGAGGGAGGTGATGCCGACCTGCTGCACCGAATACCAGTCACCGAACTGCCAGCTGAGGTCGTCGCAGGTCACGAAGTTGCCCAGGCCGGGATGGAAGGGCACGACGTGGTAGTCCTCGAGATAGACCTCGATGAAGGTCTTCCAGTTGTAGTTGCACTGATGAATCTCGACCCGATCGAGCTTGTAGCCGGAAAAGTCGAGCTGGGGCGCGACCTTCATGCCGGCCAGGTCTTCATTGGCCGAGCGCGGCCCTTTGAAGAGCAGCCCGTGCCAGCTCTCCAGACCGTCGCGCTTGAGACCCAGGCAGGGCTTTTGCGCGAAGTGTGGAGCGCCGATGAGTTCGCCCTGCTGGTTGTAGGTCCACCGATGAACCGGGCAGACGACGTGCTCGGTCGTGCCACTGCCCTGCAGCATGATGGCCTGGCGGTGGCGGCAGATGTTGGACATCTGGTGCACGCCGCGCTCGGTGCGGAACAGCAGCTTGGCGTGGTCAAGCCACTCCAGCGAACGGTAGTTGCCGACCTCGGGAACCATCAGCTCATGGCCGACGTACCCCGGACCGGCATCGAAGAGGAGCTTCTTCTCCAGTTCGAAAACCTTCTCGTCGAAGTACCAGGAAACAGGCAGTTGGGAGGCAGCCTGGGCCAATTGAGCCTTGGAAGCGATGTCGGACATCCCCGAACCTCCTCTTGCGGACAAGAAATCCGGAAAAATAAACGAGTTAGTGTAAGCCAGCCGTTGTTTGACCGCCAGACCTGCGATCGGTTATTTTCCGGCTTTTGCCGCGCAGATATTCATCCATGCCAAAGTCGGCACCCGCCCCCAAGTCCTTCGAAGCCGCGGTTTCGGAACTCGAAGCCATCGTCCAGGAGATGGAAGCGGGCAAGCTTCCACTGGAGGAATCCCTCGTGCGCTATCAGCGTGGCGTAAGCCTGCTGCGTTATTGTCAGGGCACGCTTGCCGACGCCGAACAGCGCGTGCGGCAGCTCGAAGGTGATGCCCTGGTCGATTTCGACGCCGGGGCGCCAGGCACCAAGGCCGTCGGGGGCGAACAATGATCGATACGCACAAGGGTGGAGACTTCCGCGACTGGATGGCAGGCATCCAGGCACGCACGGAGACGGCCCTGGCCGAGGTGTTGCCCGAGGCCACGATCGCCCCGGCGCGCCTGCATTCCGCCATGCGCTACGCGGTGCTCGGCGGCGGCAAGCGGGTACGCCCCCTGCTTGCACATGCGGCAGGCGAACTCGCCGGCGCAGACGCCCGCCACCTGGATCGCGTCGCCTGTGCGGTCGAACTCATCCATGCCTACTCGCTCGTTCATGACGACTTGCCGTGCATGGACGACGATGTCCTGCGCCGTGGCAAGCCCACGGTGCACGTCGAGTACGACGAAGCGACGGCGCTGCTTGCTGGCGACGCCCTGCAGACGCTCGCCTTCCAGACGCTCGCCGACAACATTCCCGGGCTCGAGCCAGCGGTGCGGGTGGAGATGCTCGCCCAGCTCGCGCTCGCCTCGGGGTCGCGCGGCATGGCAGGCGGCCAGGCCATCGACCTTGCATCGGTCGGCGTGCAGCTGACGCGCGAGGAGCTCGAGTTCATGCATGTACACAAGACCGGCGCGCTGATCCGCGCCGCCGTGCTGCTGGGCGCTCGCGCAGGAGGCCGCCTGTCGGCGGCAGACCTTGGCCGCCTGGACCACTATGGCAAAGTGATCGGGCTGCTGTTTCAGGTCGTCGACGACATCCTCGACGCCGAAGCTGACACTGCCACGCTGGGCAAGACGGCCGGCAAGGACGCCGACAACGACAAGCCGACCTATGTGAGCCTGCTCGGCCGTACCGAGGCCCGCCGCCTCGCCGAGGACATGCTCGCCGACGCGCAGCGCACGCTGGCCCCTTTTGGTACGGGCGCCGGCCGCCTGTCCCAGCTCGCCGACTACATCGTGCATCGCGCCTTCTGAAGTCGCTGCGAAGCCCGAAACAACATGCAAGGAACGCCGGATCCCATGGCCCCCTACCCCCACCTGGAACGCATCTCCTCCCCCGCCGACGTGCGCGCACTCGAGCGCAGGGAGCTGACGACCCTCGCCGACGAACTGCGCGCCTTCCTGATCGAGTCGGTATCGCGCACGGGCGGCCACCTGTCGTCCAATCTCGGCACTGTCGAGCTGACGATCGCGCTCCATCACGTGTTCAACACGCCTCATGACCGCATCGTCTGGGACGTCGGCCACCAGACCTACGGCCACAAGGTGCTTACCGGCCGCCGCGAGGCGATGGGCGGGCTACGCCACTGGGGTGGCATCTCCGGCTTCCCGCGCCGCTGCGAAAGCGAGTACGACACCTTCGGCACGGCGCATTCGTCGACCTCGATCTCGGCCGCGCTCGGCATGGCGGTCGCAGCACGGGCGCGCAAGGAGGACCGCCACGCGATCGCCGTGATCGGCGATGGCGCGATGTCCGCCGGGATGGCCTTCGAGGCCCTCAACAATGCCGGCGACATGGACGACCTGAACCTGCTGGTCATCCTCAACGACAACGAGATGTCGATCTCTCCTCCCGTTGGCGCGCTGACCAAGATCCTCGCGCGCATGCTGTCGGGCTCGACCTACAACACCGCGCGCAGAGTCGGCGAAAAGGTGCTGGGCATCGCACCGCCGGTCGCCGAGCTTGCACGCAAGGTCGAGGAGTACGCCAAGGGCATGATCAGCCCGGGCACCCTGTTCGAAGAGTTCGGCTTTCACTATTACGGGCCGATCGACGGCCACGACCTCGATGCCCTCATCCCCACACTGCAGAACCTTAGAAAGCTCAAGGGTCCGCAGTTCCTGCACGTGATCACGCGCAAGGGCCAGGGCTACAAGCTCGCCGAAGCCGACCCCATCCTCTACCACGGCGTCTCCAAGTTCGACCACACGGCGGGCATCGAGACCGGCAAGGGCGGCGGCAAGCTGACCTACACCCAGGTATTCGGCGACTGGCTGTGCGACATGGCAAAGGCCGACCCGCGCATCGTCGGCATCACCCCGGCGATGCGGGAAGGCTCGGGCCTGGTGCGCTTTGCCCAGGAGCACCCGGACCGCTACTTCGACGTCGGTATCGCGGAGCAGCATGCCGTCACCTTCGCCGCCGGGCTGGCCTGCGAGGGCTTCGTACCCGTGGTGGCGATCTACTCGACCTTCCTGCAGCGCGCCTACGACCAATTGATCCACGATGTCGCCCTGCAGAACCTGCAAGTGGTGTTCGCGATCGACCGCGGAGGCCTGGTCGGTGCCGATGGCGCCACCCACCACGGCGCGTTCGACCTCTCCTATCTCACCTGCATCCCGAATATGGTCGTGATGGCGCCCTCCAACGAGGATGAATGCAGGCAGATGCTGTACACCGCCGTCAGCCACCCCGGGCCGTCGGCGGTGCGCTACCCGCGCGGCGGCGGCACCGGCGTCGCACCTCAGGCGCGCATGCAGGCGCTCCCGATCGGCAAGGGCGAGGTCGTGCGCGAAGGCCGGCGCGTCGCCCTGCTCGCGTTCGGCAGCATGGTCGGCGTTGCGCTCGACGTGGGCGCGCAGATCGATGCCACGGTCGCCAACATGCGCTTCATCAAGCCCCTGGACGAAGCGCTCGTTGCGCGCCTGGCCGCCGACCACGATCTGCTCGTCACGCTCGAGGAGAACGCGCTCATCGGCGGCGCCGGCAGCGAAGTGGCTCGCGTCGTCGACGGCCTGGCAGCGCGACCACGCATGCTGCGCCTGGGCCTCCCCGACCGCTTCATCGACCACGGCGACCAGGCCCAACTGCTGGCCTCGGTCGGACTCGACCGCGACGGTATCCTCGCGCGCATCCAGCACAGCCTGGACATTGACGCCACCACCAAAAGTTGAGCATTTTTGTCGGGAAAGCTAAGATTCGGGCCAGGTGCAACTCGTTTGCACCTGGCCCGATCACCATGAAACGAGAGAAACGCCAATGAACGACCCCATCGATCTCGCCATGCCCGACGTCCAGAGCAGCGCGGACAGCCGCCAGATCGCGATCAACAAGGTCGGGATCAAGTCGATCCGCCACCCGGTGAAAGTCGCCGACAAGGCGGGCGGCGTGCAGCACACGGTGGCGAGCTTCAACATGTACGTCGGCCTGCCCCACAACTTCAAGGGCACCCACATGTCGCGCTTCGTCGAGATCCTCAACGACAACGAGCGCGAGATCTCGGTGGAGTCCTTCGAGCCCATGCTGCGTGCGATGGTCGAGCGCCTCGAGGCCGAGACCGGCCACGTCGAGATGAGCTTCCCGTACTTCATCAACAAGACCGCGCCGGTGTCCGGTGTGAAGAGCCTGATGGACTACGAAGTGTGCTTTATCGGCTCGATCCGCGAGGGTGGCCATTACGAGTTCTCGATGAAGGTGGTGGTGCCTGTCACCAGCCTGTGCCCCTGTTCGAAGAAGATCTCGGAGTACGGCGCCCACAACCAGCGCTCGCACGTCACCGTGAACGCGGTCCTCAACGACCACCTGTGGATCGAGGAAATGGTCCAGCTGGTCGAGTCCCAGGCATCGTGCGAGTTGTTCGGCCTGCTCAAGCGGCCTGACGAGAAGTGGGTCACCGAACGTGCCTACGACAACCCGAAATTCGTCGAGGACATGGTGCGCGACGTCGCCGCCCAACTCCAGCGCGAACCCCGCATCGATGCCTACGTCGTCGAGTCGGAGAATTTCGAGTCGATCCACAACCATTCGGCCTACGCCCTGATCGAGCGCGACAAACGCATTGCCGCCTGCGGGTAGTGCCGATCAGGACACCTGATCGGCCAATCGGCAAGGGCAATGACACACCCAAGCGCAAGACGTTAATATAAGCATTCCATTAACTACTGGAATGCATGTAATGTCCAAGTCCTTTGTCCAGATCACCACCGACGTGTCCAAGGCCCTCGCCACGCTGCGAAAGGAAACGCCCGAGACGATGCAGGGCTTCGGCACGATGGCCAAGGGCGCCTTGCAGGACGGCGCGCTGAGCGAGCTGCAGAAGGAACTGATTGCGCTTGCGATCGCCGTCACCCAGCGCTGCGACGCCTGCGTCGGCTTCCATGTCAAGGCGCTGATCCGGCTCGGTGTGAGCCGCGAGCAGTTCATGGAGACGCTGGGGGTATGCACCTACATGGGCGGCGGCCCTGCCCTCATGTACGCCGCCGAAGCCGTCCGCGCATATGAGGAAATGCTGCCACGCGCGACCTGAAGCGGTCCGCTAAAAAAAGCGTTCACTTTTTCTGCGGATTCACTATAATGCCGACCTTCGAGCGGAGAGGTGGCAGAGTGGTCGAATGTACCTGACTCGAAATCAGGCGTAGGTGCGAGCCTACCGTGGGTTCGAATCCCACCCTCTCCGCCAAAAAACAGTTGAAGTTGCGGCAGCAAAAGATATAATGCCGCTCCTTCGCAGTGCAGCACAAAGCGCCCGTAGCTCATCTGGATAGAGTACCTGGCTACGAACCAGGGGGTAGGAGGTTCGAATCCTTCCGGGCGCGCCAAACAAGCCTTCCGACTTCGGGCTCTAAACGATATCGGCAACGCGCCCGTAGCTCATCTGGATAGAGTACCTGGCTACGAACCAGGGGGTAGGAGGTTCGAATCCTTCCGGGCGCGCCAGACAGCCAAAAAAGGCCCGGTCAATCGACCGGGCCTTTTTCATTCCTGCGCGCTGAAGGGCGCTCGGTTAAGCTGTCGCCTTTATCCCATACGCCCCGAAATGCCCGACGCCCATCACCTGCTCGGCCTGCAGCCTGGCGCCTCGCGCGCCCAGATCAAGCGCGCCTTCCGCCAGTTGGCGATGCAATGGCACCCGGACCGCAATCCCGCTCCGGATGCCGTCGAGCACTTCAAGGCGCTTCGGCGTGCGCATGACGCCCTGCTCGAAGCCTTGCTCGAGGACACGGACGCCGATGTCGAAACGGCCGCGACCGCGGCGGCCGAGCGCGCGCAGCAACGGGCAACGGAGCGCGGCGCCGACCGCTGGGAAACGCTCGAGATCAGCTTCGAGGAAGCCTTCGCCGGCGGCGCGAGGGCGATATGCGTTCGCAGCCCCCTGCCCTGTGCGCATTGCAATGGCAGCGGCACCGAAGAGGTCAGCGTCAGCCAGGTGTGCGCCCTCTGCCATGGCTCGGGGCGCCTGCGCACTGCGCAGGGGCTCGTGCACTGCGACGCCTGTGACGGGCGCGGCTATACGCGCACGCGCGCGTGCAGGGCTTGTGGCGGCAGTGGCGAGCAGGTCGGCGAACGCTGGCTGGAAGTCACACTGCCACCCGGGCTGGTTGACGACGATACGCTGCGCCTTGCCGGCGAGGGCGAGCCGCATGCCGACCCCAGCCACCCGCGTGGCGATCTGCGCCTGAGAGTCAGGCTCAGCCCACACCGCATCTTCCGCCGCGAAGGCAGGAACCTCGTCGTGCAGCGCCCGGTCAGTGCACTTCGCATGCTGGTCGGCGGCAGCCTGCGCATCCCGCACCCCGCGGGCATGCGTAGCGTGACGCTCGATGCGGGCCTTGCTCATTGCCGCCAGTTGCGCGTCGAAGGGGCGGGCTTCCCGGCACGTGCGGGGCGCACTGCCGGCGACCTGATCGTCGAGTTCATACCGATGCTGCCCGAAGCACTCGACGCGCGTGTGCGCACCTTGATCGAGCAGCTCGACAACGAACTCGGCGCCAGTGCGGAGCGCCACCTGCCCGAGCTTGCGCGCTGGGAAGCCGACTGGCTGACCGACTGACGCTGGCGCAAACAGACGCCGGCACTGCGGCGGCAGGCCCCATCGGCCGTATAATTAGCAAAAACTGATAAACATGCAGCCCCGCTGCACCCAAGGCCTTGTCGAATGCGCCGTTTGCTTCCGTTGCTGATCATCGCGCTTGCCGTTGCCGGTTTCATCGGTCTGCGCGCTACCCGTCCAAGCGCACCTGCCGTCGAAACCCGCGAGAGAGTCTGGCAGGTCGAGACCCACACGCTGCAGGCCGCGGCGCTGCATCCAACGCTCGTGCTCTACGGCCGCGTCGAGGCGCCCGACCGTTTGCGCGCGGCAGCGCCAGTCAGTGCCCGCATCCTCGAACTGCGGGTGCGTGACGGCGACCGCGTAGAAGCCGGCGCAGTGCTCGCCCGGCTCGACCCGCGTGACCTCGCCCCGCGCCTCGAACGTGCGAAGGCAGACCTGGAGCGCGAACGCATCCGCCATCGCAGCGACCAGCAGGCCCTCGAACAGGAGCGCACCCTTGTGCAATTGGCGGACGCAAGGCTTACCCGCCTCGAACGCCTCAAGGACGCACGACTGGGAGCGGAGAGCGCGGTGGATCAGGCGCGCGAGGAACGCGCCCGCGCACAACTCGCCCTGACGCAGCGCCAACAGGCGATCGCGGAGCACCCTGCCCGCCTTGCACAGCTGCAGACGCAGCTCGCCGAGGCCATGCGCGACGCCGAGCGCGGTGAAGTTGTGGCGCCCTTCGCAGCGCGGATCGGTACGGTGGAAGTCGCTGCGGGCGACCAGGTGCAGGCCGGCCAGACCCTGCTCAGCCTGTATTCGTCCGATGCACTCTACCTGCGCGCCCGCGTACCGGCGCTCTACGCCGAGGAACTGCGCGCAGCGCTCACCCGCGGCGAGCACCTGCATGCCCGTGCCGATTTCGGCGCCACCCCGTTGCGCGCCCACCTTGAACGCATCAGCGGTGAGGCCGACGCGCGCGGCGTGGATGTGCTGCTGCGCATCGAGGATGCCGACCGGGTACCGGTGGGCGCCTTCGTCAATGCGGTCCTCGATCGCCCACTGGCCAACGACATCTTCGCGATCCCACCCACGGCTTTGCATGGTGGGGACCGCCTCTACCTGATCGAGAATGGGCGACTGCGGGGGCTGAACATCACGCGTGCCGGCGAGCTTCGAAGCGGTGATCAGGTTCAGTTGCTCGTGCGTGGGGACGCGCTCGCGAACGGCATGCAGGTTCTGAGTACCCACCTGCCCCATGCCATCGACGGCCTCGCCGTGGCTGTGGTCGAACGGACGGCACAATGAAGCACAGCAGCGTCCTGCAGATGCTGGCTGGCCACAAGGTGGCGGCCAATGTGCTGATGTTGCTCGCCTTCGTACTGGGCGCTATCGGCCTGACACGCATGAACGTGCAGTTCTTCCCCAGCTTCGAGCTCGATGTGATCTCGGTGCGGGTGATCTGGACCGGTGCCTCGGCCGAGGATGTCGAAACAGGGATCACCACGCCGCTGGAGGAACGCCTGAAGACGGTCGACGGCCTCAAGCGCATGAGCTCCACGTCTGCCCAAGGCATCTCGAGCATCACACTGGAGCTCAACGAGGGGACGGACGCGCTGCTCGCGCTGGACCAGGTGCGCCAGCGCGTAGATGAATTCCGCAACCTGCCGCGCGACGCCGAGACCCCCGAGGTCAGCCGCATCTCGCGCTATGAGCCGATCGCCCGCCTGCTGGTACGAGGCAACAGCGTAGACGAGCTGCGGCCCTGGGTGCGGCGGTTCGAGAGCGAGCTGCTGGCCGCCGGCATAGACCGCGTCACCATCACCGGCCTGCCGGAAGAACGCATTGCAATCGAGGTGCCCTCGGCGGCACTCGAGAGCCTGGGACTGTCCCTTGTCGAGGTCGGCGAGCGGATCGGTCAGCTCGCACGCGACGTGCCAGCGGGCATTGCCGGCGAGATCGACGGCGCACGAGAGATACGCGGCCTGGAGCAGCGCCGAAGCGCCGAGGCCTTCGCCAACCTGCCGGTGCTGAGCGATCAGGACGGTGTGGTCCGCCTGGGCGAGATTGCTACCCTCACTCGCGAGCCCCGCGGCAACGAACTCGCGTTGTTCGAGCGCGGCGACAGCGTGGTCGAGTTGCAATTGCAGCGCAGCGAGAGCGGACATTCGCTCAAGGCTGCACGCGTGCTCGACGACTGGCTGGAGAAGACCCGCCCCACCCTGCCACCGAGCGTGCAGCTCGAAGTGTTCGATGCGCAATGGCAGCTGATCAGCGACCGCATCGGCCTGCTCGTGAGCAACGGCCTTTCCGGGCTGCTGCTCGTGGTCGCGGTGCTCTATTTCTTCCTCCCCGCACGCGTGGCGCTGTGGGTGATGATCGGCATTCCGACCGCCTTCCTCGCCACGCTCGGGCTGATGTTCGCATTCGGTGGCACGATCAACATGATGAGCCTGTTCGCGCTCATCATGGCGCTGGGCATCATCGTCGATGACGCCATCGTGGTCAGCGAGGACGCCGACACTCACCGCCAGATGGGAGAAGGCCCGACGCAGGCCGCGCTGGGCGGAGCACGGCGGATGCTGTGGCCGGTGGTGGCGGCGTCGCTGACCACGGTAGCCGCCTTCCTGCCCCTGATGATGGTGGGCGGCATCATCGGCAACATCCTTGGCGACATTCCGTTCGTGATGATCATGGTCATCATCGCCTCGCTGCTGGAGAGCTTCCTGATCCTGCCGGCCCACCTGCGCATGGCGCTCGCCGGCGAGGCCGGGCTGCACCACTCCCGTCTGCGCGAGCGGCTCGACCGCTCCTTCGCCGGCTTTCGCGACGGCCGCTTCCGCCGCCTGGTCGAACTCAGCCTGGCCTGGCGCGGCACCACGGTCGCGCTCAGTATCGGCTTGATGGTGATGGCTGTCGGCCTGATCGCCGGCGGACGGATCGGCTTCGTGTTCTTCCCCTCCCCCGAGGGCCAAGTGGTGTTCGCCAACGCCACCTTCGTCGCCGGGACGCCGCGCCAGCACACCGAAGCCTTCCTGAACGAACTCGAGCGCGCACTGTTCGAGGCCGAGGCGGAATTGGGCGGCGGTCTGGTGCAGACGGCCGTCGCGCGCCTGGGCGGCACGATCAGCAGCGGTGCGGGCTCGAGCGCACGCGGCGATCAGCTCGCCGGCATCATGGTCGAGCTCACCCCGCCCGACACACGGGAAGTGCGCAACGAGCGCTTCCTCGCCGCCTGGCGCGCCAAGCTGCCCCCGGTTGCCGGTCTCGAACTGCTTACTTTCACGGCCCGCCAGTCCGGTCCACCCGGCCGCGACCTGAACATCCGCCTCACCGGCGACGATGCCGATGCGCTCAAGCGCGCGGCACTGGAGCTTGCGGAAACCCTCAAGAGCCTGCCGGGGGTGAGCGAGACCGAGGACGACATGCCCTTCGGCCGCGAGCAGCTGGTCTATCGACTCACCCCGGCAGGCGAAGCGCTCGGCCTCACCACCGAGAGCCTGGGTCGCCAGCTGCGCGCCGCCTTCGATGGTGCGCTCGCCCAACTCGTTCAGGTCGGCCGCGACGAACTCGAGGTCCGCGTCATGCTTCCGCGTGACGAACGCAGCCGGCTCGACGTCTTCGATCGCATCACCGTCAGCCTGCCTGACGGCCGTTTCGCCCCGCTCGGGACGGTAGCGAGCTGGGAGTCAAGGCGCGGCTTCGAGGCCCTGCGCCATGCCCAGGGGCGGCTCGCGGTGGAGGTGTCGGGCGCAGTCGATAGCGAGGTGAACAACGCGAATGCGATTCAGGCCGAACTGGCCCGCGACGCCCTTCCGGGCCTGGCTGCCCGCTATGGCATCGAGTACAGCTTCGAAGGGCGCTCGGCCGACCAGCGCGAAACCATGGCGGATATGCAGACCGGGCTGGTGATCGGGCTCGGCTTGATCTACCTGGTGCTGGTGTGGTCGTTCTCGTCCTGGAGCTGGCCGCTGGTGGTGATGTCCGCCATCCCGCTCGGACTCGCCGGCGCCATCTTCGGCCACTGGCTGCTCGACATCGATCTCACCATCCTGTCGATGTTCGGCTTGTTCGGCCTGGCCGGCATCGTGGTGAACAACTCGATCATCCTGGTGACGCTGTTCAAGGAATTGCACCACAAGGGAGCCGCCCTGCAGGACGCCCTGGTCGGCGCGTCCTGCGGCCGTCTACGCGCCGTACTGCTGACCTCGCTCACCACCATCGGCGGGCTGACGCCGTTGCTCTTCGAGCGCTCGCTGCAGGCCCAGTTCCTGATCCCGATGGCGACCTCGATTGCCTTCGGGCTAGGCTTCTCCGCCCTGCTGGTGCTGTTCTTCGTGCCGGCGCTGCTGTCGCTGCTGGAGAGCTTCCACGACTGGAGCGAACGCCGCAACGTGCGCCCCGCGGCAGCCGCCTGAATGGGCGCTGGCGCGGGCCGTAGTGCGGATCGCTGTCAGAGCGGCGCTTCGATGCGCTCGACACCGCCCATGTAGGGGCGCAGCGCGGCCGGGATAAGGATCGAGCCATCAGCCTGCTGGTGGTTCTCGAGCACCGCCACCAGGGTGCGCCCCACGGCCAGGCCCGAACCATTGAGCGTATGCACCAGTTCGTTCTTGCCCTGGGCGTTCTTGAAGCGCGCCTGCATGCGCCGCGCCTGGAAGGCCTCGCAGTTCGAGCAGCTCGAGATCTCGCGATAGGTATTCTGGGCCGGTAGCCAGACCTCGAGGTCGTAGGTCCTTGCTGCCGAGAAGCCCATGTCGCCGGTGCACAGAGTGATGACACGGTAGGGCAGCTCGAGCTTCTTCAGGATGGCTTCGGCATGACCGACCATCTGCTCGAGCGCCTCGTCGCTCTTGGCCGGCTCGACGATCTGCACCATTTCCACCTTGTCGAACTGGTGCTGGCGGATCATGCCGCGCACGTCGCGCCCGCCACTGCCCGCCTCGGAACGGAAGCACGGGCTGTGCGCAGTCAGGCGGATGGGCAATTGGTCGAGCGTCAACACCTCCTCGCGCACGCTGTTTGTGAGCGTGATCTCGGCGGTTGGGATCAGGTACTGCTCCAGCCCCTCCTCGTCACCTCCGCGCAGCACCCAGAACAGATCCTCCTTGAACTTGGGCAACTGGCCGGTACCGTAAAGCGCCTCGCGATTGACGATGTAGGGCGTGTAGCACTCGGTGTAGCCGTGCTCGAGCGTGTGCGTATCCAGCATGAACTGTGCGAGGGCGCGATGCAGGCGCGCGATCGGACCGCGCAGGAAGGCAAAGCGCGACCCCGACAGCCTGGCGCCGGTGTCGAACTCGAGGCCGAGCGGCGCACCGAGGTCTACATGGTCGCGCAGCTCGAAGTCGAACTGGCGCGGATTGCCCCAGCGCCGGACTTCGACGTTGCCGGACTCGTCCTCTCCCACCGGCACATCGGCCTGAGGCAGGTTCGGCAGGCGCGAGGCGAAGTCGTTGATGCGTTCGAGCAGTCCGGGAAGCGCCTGCTCGCAGGCTTTGAGCTCCTCGCCGAGCTGACCGACCTCGGCCATGACCGCCGTCGCGTCCTCGCCCTTGCCCTTGAGCATGCCGATCTGTTTGGAGAGCGCGTTGCGCCGGGCCTGTAGTTCCTGCGTACGGGTCTGCAAGGCCTTGCGTTCGTCCTCAAGGGCCTGGAAGCCGGCTAGGTCAAGGACGAGGCCGCGTGTGGCAAGGCGGGCGGCAACACTGTCGATCTGGTTGCGGAGAAGCTGGATATCGAGCATCGGGCAATTCCTGTTTGTTTCTGTAATCAGCTGCATGGCGACGAAAGCTCACGTTCCATCACACGGAAAGCGCTTTAACACCAAGCTAATCAAGACTTTTCACGGCGCACTGAACTGATGTCGCAGTGCAAAAATTAGTTTTTCCAATCAATAACTTGAGAAGTTGACGCTACGTAAATTGAACTTGCAAAACGCAGCCGGTCAATTAACCTTGTAAGAGAAACCAAGCCGCGTCAGACGGCACAACCTTGGAGGAGTACGGCATGCTATCGATTCGTGACTGCCTTGACTATTGCGACGTAACCGATGACGAGGTCGCCCTGATCGCCGAACACGAGGACATACCCGACGTCGCAGCGGCCCAGGTGGTATGTGGCCTCGTGCAGACCCCAGAAGGTGTGATGGTGCTGACCCAGTTCATGGTCGAACTGATCGAGCGCGCAAACGCGCGCGGCGATGTCGAAAAGGCGCGCCGCGCAGCCAAGGTCTGCGAGCGCTTCATGGCCGACCACCCCCTGCCTCACTGAGCCCCCTCGTCGCCCTGATCGCCCACATCGCCTGGTCCATGCGGGACGTGGCGTGAAACGGACATCGCTCGATCAGCCCGTTTCACGCCATGCTCCGGGCGTGTACCGACGGCCGATTGCGCAGCAGCGTCGAGATCGCGCAGGCGTGCAAGCTTCTCGGCTATCCGGCCTTCCATGCCACGCGGCGTGGGCTGGTACCAGCCGGGCGGATCCATCCCATCGGGGAGATATCGTTCGCCGGCAGCGTAGGCGTCGGGCTCGTCATGGGCATAGCGATAGGCCTTGCCGTAGTCGAGCGACTTCATGAGCTTGGTGGGTGCATTGCGCAGGTGCAGGGGTACAGGCCGGGATGCATCCTTGGCTACAAAGGCGCGCGCAGCGTTATAGGCCTTGTACGCCGCATTCGACTTTGCCGCACAGGCGAGGAAGATCGTTGCCTGTGCGAGCGCGAGCTCTCCCTCCGGCGAGCCCAGACGCTCATAGGTAGCTACCGCACTGAGCGCCATCTCCAGCGCGCGCGGGTCAGCCAGGCCAATGTCTTCGACCGCCATGCGGATCAACCTGCGCCCCAGGTAGAGCGGATCGGCACCGCCGTCCAGCATCCGACACAACCAGTAGAGCGATGCGTCCGGATCCGAGCCGCGCACGGACTTGTGCAGGGCCGAGATCTGGTCATAGAAGGCCTCGCCACCCTTGTCGAACCGGCGCAGGTTGCGTGCCAGCGCCTGGTCGACAAAGGCTGGCGTCACCGCGCCCAGGCCCGCCGTCTCGGCGGCGACCTGCAACTGCTCGATCAGGTTCATCAACCGCCGCGCGTCACCATCGGCAAAGCCGATCAGGCGTTCGCGCGCTGCAGGCTCGAACTCGAGTTCCGGGCAGGCCAACGTACGCGCGCGCTCGAACAGCCTCTCCATTGCCTCCGCATCGAGAGCCTCGAGCACATAGACGGCTGCTCGCGACAGCAGTGCCGAATTGACCTCGAAGGACGGGTTCTCGGTCGTGGCGCCGATGAAGGTGACCAGACCTTGCTCGACGTATGGCAGGAAGGCGTCCTGCTGACCCTTGTTGAAACGATGCACCTCATCGACGAACAGCAGGGTGTGGCGGCCACGGGCCTTGGCAGCCTGCGCCTGCTGGATCGCTTCACGGATCTCCTTGACCCCGGAGAACACCGCCGACAAGGCAATGAATTCGGCATCGAAGCCCAGCGCCATCAAGCGCGCAAGCGTCGTCTTGCCCACCCCCGGCGGCCCCCACAGGATCATCGAGTGCGGACGACCGGACTCGAAAGCAAGCCGCAGCGGCTTGCCCGGCCCCAGCAGGTGAGCCTGGCCTGCCACCTCGTCCAGGCTGCGCGGGCGCATGCGCTCAGCGAGCGGCACGCGTGGCGGCTCAATGGTGTCGAACAGGTCGGCCATCGGCATCCTCAGCGAATAGGTAGCGCCACCGGGGTGGCGTGCATCCCCCGTGTGCACGCTCGACGGGTGATCAACGCGGTGCCGCCCCCTGCCTGCCGGCTGCCTCCGCGGGTGCCTCGCCGATCAGGTCGGCACCAGCGGGCACGCTGAAGCGGAAACGGTCGTCGGCAAGCACAGGATTCGTACGCAGCCGAGTGAAACGGATCGAGGTAGTCTGGCCAAAGTTGTCGCGCATTTCCATCTCACGCAGTTGGCCGTCGGCCATGCCGATGCGCAAGGCCTCGAAACCACTGTCGCTGCGCAAGGGGCGTGCATCGACCCAGGCGACCCCGTCATGCACACCGCCGTCGCCCAGCTCGAAACTGTCGTCGAGCTCGCCGCTACCGAACAGGATGGCGGCAGGCGTCGCCCCCAGCGCGTCGCCGATCGCGCGCACGGTGACCTGATTGAGATCGGGATCCCAGGTCCACAAGGCGCTGCCATCGCCAACCAGCACTTGCCGGTAGGGCTGGACATACTCCCAGTGGAACTTCCCCGGCCGTGCGTAGGCAAAGCTGCCCGCCGCCTGCTGCGGCCGACGCCCGGAGCGTGCGCTCACCACCTGCTCGAACTCGCCCTCGGCGCTGCGCACCTCGGCGACGAAACTGCGCAGTTGAGCGACACCGTCCGCGGCCTGTGCAAGTGCTGCCGTGGCCAGCAACACGATCATGCTCGCCCCGCGCCCCAATGCGCCAACGCGCAGTCCGGAAAATCTCATTCGCCCTCCTTGGCCGGGACGATCACTTCCCGGTTGCCATTGCTGCCCATCGCCGACACGAGGCCGGCACGCTCCATCTGCTCGATCAGGCGCGCAGCGCGGTTGTAACCGATGCGCAGGTGACGCTGCACCAGTGAAATCGATGGCCTGCGGGTCTTGATGACCACTTCCACGGCCTGGTCGTAGAGCGGGTCCGCCTCGTCATCGCCGCCGTCACCACCACCAAGCGCCGCCTCAAGGTCGTCTTCGGCAGCCGCCAGGATGCCTTCGACGTAATCCGGCGGCCCACTCTTCTTGAGGTGGTCGACGACCTTATGCACCTCGTCGTCCGCGACGAAGGCGCCATGCACGCGCACAGGCAGGCCGGTGCCCGGCGCCAGGTAGAGCATGTCACCCATGCCGAGCAGCGTCTCGGCGCCCATCTGGTCCAGGATGGTGCGCGAGTCGATCTTGCTCGACACCTGGAAAGCGATACGGGTAGGCACGTTGGCCTTGATCAGGCCGGTGATCACATCCACCGACGGGCGCTGGGTAGCCAGGATCAGGTGAATGCCCGCCGCACGCGCCTTTTGCGCCAGGCGCGCAATGAGCTCCTCCACCTTCTTGCCCACCACCATCATCAGGTCGGCCAGTTCGTCGACCACGACCACGATGTAAGGCAGCGGCTCGAGCGGCTCTGGGTTCTCCGGGCTGATCGAGAACGGGTTGGTGAGCGGCTTCTCCGCCTTGCGCGCTTCCTGCACGGCCTTGTTGAATCCCGCAAGGTTGCGCACGCCCACCGCTGCCATCAGCTTGTAGCGCTTGTCCATCTCGGTCACGCACCAGTTGAGCGCGTTGGCTGCATGCTTCATGTCGGTCACCACCGGCGCGAGCAGATGCGGGATGCCCTCGTAGATCGACAACTCGAGCATCTTCGGGTCGACCATGATCAGGCGCACGCGCTCGGGCTCGCTCTTGTAGAGCAGCGACAGGATCATCGCGTTGATACCGACCGACTTGCCCGACCCGGTGGTGCCGGCCACCAGCAGGTGGGGCATCTTGGCGAGGTCGGCCACCACGGGCTGGCCGCCGATATCCTTGCCAAGCACGACGGTGAGTGGCGAATGCGCGTCCTGATACACCTTGGAGCCAATGATCTCGGACAGCCGCACCGTCTGGCGCTTGGGATTGGGCAACTCGAGTGCCATGCAGGACTTGCCCGGCACGGTCTCGACAACTCGGATCGACACCAGCGACAGCGCGCGCGCGAGATCCTTGGCGAGGTTGACCACCTGGCTACCCTTGACACCGGTTGCGGGTTCGATCTCGTAACGGGTAATCACCGGCCCCGGATAGGCCGCCAGCACCTTCACCTCGACACCGAAATCGGCGAGCTTGTTCTCGATCACGCGCGAGGTGAACTCGAGCGACTCCGGCGACGGCGGCTCGACACCGCCACTTGCCGGATCGAGCAGCGCAACCGGCGGAATACCGCCTTCGCCGCTGTCAGCAAAGAGCGTCTGCTGGCGCTCTTTCTCGACACGTTCCGATTTCTGCACCGCCACGACGGCTGGCTCGATACGCAGCGGCGGCGCCGCGACCTTCTCGGTCTTGCGGCGGCGGGTCTCGACCACTGCTTCTCGCTTCTGGGCGATCTCACGGCCGACCTTCCGATCCTGCCAGCGCTGCCACGCCGCCTGGCTCGAGACGACAGCATGCTCAAGCCACAGGCCTACCCGCTCGACGACGGTCAGCCAAGACACGCCGGTAAACAGCGACAGGCCGCAGGCAAGCAGGGTGAGCAGCATCAGCGTGCCACCTGTGAAGCCGAAGTAGCGCTGCATGAGCGAGCCGAGCTCCATGCCGATCAGCCCGCCAGGCTCCAGCGGCACCGCCGCTCCGTGGGAGTGAAAGCGCAGGAACTCCAGCGCGCTGCTGGTCAACAGCACGACGAAGAAGCCCATCATGACGAAGATGAAGGAGCGGTGATCGAGCTCGAGACGATTCCTCAGCCGCCGGAAACCCCACAGCAAGCTGTATCCAAGGAAGACCACCCACCACCAGGACGACACGCCGAACAGATACAGCAGAAGGTCGGCGAGCCAGGCACCGAAACGGCCACCCGGGTTCGCAACCCGGGTCACCTCGGCGGCATGCGACCAGCCCGGGTCGGACTCGCTGTATCCGACCAGGATCAGCCCGACATACAGCGACATGACGCCCAGGATGAGCCAGCGCGCCTCCTGGAGCAGGAGCGAGATCTTTTCGGGCAGCGGCTGGGAACGAGGCGAGGAGCGCGACAGCATTGGAATGAGGGCCGATCGGGAGCGCCGGACGGCCATAGTGGTACGACGCCCGGATTATACGGGAAGGTCTCGCAGCCCGTTCCCGATGTTGCGGCTGCTCACAAAGGACGGCACACGGGATCAGACGTCGCCGAGGCGCTCCTTGAGCACGATACCCTCGGCGCTTTCCTCGATGAGCCCTTGCTGCCCGAGATCCTTCATGACGCGGCTGACCATCTCGCGCGACGCGCCAATCATCTTCGCAATGTCCTGCTTGGAGACCTTGCGCACGACCACGGCGCGCCCCCCGACGTCCTCGGACATCTCGAGCAGCAGGCGTGCGACACGACCATAGACGTCCATCAGCGCCAGGCTCTCGATCTTGCGGTCGGCATTGCGCAGGCGTTCGGCCAGGTTGCACATGATGCGCCACGAGACGTCGAAGCTGTCCTGCATCAGGCGACGGAAATCCTGCTTGGCGATGAGCACAAGATCGGAGGGCACCACGGCGATCACCGAGGCCGAGCGCGGACGCTCCTCGAACATCCCCATTTCGCCGAACAACTCGCCTTGGCCGAGAATCGACAGGATGACCTCACGGCCATCCTCGTCGCTCACCACGACTTTCAGGCTGCCGGTCAGCACCAGGTACACGTAGTCGGAGCGGTCGCCGGCACACACCACGGCCTGCCCGCGCGGAAACCGGCGCATCATCGAGACGCGCGCAACGCTGCTCAGGACCTCATCGGACAAACCCTGGAAAAGCGAGAAAGTCTTCAGGGCAACGACGGACACGGCGGTGGGCTGGGACATGCTGGCTCCGGTGAACACGGGGAAGGTCGTCCAGTCAACGACATTTCTCATGAGTTTATACGATTGTCGGCAGCCAAATCCGCGCATCGTGAAATCTGTCACGGCGCACCCGCTGTCTGCAGCGTGACGCAGGCGCCGATTCACGCTTGCTATCGGCCCCATCGCCGCGGCATGCCGGGGGGTCGGCTATAATCGCGCCCTCATCTGCAACCCGCTGGAATGTCCCTCATGACCACGAAACACGCCCGCCTGCTCATTCTTGGCTCCGGCCCCGCCGGCTATACCGCGGCCGTCTATGCAGCCCGCGCCAACCTCAGCCCGGTGCTGATCACCGGCATTGCCCAAGGCGGCCAGCTGATGACCACGACGGAGGTCGACAACTGGCCTGCAGACGCCGACGGCGTGCTCGGCCCCGACCTCATGGCGCGCTTCCAGAAGCATGCGGAACGCTTCAACACCGAGATGATCTTCGATCACATCCATACCGTTAAGCTCGGCGAAAAGCCCTTCCGCCTGATTGGTGACGCTGGCGAATACACCTGCGACGCGCTCATCATCGCGACCGGTGCGACGGCAAAGTACCTCGGCCTGCCCTCGGAAGAGAAGTTCGCCGGCCGTGGCGTGTCGGCGTGCGCAACCTGCGACGGTTTCTTCTACCGCAACCAGGATGTCGCAGTCGTCGGCGGCGGCAACACCGCGGTCGAGGAGGCGCTCTACCTGGCCAACATCGCGCGCAAGGTGACGCTGGTCCATCGCCGCGAGAAGTTCCGCGCCGAGAAGATCATGATCGACAAGCTCATGGAAAAGGTCGCTGCCGGCAAGATCGAACTCGCCCTCAACGCCACGCTCGACGAGATCCTTGGCGACAACAGCGGCGTCACCGGCATGCGCATCAAGGACGTCAATACCGGCTCGGCGCGCGAGGTGGCCTTGCAGGGGGTATTCATCGCGATCGGCCACAAGCCGAACACCGACATCTTCGCGGGCCAGCTCGAAATGGAAGGTGGCTACCTCGTCACCCAGGGAGGCCGCAATGGCAACGCCACACAGACCAGCATCCCCGGGGTGTTCGCGGCTGGCGACGTACAGGATCACATCTACCGCCAGGCCGTCACCTCCGCCGGCACCGGCTGCATGGCCGCCCTGGATGCCGAACGCTACCTCGATACGCTCGGCGCCTGAGCGCAGCCGCTGACCCGCATGGCCCGCACTCGCCAACGATCCACAGCACCGGAAAACGGCAAGGACGCGCGCGGCGGGTCAGCGGGCGATCTTGGCGAGTTGCGCCGCCTGCTTCGCGCGGCCGACGCCAGCACCACGGATGCACCACCGGTCCAGCCCGGCAAGCGCATCCGGCACACCGTGGCGCCCGCCCAAAAGACCGAAGGCCGCGCCGACCTTGCCGCCTCACCCGATGCGGACGAGCTCGCGCTGTTTCGCCGTACGGTAGGCTCAACCAGGCCGATACGCGGGGACAACCGCGCCGAACTCGTTCCGCCGCGTCCAGCCCCGGTGCGGCGTACGCTGCAGGCCGAGGACGAGGCGCCTGTACCCGCCCGCCCGCGAGCGGACCAGGATCCACTACTGGCGGCCTACGCAGGCGTCGTGCCGCTGCGCGACAGCGGACGTGCAGAGATCGATGCGCCCCGACGGCAAGCCCGCAACCCAGGCACGGAAACAGC
This sequence comes from Thauera mechernichensis, assembly GCF_029588855.1. Lineage (NCBI taxonomy): Bacteria > Pseudomonadati > Pseudomonadota > Betaproteobacteria > Rhodocyclales > Zoogloeaceae > Thauera > Thauera mechernichensis. Next base: position 72,218 of record NZ_JARQZE010000004.1, on the reverse strand, counting down.
CACGGCGGTGCAACGCCCAGACGCAATCGTGCTGCCGGCCGACGCCGACCTGCGCGATCCGGCCAGCCTGTTCCGCACTGTGGTCGGACACGCACGACCCATCGACACGCGCAACCGCGTCGAGCTCCAGCGCCCCGCTCCGCCGCCCGCCCCCGTCAAGCGTGAAGCGGACGAACGCGCCGCGCTCGATGAATCGTTGGTTGCCCCCCTCAGCTTCGAGGACCGCCTGGACATGGGCGACGAGGCCGCTTTCCTGCGCAGCGGCCTGCCACGCCGGGTACTGACCGACCTTAGGCGTGGGCGGTGGGTCCTGCAGGCTCAGATCGACCTGCATGGGCTGACGCGTGACGAGGCGCGCAGCGCACTCGCGCACTTCCTCCATGACAGCCTGAATCAGGGGCTGCGCTGCATCCGCGTGATCCACGGCAAGGGCCACGGCTCACCCGGAAAGGTGTCGATTCTCAAGCAGCTGTCACGCGGCTGGCTCGCCCAGCGCGAGGAGATCCTGGCCTTCTGTCAGGCGGGGCCGCATGACGGCGGGGGTGGCGCGCTGCTCGTGCTGCTGCGCGCGCAGAACGCCAACCCGCGCTGAACGTTCAGATTGCCGCCTCGTTGATCTCGCCGGTGCGGATGCGGACAACCTGTTCGACCGGGGTAACGAAAATCTTGCCGTCGCCGATCTTCCCCGTGTGCGCAGCCTTGACGATGGCCTCGACGGCCTGCTCGACGATATCGTCGGCAAGCACGACCTCGACCTTGATCTTGGGGAGGAAATCAACCACGTATTCCGCCCCGCGGTACAGCTCGGTATGGCCCTTCTGACGGCCGAAACCCTTCACCTCGGTCACGGTCAGGCCGGTGATGCCGACCTCGGACAGCCCTTCGCGCACTTCATCCAGCTTGAACGGCTTGATGATCGCCTCGATCTTCTTCATCCACTGCACTCCTTGTTCTAGAACTCGTCCTGGTAGCGCGATGTTATCGGATAACGCCAGTCCCTGCCGAAGCCGCGCGGGGTGACACGGATGCCTACCGGGGCCTGGCGGCGCTTGTACTCGTTACGCTTGAGCATCGCCACCGTGCGCCGCACCTCGGCCTCAGGAAGGCCAGCGGCGATAATCTGGCGCGGCGACTCATCGCGCTCCATATAGGCCTCGATGATGGCGTCGAGCACCTCGTAGGGGGGCAGGCTATCCTGATCCTTCTGATCGGGCTTGAGCTCGGCTGAGGGCGGACGGTCGATGATGTTTTGCGGGATCACCTCGCCAAGCGTGTTGCGCCAGTTCGAAAGCCTGAACACGAAGGTCTTGTAGAGATCCTTGAGCACGGCGAAGCCACCCGCCATGTCGCCATAGAGCGTCGCATAACCGGTGGCCATCTCGCTCTTGTTGCCCGTGGTAAGCACGATCGCCCCGGTCTTGTTCGACAGCGCCATCAGGATCATGCCGCGGATGCGGCTCTGAAGGTTCTCCTCGGTGGTGTCCGCAGCAAGGCCGGCAAACTGAGGCTCGAGCAGGTCGGCAAACACCTTCATTGCCGGTTCGATCGCAATCTCGTCGTAACGCACGCCAAGCCGGCGCACCATCTCGCGCGAGTCGTCCAGGCTCATCTGTGCCGTATAGGGTGAGGGCATCATCACCGCACGCACACGATCGGCGCCGAGCGCATCGACTGCAATCGCCAGCGTCAGTGCCGAGTCGATACCGCCCGAAAGCCCGATCACTGCCGATGGGAAGCGGTTCTTGCCGAGGTAATCGCGCACGCCCACCTTGAGCGCTTCGTACACTTCGGCTTCGAGGACGCGCGGCGGCACCCGGACGTCACTGTGCCAACGGCCCTGCTCAAACCGCACGACATCGAGGTGATCCACGAAGCTGCCCGCCTGGTAGCCCAGGGTGCCGTCACCATCGAGCGCGAAGGACGCACCGTCAAACACCAGCTCGTCCTGGCCGCCCACCATGTTGCAATACAGCACGGGAAGCCCGGTCTCGCGCACACGGTCGCGCAGAACCTCGATGCGCTGAACCTGCTTGTTCATGTGATAGGGTGAGGCATTGAGCGCCAGCAAGACCTCGGCACCCGCTGCCTGCGCAGCCTCGGCAGGACCGCTTTCCCAGACATCTGCGCAGATATTCACACCGAAACGCACCCCCTTGCATTCGAACAGGCAGGGCGCACCGCCCGCCTCGAAGTAGCGTTCCTCGTCGAATACCTCGTAATTGGGCAGCAGGCTCTTGTAATAGCGCGCCTGCACCCTGCCGCCACTCAGTACGGACGCGGCATTGTAGCGCTGCACCCCCTCCTCCACGGGATGGCCGAGGACGACGACGAGTTCGCCCGCGGCGTCGGCGATACGTTGCGTCTCGCGTTCGCAGGCGCGATAGAAGTCGGGCCGCAGCAGCAGGTCCTCGGGCGGATAGCCCGAGAGTGCCAGCTCGGGCGTCAGAAGAATATCGGCACCTTGCGCGCGCGCGCGCGCAATGGCATCGATGATAAGTTCGGCGTTGCCGATCAAATCGCCGACGGTCGGATTGAACTGTGCGACGGCGATCGAGACTGAGGTTCGGACGGTAGCATTCATGGGCGGAACTATACCGCTTCGGCGATGCTGCGGAGAGGCGAAGTAATGCCTTCTCAGCCTGCCGCAACCGAGTCCGATCACCCACAGTTCGTGTTGGAAAGCCTGTGGATAAATCCTGGGTGAAGTGCGCAAGTCGATGACGCGCAAGCGAATCGCCGCACTGCACAAGAATGAGGCAAGCGAGGAACCCAAGCACGATGAACAAGGCCTGCACACAGCTTGCCGAACATACGGACGGGCTGCATTTCGTCACCAACATCGGCGAACTCGAAGCCGGGCGCTGGGACGCCTTGGTTCAAGCCAGCTCGGCAAGCGCACCACCCTGCCTGCGCCATGCCTTCCTGGACGCACTCGAGCACACCGGCTGCGTGGGTGGACGTAGCGGCTGGGCGCCCGCCCACGCCACACTATGGCGCAGCGGACAACTGGTCGCGGCCATGCCCCTTTACCTGAAGTCGCACTCCTATGGCGAGTACGTCTTCGACTGGGCATGGGCGGAGGCCTACCAGCGCCACGGTCTCGAGTACTACCCGAAATGGCTAGCGGCATTGCCTTTCACGCCCATCTCCGGGCCCCGCCTGCTCGGTCTCACGACCACCGACCGCGCGGCGCTGCTCGAGTCCGTCCTCGAAGCCGTACGCTCGAGCCCGATGTCCTCGTTCCACCTTCTGTTCCCCGCCGAAGACGAACTGCCTCTGGTCGAAAACGCGGGACTCATGATCCGGGACGGCGTGCAGTTCCACTGGCGCAACGAGGCTGAGGCAAGAACGGCCGCCACCGCCACCACGCAATCGCGCTGGAGAGACTTCGATGACTTCCTCGCCAGTCTCAACCACGACAAACGCAAGAAGATTCGCCAGGAGCGGCGGCGAGCGGCGGCCCATGGCCTCGAACTGCGCTGGCTTGACGGACACCAGGCGAGTCCGGCGGAGTGGGACTTCTTTCACCGTTGCTACAGCATCACCTATGCCTTGCATCGGTCGACACCCTACCTCGGCGCGCCCTTCTTCCGCGAGCTTGCCCGACGCATGCCCGACTCCGTACGCCTGCTGATCGCAACGCGTGATGGCCAGGATATTGCCGCCAGCTTCTTCCTGTGCGACCAGCGTGCGCTGTACGGTCGCTACTGGGGCGCGCTCGAGCACCTGCCCTTCCTGCATTTCGAACTGTGCTACTACCAGGCCATCGAGTACTGCATACAGAAGGGTCTGGAGCGTTTCGAGGGCGGCGCGCAAGGCGAGCACAAGCTGTCCCGAGGCCTGCTTCCCGTGCGCACGAGATCTGCGCACTGGCTTGCGGATACGCGTTTCAGCAGGGCGGTCGACGACTACCTGACTCGCGAGCGCAAGGGCATGAACGCATACGTGGATGAACTGAACGAGCGCCTGCCCTTTCGCCGCGAGGCCACGGACTGATCACCTTGCAGCTTCAGGTACGCGCTGCAGCCCCGATGAAAGGCAAGGCACGATAGAACGCGGTGATGGTCTTGGCGTCCGTAATCTCGCCACTTCGGATCAAGGCCTCGACCTCGCGAACGGGAAGCTCGAGCACCTCGAGAAACTCGCCATCGTCCAAGGCATGGCCGACGTGCGTCAGCCCGGAGGCGAGGAAGATCTCGATGCGCTCGTCGGAGTAGCCGATGCACGGATGCATCACGCCCACATGTTGCCAAGTGCGGGCCTCGAATCCCGTTTCTTCCCGCAACTCCCGGATCGCGCAGGCGCGGATATCCTCGCCCGCATCAATCTTGCCCGCCGGTAGCTCCAGGAATGCGCGCCCGAGCGGATAGCGGAACTGGCGCTCGAAAATCAAGCGGTCATCGTCAAGCAAGGCGACCACCACCACCGCGCCGGGGTGGCGAATGTACTCGCGCACCCCTTTCGAGCCATCGGGCAGAACTACCGCGTCGCGCCAGACCTTGAGCATGACGCCATCGAAGACCTGCTCGCTGGCCGCCGTACGCTCCGCCAGCGGATCGCGGTTGGGGTCGCTCATCGTCTCACCCCGCTCCCCTGAGCGACGCCGCATGCCGAGTCAGATTCACGCGCATACGCGCCTGGGCGCAAGAACAGCGGTCTGCGCCCGGCCCCGTCAACCATGCTCGATTCAGAGCGAACCGAGCAGCGCATATGCGCACAGCGACATCAACATCTGCGGCGCGAGCCCCAGCGCAGCAATGGCAAGGCCATTGACCGACAACATGACGCGAACCTCTGCCGGAGCATGGATCGGCGACACATCGACCGGTTCGTCGAAGTACATCAGCTTGACCACGCGCAGGTAGTAGAAGGCGCCGATCACCGACATGACGACAGCCAGCACCGCCAGCCAGAAGTAACCTGCTGCCACCACTGCCTGCAGCACCGACAACTTGGCGAAGAAGCCAATGAAGAATGGCACGCCCGCCATCGAGAACATGACGAACAGCATCATCAGCGCATACCACGGGCTGCGTCTGTTGAGACCCTTGAAATCGTCGATGTTCTCGGCTTCGAAGCCGGCACGCGACAGCAGGATGACCATGCCGAAGGAAGCGAGGCTCATGATCACGTACGACACAGCATAGAACATCGCCGAGCTGTAGGCGTTGAGGGCGAAGTGACGGTCGCCATCCACCACGCCGGCGAGCAGGCCGAGCAGCACGAAGCCCATGTGCGAGATACCGGAGTACGCCAGCATTCGCTTGATGTTCTGCTGCGCGATCGCCGCCAGGTTGCCGAGCACGATCGACGCCGCCGCCACCATCATCAGCATCAGTTGCCACTCGTGGGCGATGTCGAACAGCGCCCAGATCAGCAGGCGAACCGCCATCGCGAACGCGGCGAGCTTGGGCGCGCTGGCGATGATCAGGGTCACGGCGGTCGGCGCACCCTGATAGACGTCCGGCACCCACATGTGGAAAGGCACCACGCCGAGCTTGAAGCAGATACCCGCGACCAGGAACACCAGGCCAAACATCAGCACCGTCTGGTTGGCCGACTGGTTATAGATCGCCTGCGCGATGGCGGAGAACTCGAGCGACCCGGTCGCGCCGTACACCATCGACATGCCGTACAGCAGCAGACCGGAGGCCAGCGCGCCGAGGACGAAGTACTTCATTGCCGCCTCGGTTGCACGCGGGGAGTCGCGATCAAAGGCGACCATGGTGTACAGCGCCAGCGACATCATCTCGAGGCCGATATACATCGGCAGCATGTGGTTGGCGGTCACCATCACCATCATGCCGAGCGTCATCAGCAAGGCGAGCAGGTAGAACTCGGGCTTGTCGATCTTGCGGTCACCGAGATAGGCGCGGCCGTAGAGCAACGCAACTGCGGTCGAGAAGTAGATCATCAGCTTCAGGAAGTCGCCCATCAGGTCGCTGATGAACAGGTTGCTGAAGGTGTAGACCACCTCGCCTTCCATCGTGAAGATGGTGATGAAGGCCGCCGCGATCAGCGTCGCCTGTGTGAGGTGGTAGCTCAGCCCACGGGCAATGCTGCGCGCGAACGTGCTCGCGAGCATGATCACCAGGGCCATCACGGCAACGAAGATCTCGGCCGCTGCGGGGTAGAAGTCGGGGACGACGAAATTCATCTTCTGACCAGTCCGTTAAGAGTCTCTCGGGCGCTTGCGCTGAACGGCGCTCAGAGCTTGCTCACGGCAACATGCCGCAGGAGTTCGTTGACCGAGGCATGCATCACTTCGGTGAAGGGGAACGGGTACAGGCCCATCGCAAGCACGCAGAACGCCAGGATCGCGAGGAAGGCAAACTCGCGCCCGTTGATGTCCTCGAGCTCGGCCACGTGCTTGTTTGCCACCTTGCCGAACACGACGCGCTTGTACATCCACAGCGAATACGCGGCGCCGAGGATCAGCGTGGTGGCCGCCACGAAGCCGATCCAGAAGTTGAACTGCACCGCACCCAGCACGACCATGAACTCACCGACGAAACCGGAGGTGGCCGGCAGGCCGGAGTTGGCCATCGCGAACAGCATAAAGAAGGCCGCAAACTTGGGCATCGTGTTGACCACACCGCCGTAGTCGGCGATCTGGCGCGAGTGCATGCGGTCGTAGAGCACGCCGATGCAAAGGAACATCGCACCCGAGACGAAGCCGTGGGAGATCATCTGCACGAGGGCACCTTCGACGCCGAGCGGGTTGAAGATGAAGAAGCCCAGGGTGACGAAACCCATGTGCGAGATCGACGAGTAAGCCACAAGCTTCTTCATGTCAGCCTGAACCAGGGCGACGAAGCCGATATACACCACGGCGATCAGCGACAGCGTGATCATCAGCGGCGCCAGCTGCTGCGCCGCATCGGGCACGATCGGCAGCGAGAAACGCAGGAAGCCATAGGCACCGAGCTTGAGGCCGATCGCGGCCAGCACCACCGAGCCACCGGTGGGCGCCTCGACGTGAGCGTCGGGCAGCCAGGTGTGCACCGGCCACATCGGCACCTTGACCCCGAAGGCGACGAGGAAGGCGAGGAAGATCAGGATCTGCGGCTCGATCGGCAGCGGCAGCTGGTGCCAGTCGAGGATGCTGAAGCTGCCACCGGACTGCATGAACAGGTAGAGCAGCGCGATCAGCATCAGCAGCGAGCCGAGCAGCGTGTAGAGGAAGAACTTGATTGCCGCATAGACGCGGTTGGCGCCGCCCCAGATACCGATGACAAGATAGAGGGGGATCAGCGAAGCCTCGAAGAACACGTAGAACAGCACGCCGTCGAGCGCCGAGAAGATGCCGTTCATGAGGCCCGACATTATCAGGAAGGCGGCCATGTACTGCGCAACCTTGTCCTGGATCACCTGCCAGCCCGCCATCACCACCAGGATGGTGATGAAGGCGTTGAGGATCACGAACAACACCGACAGGCCATCGACCCCGAGGTGGTAGTTGATGTTGAAGCGCGGCACCCAGGACGTCATCTCGACGAACTGCATGGCGCTCGTGGTCGCATCAAAGCCGGTGTAGAGCGGAATGGTGACGACGAAGCCAGCCACCGCGACCGCGAAGGCGAGCATGCGCGCCAGCGGGGCATTGCGATCCGAGCCGGTCGCCAGCACCAGCAGGCCCCCGATAATCGGGATCCAGATCGCCAGACTGAGGAGAGGAATGTCCGTCATCGTTGCTTTCCGTTCAGTGCGTCGCGAACGACGCGTTCGATCTTGTTATGTGTATCAAAGTGGGCGTGCTTGATCTGCACCGGGCATCAGCCGCGGTTGATCCAGTAGGTGAGCAGGATGAACACGCCGATGATCATCATGAAGGCGTACTGGTACAGGTGACCCGTCTGGAACAGGCGCGACATCTGCGCGATCCAGCCCACCAGCCTGGCCGAGCCATTCACCGCCACACCGTCGATCAGCCCCTGGTCGCCCGCCTTCCACAAGCCCTTGCCGAGCGCACGCGCGCCACCGGCAAAGAAGATCTCGTTGAAGCGGTCGAAGAAGTACTTGTTCTCGAGCAGGCTGTGGATCGGCTTGAAGGTACGCTGGATGGCAGCCGGGATATCCGGACGCTTCATGTAGAAGAACCACGACAGCGCCACCCCACCGATCGCGAGCCAGAACGGCGCCGTCTGCAGACCGTGGATCGCCATCGCCACCGGACCATGGAAGGACGCTTCGAGCTCCTTCAGGCCAACGTGGTTGTCACCGACGAAGATCACGCCCTTGAACCACTCACCGAACAGCATCGGCTCGATGGTGAAGAAGCCGATCAGCACCGAGGGGATCGCCAGCAGCACCAGCGGCAGGGTCACCACCCAGGGCGACTCGTGCGGTTTCTGACCCGGCGCCAGACCGTGGTGGTGGTCGCCGTGGTCATCATGAGCGTGGTCGTCGCCGTGCGCGTCACCGTGGTGAGCGTCATGCGCGTGATGCGCCTTGCCGAAACGCTCCTCGCCGTGGAAGACGAGGAAGTACATACGGAAGGAGTAGAACGCGGTCACGAACACGCCCAGCAGCACGCAGAACAGGGCGTAGCCCGCACCCGGGATGGTCGAGGCATGGACCGCCTCGATGATCGAATCCTTGGAGTAGAAACCGGAGAACAGCGGGAAGCCGATCAGCGCCAGCGAACCCAGCAAGGACGTGATCCAGGTGATCGGCATGTACTTGCGCAGGCCGCCCATGTTGCGCATGTCCTGGTCGTGGTGCATGCCGATGATGACCGAGCCGGCGCCAAGGAACAGCAGCGCCTTGAAGAAGGCGTGCGTCATCAGGTGGAACACCGCCGCCGAATAGGCCGAAACGCCGAGCGCCACCGTCATGTAGCCGAGCTGCGACAGTGTCGAGTACGCCACCACGCGCTTGATGTCGTTCTGGACGATACCGAGGAAGCCCATGAACAGTGCGGTGGTTGCGCCGATGACGAGGACGAAGGACAGCGCGCCATCGGACAGTTCGAACAGCGGCGACATGCGCGCCACCATGAAGATGCCGGCGGTAACCATGGTTGCCGCGTGGATCAGCGCCGAGATCGGGGTCGGGCCTTCCATCGAGTCGGGCAGCCAGACATGCAGCGGCACCTGGGCCGACTTGCCCATCGCGCCAATGAAAAGACAGATGCAGATCGCGGTGATCAGCGGCCAGCCGGTGCCGGCCATCTCGGTGGCGGCAAGCTGGTCGGCCTGGGCGAACACTTCGGCGTAGTTGAGGCTGCCGGTGTAGGCGGCGATGAGGCCGATGCCGAGCAGGAAGCCGAAGTCGCCGACACGGTTCACCAGGAAGGCCTTCATGTTGGCGTAGATGGCCGTCGGCCGCTCGTACCAGAAGCCGATGAGCAGATAGGAGACGAGGCCGACCGCTTCCCAGCCGAAGAACAGCTGCAGGAAGTTGTTGGACATCACCAGCATCAGCATCGAGAAGGTGAACAGCGAGATGTAGCTGAAGAAGCGCTGGTAGCCGGGATCTTCCGACATGTAGCCGATGGTGTAGATGTGCACCATCAGCGAGACGAAGGTGACCACCAGCATCATCATCACGGTCAGCGAATCGATCAGGAACCCGACCTCGAAGCTGATCCCGCCCGACACCATCCAGGTGTAGACCGTGCCGTTGAAGGTATTGCCCGCCGCAACGTCCTGGTAGATCACCACCGAGGCGACGAAGGCGACCGCCACACCGAGGATGGTGACGATGTGTGAGCCCGCGCGACCGATCTGCTTGCCGAACAGGCCGGCGAGGATGGCACCGGCCAGCGGCGCCAGCGGCACGAGGAGATAGAGAGTCTGCATGTCGGTCATCGTGACGCTTCCTTAACCCTTGAGGCTGTCGAGGTCATCCACATGGATCGTGCGCATGCTGCGGAACATGACGATCAGGATCGCCAGGCCGATCGCGGACTCGGCCGCTGCCACGGTGAGGATGAAGAAAACGAAGACCTGGCCGGCGATGTCTCCCAGGTAGTGAGAGAAGGCGACGAAGTTCATGTTGACCGAGAGCAGCATGAGCTCGATGGCCATCAGCAGCACGATCAGGTTCTTCCGGTTGAGGAAGATCCCGACCACGCTGATCGCGAACAGGATCGCGCCCAGGATGAGGAAATGGGAAAGCGAAAGCATCTGTGACTCCCTGATCGCGCCGGCTCCATACCGGCGCGTTTCTTGTTCGCGTGCTGGTTCAGTCTTCTTTCTCGGCCTGCATCTTCACCAGCTCGACACGGCCCTCGCGCTTGACGGCGACCTGCTCGGACGGCGGGATGGACTTGAGGCCCTTGCGTTTGCGCAACGTCAATGCCACTGCGGCAACCATGGCCACCAGCAGCACCAGCGATGCAAGCTCGAACGGATAGACGTAGTCGGTGTAGAGCACCCGGCCGAGTTCGCGCGTATTGCTGTACGACTCCGCGGCCGCTGCCGGCGCCGGCATGGCTTCGAGGCCAAAGTACGAACCGCCCAGCACCATCACCATCTCGACCAGCATCAGGATGCCGACAAGGGCGCCCACCGGGAGATAGCTCCAGAACCCTTCGCGGATGCGGTCGAGGTTGATGTCGAGCATCATCACCACGAACAGGAACAGCACCATGACGGCCCCGACGTAGACCATGACCAGTACGATGGCGAGGAACTCGGCCTGCAGCAGCAACCAGATCCCGCCCGCGTTGAAGAAGGTCAGCACCAGGAACAACGCGGCATGCACCGGGTTGCGGGCGGTGATCACCCTCAGCGCCGCGAGCACCATGATCACGGCGAGAAAGTAGAAGACGAAGGTCTTGAATTCCATGTTCTTGACTCGTGGCGCCTGAGCGCCCTCCCCTTAGCGGTACTTGGCGTCCTGTTCGCGGTCGGCTGCGATCTGGGACTCGTGTCGATCCCCCACCGCCAACAGCATCTGCTTGGTGTAGTAGAGATCGCCGCGCTTCTCGCCGTGATACTCCAGAACACGCGTCTCGACGATCGCATCGACCGGACAGGCTTCTTCGCAGAAGCCGCAGAAGATGCACTTCGTGAGGTCGATGTCGTAGCGCGTCGTGCGGCGCGAACCGTCGTCACGCTGATCGGACTCGATGGTGATCGCCATCGCCGGGCAAATCGCCTCGCACAGCTTGCATGCGATGCAGCGCTCCTCACCGTTCGGATAGCGGCGCAGGGCGTGCAGTCCGCGGAAGCGGTTGCTCTGCGGCGTCTTCTCCTCCGGGAACTGGACGGTGATCTTGCGCTGGAAGAAGTGGCGGCCGGTCAGGGCCATGCCCTTGACGAGTTCCTTCAGGAACAGACTGCCGATGAAATCCTTGGCACCCATGGTCTTCTCAACTCCAGATCGACAGCGGCGACATCATCCACACCGCCACCACAAACACCCACACCAGGGTGACCGGGATGAACACCTTCCAACCCAGACGCATGATGTGGTCGTAGCGGAAACGCGGGAAGGTGGCACGCGCCCACAGGAAGATGAACAGGATTGCAGCCGTCTTCAGCGCCAGCCAGTGGAAGCCGTCGGGCAGGAAGCCGACCGGCGACAGCCAGCCACCGAGGAACAGGATCGAGGTCAGGATCGAGACCAGGATCATGTTGGCGTATTCGGCGAGGAAGAACAGCGCGAAGGTCATGCCCGAGTACTCGACCATGTGGCCGGCCACGACTTCCGCCTCGCCTTCGACCACGTCGAAGGGCGCACGGTTGGTCTCCGCGATGCCGGAGATCAGGTACACCACGAACATCGGGAACAGCGGCAGCCAGTTCCAAGACAGGAAGCCCAGCCCCATGTCGGCGAAACGGCCGGCACCTTGCGAGGTCACGATGTCGCTCAGGTTGAGGCTGGCCGAAATCAGCAGCACGCAGATCAGCGCAAAGCCCATCGACACCTCGTACGACACCATCTGCGCAGATGCCCGCATCGCCCCCAGGAAGGGGTACTTCGAGTTCGAAGCCCAGCCTGCCACGATCACCCCGTAGACCTCCAGGGAGGTAATTGCGAGGATGAAGAGCAGGCCCGCATTGACGTTGGCGAGCACAAGGCCGTCATCGAAGGGAATCACCGCCCACGCCGCCAGCGACGGCGCAAGGGCGAGGATCGGCCCGAGGATGAAAAGGCCCTTGTTGGAGCCGCTCGGAACGATGATCTCCTTGAACAGCAGCTTGACGCCGTCGGCGAGCGGCTGCAGCAGGCCCTTGGGGCCGACCCGGTTGGGGCCGATGCGAACCTGCATGTAGCCGATGACCTTGCGTTCGGCCAGCGTCAGGTATGCCACGCAGATCATCAGCGGCGCGATGATCGCAATGATCTTCACCAGGGTCCAGATCGCAATCCAGCTCGGACCGAAAAAATCGGCAATGGGTTGCAGCATCGCTTCCATCAGGCACGCTCCACGCTGAGTTCACCGCTCATGGCACCGAGCGAGGCGGTCGAGGGATGAGCGCTGGCGACGCGCACACAACCAGCAGCAAGCGCCTCGTCGGGCTGCGCGACCAGCACGGCGGCACCGCCCCCCTGCAAGACCCTGACCTTGTCACCTGCACTCAGGCCAAGCGCTGCAAGCGTGGCCGGCGAAATTCGCGCCACCGGCGCGGCAGCGTCACGCGTCTTCTGTAGCGACGGTGCGCGGCGCACGATCGGATCGGCAAAGTGAATGGGTACGTCGGCGACACGCTCAAGCGCGCCAGCACTCGCAGCAGCGCACGACACGACGACGCCTTCGACGCCGTTACCAAGCGCATTGCCGACGTCAGCAGGCAAAGCCTCGCTGCGTACGGCTTCGGAATCGTTGTAGCCGAACCCCTCGAGCGCCAGCAGGTTGCCGAGCACTCGCAGGACTTTCCAGCCCGGACGCGTCTCACCGAGCGGCTTGCTGACGGCAACGAAGCTCTGCGCCCGGCCTTCGCAGTTGACGAAGGTGCCAGAGGTTTCGGTAAAAGGCGCAACCGGAAGGATGACGTCGCACAGGTCGCGCAACGAGGCTGAGTCGAAGGCCGAGAAGCCGATCACCAGTTGGGCCGAACGCAGCGCCGCGACCGTCGCCGACGGATTGGCGAAATCAAGTTCCGGCTCGGCGCCGAAGACCATGTATGCCTTGCGTGGCTGCGCGATCATTGCAGCAGCGCTGAGGCCGTCGGCCCCCGGGACCGCCCCGGCGAGGTAGCCGCCAACACTGTTCGCAGCCTCACCGATGAAGCCGAAGCAGCCCGCCGAGAGTCGCGCAATTTCCTGGGCCAGCGTCTGGATCTCGCTGGCTCGCGCATGCTGGGCTGCGAGGCTGCCCAGCCACACCGCAACCTTGCGCCCCGAAGCGAGGCTCTGGGCAATGGCGCGCGCCTCGCCCGATACCTCTGCCGGCAGCTTGCCGAGCAAGCTGACACTGACGTCGGTGCCCTTCTCCTGCGCCAGCGCGACGACCACTTGCCCAAGCATGGCAACCATTGCCGACGGCGCCACCAGCGCGCGGTTGCGCACAGGCAGCAACCAATCCTCGGCATTGGGTCCGATGGCGCTCACCTGCAGTCCCTTCTTGGCCGCCTGACGCACACGCTGCGCGAGCAGCGGCGCATCTTTGCGCAGGAAGCTGCCCACCACGAGCAGGCGGGTGAGATCCTTGACCTCCGCGATCTTCATGCCCAGCCAAGGCGCCCCGTCTCGCTTGCCATCGGCACGGAAATCGGCTTGGCGCAGGCGGAAATCAACGTTGTTCGAGCCGAGTCCGCGCACAAGCTTCTGCAGCAGGAAGAGTTCTTCCAGCGTCGCGTGCGGTGAGGCCAGCGCGCCGATCGCCGACGCGCCGTGATCCTGGGCAATGCCACGCAGGCCACTCGCAGCGAACTCGAGCGCGGCCTGCCAATCGACCTGCTTCCATTGCCCGCCCTGGCGGATCAGCGGTGTGCTCAGGCGCTCCGGAGCAGACAAGGCCTCGTACGAGAAGCGATCCTTGTCCGACAGCCAGCATTCATTGACGTCTTCGTTCTCGAGCGGAAGCACGCGCTTGACCACGTCGTGCTTGGTCTGGACGATCAGGTTCGCGCCGAGGGCGTCGTGCGGGCTCACCGACTTGCGCCGCGACAACTCCCAGGTACGGGCGGCAAAGCGGAACGGCTTCGAGGTCAGCGCGCCGACCGGACAAAGATCGATGATGTTGCCCGACAGCTCGGAGTCGATCGTCTTCTCGATGAACGGCATGATCTCTGCATGCTCGCCGCGGAAGGCCTGACCAAGCTCCATCTCACCTGCGATCTCGGCGGTGAATCGAACGCAGCGCGTACAGTTGATGCAGCGCGTCATGTCAGTCGACACGAGCGAGCCCAGATTCTTGTTGAACACCACGCGCTTTTCTTCCTGGTAGCGCGAAGCGGACGAACCGTAACCCACCGCCAGATCCTGCAACTGGCACTCGCCGCCCTGATCGCAGATCGGGCAATCGAGCGGGTGGTTGATCAAGAGGAACTCCATCACGCCCTTCTGTGCCTTGACGGCCAGCTCGGAGTGGGTCCACACCTTCATGCCGTTGGTCACGGGCGTGGCGCAAGCGGGCAGCGGCTTGGGTGCCTTCTCGACCTGGACCAGACACATGCGGCAGTTGGCCGCAATGGACAGCTTCTTGTGATAGCAGAAGTGCGGGATATAGGCCCCGGCGACGGCTGCGGCCTCGATCACCGTGCTGCCATCATTGACCTGTACCTGCTTGCCGTCGATTTCGATCTCTAGCATGACGGGCTCACGTAAATTTGACTGCCTGCGCGCTGGACTTCGGGCGCCACGAGGCACTTCTTGTTTTCGATGTGGTACTCGAACTCGCTGCCGAAGTGCTTGACGAAGCTCTGCACCGGCATCGAGGCGGCATCGCCAAGGGCGCAGATGGTGCGGCCCATGATGTTGGCGGTGACGGAATTGAGCAAATCGAGGTCATCTGGACGGCCAAGACCGTTCTCGATGCGATGCACCACGCGATAAAGCCAGCCCGTGCCTTCACGACAGGGTGTGCATTGCCCGCAGGATTCCTCGAAGTAGAAGTAGGACAGACGCTCGAGCGCCTTCACCATGCAGGTGGTCTCGTCCATGACGATCACGGCACCGGAACCCAGCATCGAGCCCGCCTTCGAGATGGAGTCATAGTCCATCGTGCAGTCCATCATGACGCTGCCCGGCACCACCGGCGCCGAGGAGCCGCCAGGGATCACCGCCTTGATCTTGCGCCCGCCGCGCATGCCACCGGCCATCTCGAGCAGCTCGGAGAACGGCGTACCGAGAGGGATCTCGTAGTTACCGGGACGATTGACGTGACCGGACACCGAAAACAGCTTCATGCCGCCGTTGTTGGGCTTGCCCAGACCGAGGAAAGCCTCGCCGCCCATGTTCATGATGAACGGCACGGAGGCGAAGGTTTCAGTGTTGTTGATCGTGGTCGGCTTGCCATAGAGGCCATAGCTCGCCGGGAACGGCGGCTTGAAGCGCGGCTGCCCCTTCTTGCCCTCGATCGATTCGAGCAGCGCCGTTTCCTCACCACAGATGTAAGCGCCGTAGCCGTGATGCGCGAAGAGCTCGAACGAGAAATCGCTGCCAAGGATGTTCTGGCCGATGAAGCCGGCCGCACGCGCTTCCTCGAGCGCCTCCTCGAAGCGCGAATAGACCTCGAAGATCTCGCCGTGGATATAGTTGTAGCCGCGCGCCGCACCCATCGCATAGGCGGCGATTGCCATGCCTTCGATGACCGAATGCGGGTTGTAGCGCAGGATGTCGCGGTCCTTGAAGGTCCCGGGCTCGCCCTCGTCGGAATTGCAGGCGAGGTACTTGTCACCTGGGAAAGAGCGCGGCATGAAGCTCCACTTCAGACCGGTCGGAAAACCCGCACCGCCGCGACCGCGGAGCACCGAGGCCTTGAGTTCGCCGATGATGGCGTCCTGCGAGACCTTCTCCGCGATGATCTTCCTGAGTGCGGCATAACCGCCGCGCGCGACATAGTCCTGGAGCCGCCAGGTGCGGTCGCCGTCACAGCCGGCGAGGATCATTCCTTGCGTGCTCATTTCTTGTCCAGCTCGGCCAGCATCTGGTCGATCTTGTCGGTGGTCATCCAGCTGCACATGTGATGGTTATTCACCAGCAGCACCGGGGCGTCACCACAGGCGCCCATGCACTCGCCTTCCTTGAGCGTGAACTTGCCGTCAGGCGTGGTCTCATTGAAGCCGATGCCCAGCTTGTGCTTTATGTAGTCAGCCGCATGGACGCCGCCCGACAGCGCACAGGGCAGGTTCGTGCACACGGTGATCTTGTGGCGACCGACCGGCTCAAGGTCATACATGTTGTAGAAGCTCGCCACCTCGTAGGCGGCGATCGGCGGCATCTCGAGATAACGGGCGACGAACTCGATCAGCTCCTTGGGCAGCCAGCCCTTCTCGACCTGAGCGATCCGCAGCGCGGCCATCACGGCCGATTGCTTCTGTTCGGGCGGATACTTGGCGATCTCTCGATCGATCTGTTGCAGCGATTCCTGGCTCAGCATGTCGTCTTGATCTTCCGGATAGCCTGCCGATTCTTGTTTGGTCCTGCGATGCCTTGCGGCATCGGTCAATTTCCTGCGTGCGCCGACTCGGTCAGCGATCGATCTCGCCGAACACCACATCCATGGTGCCGATGATGGCCACGACGTCGGCAATCATGTGGCCACGCGCAAGCTCATCCATCGCAGCGAGATGCGCAAAGCCCGGCGCACGCAGCTTCAGGCGGTAGGGCTTGTTGGCGCCGTCGGACACCGCATATACGCCGAACTCGCCCTTGGGGTGCTCGACCGCGGCGTAGACTTCGCCCTTGGGTACATGCATGCCTTCAGTGAAGAGCTTGAAGTGATGGATCAACTCCTCCATGTTCGACTTCATGCTTTCGCGCGAGGGCGGCGCAACCTTGTGGTTGTCGGTGATGACCGGGCCGGGGTTCTTGCGCAGCCAATCGATGCACTGCTTGATGATGCGATTCGACTGGCGCATCTCTTCCATGCGACAAAGGTAACGGTCGTAGCAGTCGCCGTTCTTGCCGACGGGAATGTCGAAATCCATGCGGTCGTAGACTTCGTAGGGCTGCTTCTTGCGCAAGTCCCAGGCGATTCCCGACCCGCGCAACATCGGACCGGTGAAACCCCAGGTCAAGGCCTGTTCGGGCGACACCACGCCGATGCCCACGGTACGCTGCTTCCAGATCCGGTTGTCGGTCAGCAGGGTCTCGTACTCGTCGCAATAGGTGGGGAAACGATTGGTGAAGTCCTCGAGGAAGTCCAGCAAGGAGCCTTCGCGAGCGGCGTTGAGTTCCTTGACCGTCTTCTCGTTCTTGAATTTGTTCACCTCGTACTTCGGCATGCGGTCGGGCAGGTCACGGTAGACGCCGCCCGGACGATAGTACGCTGCATGCATGCGCGCACCCGACACCGCCTCGTAGGCGTCCATCAGGTCTTCGCGCTCGCGGAAGGTGTACAGCACCATCGTCATCGCACCGATATCGAGCGCGTGCGTGCCGATATTGAGCAGGTGATTCAGGATGCGCGTAATCTCGTCGAACATCACACGGATGTACTGGGCACGCTCCGGAACCTGCACACCGAGCAGCTTCTCGATGGCCATGCAGTAGGCGTGCTCGTTGCACATCATCGACACATAGTCGAGACGATCCATGTACGGAACCGACTGCACCCAAGTCCGGGTTTCGGCCAACTTCTCCGTGCCGCGATGCAGCAGCCCGATATGCGGGTCGGCACGCTCTACGACTTCACCGTCGAGTTCGAGCACGAGACGCAGCACACCGTGCGCGGACGGATGCTGAGGGCCAAAGTTGATTGTGTAGTTGCGGATCTCAGCCATGGCCGACGTCCCCGTAGTTCTCTTCGCGCACGATGCGCGGCGTGTTCTCGCGCGGCTCGATGGTCACCGGCTGATAGACGACCCTGCCCTGCTCCGGGTCGTAGCGCATCTCGACGTAACCCGAAATCGGGAAATCCTTGCGGAAGGGATGTCCGACAAAACCATAATCGGTGAGGATGCGGCGCAGATCGGGGTGGCCGGCATACAGGATGCCGTAGAGATCGAAGGACTCGCGCTCATACCAGTTAGCACTCGCCCAGACATCGGCCACCGAATCGACCACTGGAAAACTCTCGTCTTCCGCAAAGACACGCAGACGCAGTCGCCAGTTGTGGCGGATCGAGGTGAGATGCGCCACTGAGGCAAAACGCGCGCCCTCCCATGCCCCATTGCCGAAGGTCGAGTAATCGACACCGGAAACATCGATCAACTGCTCGAAGTGCAGATCGGGATGATCACGCAAGGTGCGCGCAATGCGCAGGTAGTCGCCAGCGGCGACCTCGATGGTGAGCTCTGCGCGATCGACGAGCAGCGACTTGAGGGAGTCGCCGAATACATCGCGCAAGGTCTGGCTCAGGCGTTCAAGCTTGGCACTCATGTCTATGACACCCGTCAGCGCGCGATCGTATTCGTGCGCTTGATCTTGTTTTGAAGCTGAAGAATGCCGTAGATCAGCGCCTCGGCGGTGGGCGGACAGCCCGGCACATACACATCGACCGGAACGATGCGATCACAGCCACGGACGACCGAATAGGAGTAGTGGTAATAGCCACCACCATTGGCACAGGAGCCCATCGAGATGACCCAGCGCGGCTCGGACATCTGGTCGTAGACCTTGCGCAGCGCCGGCGCCATCTTGTTGCACAAGGTACCCGCCACGATCATCAGATCGGACTGGCGCGGACTGGGCCTGAACACCACCCCGAAGCGATCAAGATCGTAACGGGAACAGCCGGCGTGGATCATCTCCACCGCGCAACAGGCCAGACCGAAAGTCATGGGCCAAAGCGAACCGGTACGCGTCCAGTTGATGACCGCATCGAGCGAAGTGGTTACAAACCCTTCGCGAAAGACGCCCTCAATGCTCATGCATTACTCCCAGTCGAGTGCGCCGTTCTTCCACTCGACGATATAACCGATGACCAAAACCGCGAGAAAGACCATCACCGAACCGAAAACGAACCAGGCGATCTCACCAGCGGCGATGAACTCCTGGAAAACGGTCGCCCACGGAAACAGGAAGGCGATCTCGAGATCGAACAGGATGAAAAGAATGGCGATCAGGTAGTAGCGAACATCGAACTTCATGCGGGCGTCTTCAAACGCCTCGAAGCCGCATTCGTACGGGGAGTTTTTTTCGCTATCAGGACGATAGGGAGCGAGAAGTCGCCCGAGAATGACAGGAGCAAGCCCGAAACCAAGCCCAACGAGCATGAACATCAATACGGGAAAATAGCTTTCCAGCATGTTCAGAAACCCCCATTGCGTTGGACGACTGCAAGACCGCGTCGTCGTTATTGTTTTGGCTGCTCTGCATGGAAACGCCCGCAACTGCGGGCGTTACCTGAATATGGTGCCGACGATGAGACTCGAACTCATACGGCTTTCGCCACTACCCCCTCAAGATAGCGTGTCTACCAATTTCACCACGTCGGCGCGCTGTTCAGACAGCCAAAAAATTATAAGGGTTTTTACGCACTGCGCAAAGAGCCCACCCTACTTTTATTTCGGGATCGACTGCGCGGGCGAGGTATCGGCCGGCACGCTCGGGACCGGATCCACAGCCGGCGCGACCTGCACCCCCTCCATCACGCTGGAAGGCGCAGCAGGCTTGTTGCTGGCGAGGTAGCTCAAGCCCAGACTGGTGAGAAAGAACACCGTGGCGAGCATCGCAGTCGTACGACTGAGGAAGTTCGCCGACCCCGACGATCCGAACAGACTGCCGGACGAACCACTACCGAACGCCGCCCCCATGTCAGCCCCTTTGCCGTGCTGCACAAGAACGAGACCGATCACGCCAAGCCCGACCAGCACATGAACCGTGAGCACCACGGAGAATAGATAATTACCCATCACGAACCCTGAAAAGACAAAAACTCGAACAAGAACAAATGATCAGCAGACCGCAGCGGCGGCACGACAGATCGCCATGAAATCAGCGGCGGCGAGCGAAGCGCCACCGATCAAACCACCATCGACATCCGGAACGGCGAAGATCTCAGCCGCATTCGCCGGCTTGACGCTCCCCCCATAGAGTATGCGCACACCTGCGGCAGCCACACCTCCGTCCTCGAGCCAGCGACGGATCGCCCCATGCACTTCCCCCACCTGCGCGGACGTCGCCGAGCGCCCGGTACCAATCGCCCACACCGGCTCGTAGGCGATGACGACCCCGGCCATGGCCTCGGGACCGACCACATCGCGCACTGCCGCAAGCTGCCGCCCCACGACCGCCAGGGCAGCGCCGGCGTCGCGCTCGGCGAGCGTCTCACCAACGCAAACGATGGGGACCAGACCAGCCCCCAGCGCCGCAAGCGCCTTGCGGCCGACAACGAGATCATCCTCGCCAAAAAAAGCCCTGCGCTCGGAATGACCAACGATCACATAGCGGCAACCAAATTCGGCCAGCATCGACGCACTGACCTCACCGGTGAACGCCCCTTCGGCATGCTCGCTGACATCCTGCGCCCCCAGTTCAAGCCCCGCCGGCCGCTGCGCAAGCTGAGCAAGGTAAGGATAGGGCACGCATACAGCAAGCTCTACCCCTTCGACACTGCGGATACCGTCCAGCAATTCGCGATTGGCGGCCAGGCTGCCATTCATCTTCCAGTTGCCGGCGACGAGTCGGATCATGGGACAGAGAAATCCAGTTAGCTAAACCGTAGGATTATAGGACGGCCCAGAGGTCCGCCGCAAATGCACACCGCCAAGGACTTGCGCACGCTCGTGACTCATCGGGCAGGGACACCGCCGCCCTGGCCCACTGGCACCCCGCGCCGCAGGGTATCAAGCCCCCGCCGCGCACGACAACCTGGCAAAGGATGCCACCCAGGCAACGCCCGCACGCTTGCTGCTGAAAGCCGATTCTGCTATTAAGTCGGGCCTATCCTTCAATCATCCACGGAAGTTGAGTCATGGCCGAAGAAACACTGCACAAGCAATTCCCGCCTTACGTACCCGCTGCCGGCGAGGAATACATGAGCGAGAAGCAGCTGGGCCACTTCCGCGAAATCCTGAGCTCGCTCAAGGGCGAGCTGATGGGGGATATCGAGCGCACGGTGCACACGATGCAGGACGAGGCCACCGTCTTCGCCGACCCGAACGACCGCGCAAGCCAGGAATCCGACATTGCACTGGAGCTGCGCAACCGTGACCGCGAACGCAAGCTCATCAAGAAGATCGACGAGGCGCTCGGACGCATCGAGGACGGCGAGTACGGCTACTGCGACAGCTGTGGCGTCGAAATCGGCCTAAAACGCCTCGAGGCCCGCCCCACCGCGACGATGTGCATCGACTGCAAGACCCTGGAAGAAATGCGCGAGCGCCAGGTCGCCAAGTAAGCCAGTCTCACGACAGACGACGATGCAAAAGGGCGCCAATGGCGCCCTTTTGCATCGCCAGTAGCGGTTCCAAGAGCTCGGCCCGCAAACGACAAAGGACGCCTTGGCGTCCTTTGTCGTTCCGAAGCGACCGCATTACGGCGACATCAAGTCGCCGCACGGGCTCAGCCTGCGTTCTCGCCCAGCAACGCCTTCATGCTGAGGCGGATCTTGCCGCGCTCGTCGGTCTCGAGCACCTTCACGCGTACGACCTGACCTTCCTTGACGTAGTCGGAGACGTTGTTGACGCGCTCATTGGCGATCTGCGACACATGCAGCAGGCCGTCGCGACCGGGCATGATGTTCACGATGGCGCCGAAGTCGAGCAGGCGCACGACCGGACCCTCGTAGATCTTGCCAACCTCGACCTCGGCAGTGATCGCCTCGATCTTGGCCTTGGCGACCTGCGCACCCTCGGCACTCACCGACGAGATCTTGATCGAGCCGTCGTCCTCGATTTCGATCACGGTACCGGTCTCCTCCTGCAGCGCGCGGATCACTGCACCGCCCTTGCCGATCACGTCGCGGATCTTCTCGGGGTTGATCTTCATGTTGATCATGCGCGGCGCGTACTCGGACACCTCGCCACGGCTGCTGCTGAGGGACTGCTGCATCAAGCCGAGGATGTGCAGGCGGCCTTCCTTGGCCTGCTCCAGCGCGGCGTGCATGATCTCCTTGGTGATGCCCTGGATCTTGATGTCCATCTGCAGGCCGGTGATACCGTTCTCGGTACCGGCGACCTTGAAGTCCATGTCGCCGAGGTGATCCTCGTCGCCCAGGATGTCGGTCAGCACCGCGAAGCGGTTGCCATCCTTGATCAGGCCCATGGCGATGCCGGCAACGTGGTTCTTGAGCGGCACACCGGCATCCATCATGGCAAGCGAACCACCGCACACCGAAGCCATCGAGGAGGAACCGTTGGATTCGGTGATCTCGGAAACCACGCGCACGGTGTACGAGAACTCCTCCGCCTTGGGCAGCATGGCGACCAGCGAGCGCTTGGCCAGGCGGCCATGGCCCACTTCGCGGCGCTTTGTCACGCCGAAGCGGCCGGTCTCGCCCGTGCAGAACGGCGGGAAGTTGTAGTGGAGCAGGAAGCGCTCCTTGTACTCGCCAGCGATGGCGTCGATGATCTGCTCGTCACGACCGGTACCCAGGGTGGCGACCACCAGGGCTTGCGTCTCGCCACGCGTGAACAGCGCCGAGCCGTGAGTACGCGGCAGCACGCCGGTACGGATCTCGATCGGGCGGACCGTGCGGGTGTCGCGACCGTCGATGCGCGGCTCGCCGTTGAGGATGCGGCTACGGACGATCCCGGACTCGAGATTGAAGAAGATATCCTTGATTTCGTTGACCGAAGGAGCACCCTCCACGCCCTCGGTAAGCTGGGCGATCACACGCTTGCGGATCTCTGCCAGGCGGGCAGAACGATCCTGCTTGCTGGTGATGCGGAAGGCCTCCTCCATCTCAGCCTTCGCCAGTTCGCCGACCTTGGCGATCAGCGCCTCGTTCGCGGGCGGCGCCTGCCAATCCCACTCGGGCTTGCCGGCAACTTCGACGAGCTCGTTGATCGCGTTGATCGCGGCCTGCATCTGCTCGTGACCGAACACCACCGCGCCCAGCATCACATCCTCGGGCAATTCCTGCGCCTCGGACTCAACCATCAGCACCGCGGTCTGCGTACCGGCAACCACCAGATTCATCTGGCTGCTCTGCAGTTCGGATGCGGTGGGGTTGAGGACGTAGCGGCCATCCAGATAACCCACGCGGGCGGCGCCGACCGGGCCGTTGAATGGCAGGCCGGAGATCGCGAGCGCGGCCGAGGCGCCGATCATCGCCGGGATGTCGGAGTCGATCTCGGGATTCAGCGACAGCACGGTCACGATGACCTGGACTTCGTTCATGAAGCCGTCGGGGAAGAGCGGACGAATGGGGCGATCGATCAGGCGCGAGGTGAGGATCTCCTTCTCGCTCGGACGGCCTTCGCGCTTGAAGAAGCCACCCGGGATTCGGCCGGCAGCGTAGAACTTCTCGACGTAATCGACGGTAAGCGGGAAGAAGTCCTGGCCCGGACGCGCTTCCTTGGCGCCGACAACGGTGGCGAGAACCACGGTCTCGTCCATGTTGACAATGACGGCACCGCCAGCCTGGCGTGCGACTTCGCCGGTCTCGAGGGTGACGGTGTGGGCGCCATAGGCGAAGGTTTTCTTGATTGCGGTAGGCAAGGTGATTTCCTTTATTCGGTTGATGCAGCGAACTACAACTGCTTGTGGCGGCCCGCCCGGACAGGAGGACTCGATGCCACGGACGTGCAGCCGGCACAGCGGGGCCAGATGGCAAAAAGCCGGCGCGGCCGCAGGGGCACGCACCGGCTTTGCTGGCTTACTTCGCCCTGATCGGCGCTGTGTAGCTCGTCACGGACGGCAATTACTTGCGCAGGCCCAGACGCTCGATCAGATTGCGATAGCTATCGGCGTTACGGCCCTTCAGGTAGTCCAGCAGCTTGCGACGCTGGCTGACCATCTTCAGCAGGCCACGACGGGAGTGATGATCCTTGCCGTGAGCCTTGAAGTGGGGGGCAAGCCCGTTGATGCGGGCGGTCAGGAGCGCAACCTGGACTTCCGGAGAACCGGTGTCGCCTTGGGCGCGCTGAAAGTCGGAGACGATCTGCGACTTGGATGCGGTGTCAAGAGCCATGTGTGTCTTTACTCGTGTTTTTCTGCCAATCAGAAGCCGCGGATTATACCCATAGCGGCACCATAAACTCAATCAAATTCATGCGCATGCGTCGTCGGCCAGGCCACCGGTGGCAATCAGGCGGCGCGCCGCGAGACGCCCGTCGTCCTGCCATTGCGCCAGACCGAGAAAACCGCCCGGGCCGTAGGCGCGTACCTTCGCCCCAGGCACGGCGCCCGGCAGCGCGAGCACGCGCCCCTGCAACAGCCCGCGTGCCGCCTCGGCGTCGAGTTGCAGCATCGGGAAATCGGCCACGAGAGCGTCGGCCGGTGCAAGCAAGGCATCGCGCCCACCCTCCCCGGCCGCCTCGAGGCACTCGAGCGAGACAGCGGCCGCCAACTGGAAAGCACCAATTGCGGTACGCCGCAGTCCGGCCAGATGTGCCCCACAACCAAGCGCAGCGCCGATATCCATCGCCAGGCTACGGATATAGGTTCCCTTGCTGCAATGCACCCGGATCGAAAACCGCTCTCCGGCGAAGTCGAGCAACTCCAACGCGTGGATCATGACCCGACGCGCTTCGCGCTCGATCTCGATGCCCTGTCGCGCGTACTCGTAGAGCGCCTTGCCGTCACGCTTGAGGGCCGAATACATCGGTGGCACCTGCTCGATCTCTCCGCGAAAGCGCTCGAGCACCACCTCAAGGGCGGCGCGCTCTATGGCAACCGGATGGGTGGCCAGCACCTTGCCCTCGGCATCGCCACTATCGGTCTCGACGCCGAGTTGCACCACCGCTTCGTAGGTCTTGTCGGCGTCAAGCAGCATCTGCGAGAACTTCGTCGCCTCACCAAAGGTGAGCGGCAGCAAGCCGCTCGCCATCGGATCCAGCGTGCCGGTGTGGCCTGCCTTGGCGGCGTTGAGCAGGCGACGCGCCGCCTGCAACGCGCCGTTCGAACTCATGCCCTGCGGCTTGTCGAGCAGCAGCACGCCATCGACCGCGCGGCGGATGATCTTGCGCTGCGGCGGTCTCGAGCGCTTCGCCGACTGCGCCCGCGCCGCCTCAGGCGCGGGATTTGTCATCGTCGTCCTTGCCAACAGCGTGCTCGCCGCCCGTTTCGTCGGCAGAGGGCGCGTCCTGGTGGCGCGATTCGTCTTCCTTCACCACCGCATCGATCAGCTGGGACAGGCGCGAGCCCTCCTCGACCGAGCGGTCATAGTGGAAGTGCAACTCGGGAATGGTGTGAATGCGGATACGGCGACCCAGCTCGCGACGCAGGAATCCGCTCGCACGCCGCAAACCCTGCTGGATCTCGGGCACGTCTCCTTCACCGGTCATGCTGGTGAAGAACACCTTGGCGTGGGCGTAGTCGGGGGTGATTTCGACATCGGTGAGGGTGATGAAGCCGACGCGCGGATCCTTCACCTCCAGCCTGATCAGCTCGGCCAGCTCGCGGCGGATCTGCTCCACCACGCGCTGGCTGCGGGAATACTCCTTGGGCATCGCTTACAGGGTCCTCGCCACTTCCTTGATCTCGAACACTTCGAGCTGGTCGCCTTCCTTGATGTCGTTGTAGTTGCGCAGCTGCAGGCCGCACTCGTACCCGAACTTGACTTCCTTGACGTCGTCCTTGAAGCGCTTGAGCGACTCGAGCTCGCCGGTCCACAGCACCGTGTGGTTGCGCAGCAGGCGAACGTGCGAGCCGCGCCTGACCAGGCCTTCCAGCACGTAGCAACCCGCGATGGAGCCGACCTTGGAGATCGTGAACACCTGGCGGATCTCGACCAGGCCGGTGACCTCCTCGCGCTTCTCGGGTGCCAGCATGCCCGACAGCGCCGCCTTCACTTCATCGACTGCGTCGTAGATGATGTTGTAGTAGCGGATGTCGACGTCGAAGCTCTCGGCGAGCTTGCGCGCACCGGCATCGGCACGGGTATTGAAGCCGATGATGACGGCGCCCGAAGCCTGCGCCAGGTTGACGTCGGACTCGCTGATCGCACCCACGGCGGCATGGATGACATTGACGCGGACCTCGTCGGTGGACAGCTTCTGCAGCGACTGCACCAGCGCTTCCTGCGAGCCTTGGACGTCGGCCTTGATGATGAGCGGCAGGGTCTTGACCTCGCCTTCGGCCATCTGCTCGAACATGTTCTCGAGCTTGGCAGCCTGCTGCTTGGCAAGCTTGACGTCGCGGAACTTGCCCTGGCGGAAGAGCGCGATCTCGCGCGCCTTCTTCTCGTCGGCAAGCGCAATCGCCTCGTCGCCCGCCGCGGGCACATCGGACAGACCGAGGATCTCGACCGGAATGGACGGACCTGCCTGATCGATCTGCTTGCCGTTCTCGTCGAGCATGGCGCGGATACGGCCGAAGGTCGCCCCGGCCAGCAGCACGTCACCCTTGCGCAGCGTACCCGACTGCACCAGCAGCGAAGCCACCGGGCCACGGCCCTTGTCCAGACGTGCTTCGATGATCAGGCCCTTGGCCGGCGCATCGACCGCTGCAGTCAGCTCAAGCACCTCGGCCTGCAACAGCACGGCCTCGAGCAACTCGTCAATGCCAGTACCCTTCTTGGCCGACACCGGCACGAACATCGTGTCGCCGCCATAGGCCTCGGGGATGACCGACTCCGCGATCAGCTCCTGCGTCACGCGCTCGGGATTGGCATCGGGCTTGTCGATCTTGTTGATGGCCACCACCAGCGGCACACCCGCCGCCTTGGCGTGATGGATCGCCTCGCGCGTCTGCGGCATCACGCCGTCGTCAGCCGCCACCACCAGGATGACGATGTCGGTCGCCTTCGCACCGCGCGCACGCATTGCCGTAAAGGCCTCGTGACCCGGAGTATCCAGGAAGGTGACCATGCCACGCGCCGTCTCGACGTGATACGCGCCGATATGCTGGGTGATGCCGCCGAACTCGCCGGCAGCGACCTTGGCAGTACGAATGTAGTCGAGCAGCGAAGTCTTGCCGTGATCGACGTGACCCATGACGGTGACCACCGGCGCGCGCGGCAGGATCTCAGCGTCCTTGTGGTCCTCGCTGTCCTCCAGGAAGGCATCCGGATCGTCGAGCTTGGCCGCCAGCGCCTTGTGGCCCATTTCCTCGACGATGATCATCGCCGTTTCCTGGTCCAGCACCTGGTTGATGGTGACCATCGAACCCATCTTCATCAGCGCCTTGATCACCTCGGTCGCCTTGATCGCCATCTTGTGGGCGAGATCGGCAACAGTGATGGTCTCGGGCACGTGAACTTCGCGCACGATCGGCTCGACCGGCGCCTGGAAGGAGGTACGGTCGTCATGCTGGTTGCGGCCATGACGCCCACCGCCCTTGCCAGCCCCACGCCAGTTACTGCCTGCAGTCGCCCCCACCTCGCCGCGCGTCTTGAGACCACCGCGGCGCTTGCCTGCGCCTTCAGCCTCGCGAGCAGGCGCCGGCGCACCGCGCCGAGCGTCGCGTGCAGCGGGCTTGTCTTCGGTCTTGGCGGGACGGTGCAGCGTACCCGTGGTCGTCTTGGCAGGCTTGGCAGCCTCTTCCTTCTTCTGCTGCTCTGCGCGCAAGCGCGCCTCTTCCTCGGCCTTGCGCGCATCGGCGGCCGCTCGCGCAGCGGCCTCGCGCTCCTGACGGGCGCGCAGGTCGGCAGCCTGGCGCTCTTTCAGGGCGCGCTGGCGATCCTCGTCGCGCTTGCGCGCGGCGATTTCTTCCTCGCTCAGAATCTCGGACAACGGCAATGGCTTGCTCAACACAGTAGTCACGACCGGTGCTGCCGGCGCGACCGGCTCGGGCTTGACTTCCGCCGCTGCGGTCGCACGCGCCGGAGCAGCAGCAGGGCGCGATTCGATCGCCTGCGGCGGTGCAGCGGGCTGCTCAACAGCCTGCACCTCAACCTGCTCGGCGACCGCTTCCACGACGGGCTCGGGCTCGGCGACAGGCGCCGGGGCCTCAACCTCGACCTCGACACTAGCGACCACAGCTTCCGCAACCGGCTCGACCACCGGCTGTTCGTCGCTGACCACCGCCTCGACATGCAGCGCCTCGGCCGCAGCAACCTGTTCGGCCGCCTCGCCATGCTGATCGCCAGCCAGTTCGTCACGCTTGACGAAGGTGCGCTTCTTGCGCACCTCGACCTGAACGGTACGTGCACGACCGGTGGAGTCGGTCGCGCGGATCTCGGTCGTCTGCTTGCGCGTCAGGGTGATCTTGCCCTTGGGCTGGGTATCACCATGCGAACGGCGCAGGTACTCCAGAAGCTTCGCCTTGTCCTGTTCGGTAAGCAGGTCGCTCGGGCCGGTCTTATCCACGCCCGCGCGCTTCAACTGCTCGAGCAGCACCGCGGCCGGCATCTTCAGTTCGCCGGCAAACTGGGTCACGCTCATCTGTTCCATTACTGCCCTCCCATCATTCTTCGAACCAATGGGCGCGCGCAACGGATATCAGCGCCTTGGCTCTTTCTTCGTCGATCCCAGCCATCTCGACCAGCTCGTCGACCGCAAGGTCGGCCAGGTCGTCGCGGGTACGAATGCCCTGCTGGGCAAGTTTGGCGGCAAGGGACTTCTCCATGCCGTCCAGATTGAGCAGATCATCGGCTACGTTCTCGAGCTGCTCCTCGGTGACGATGGCCTCGGTCAGCAGCACGTTACGTGCGCGATTGCGCAGCTCGTTGACCGTATCCTCGTCGAAGGCTTCGATCTCCAGCATCTCGGCCAGCGGCACGTAGGCCACTTCCTCGAGCGAAGAGAAACCCTCCTCGATCAGGATGTCGGCGAGTTCTTCGTCCACATCCAGTTTCTCCATGAACAGCGCGCGCAGCCCCTGCTGCTCCTGCGCCGTCTTTTCGGCCGACTCCTGCTCGCTCATCAGGTTGATCGTCCACCCGGTGAGTTCGGACGCCAGCTTCACGTTCTGGCCGTTGCGGCCAATGGCGATGGCGAGGTTGTTCTCGTCCACCACCACATCCATGGCATGCGCCTCTTCATCTACGACGATCGACACGACTTCGGCAGGCTGCAGCGCAGCGACCACGAACTGCGCCGGATCGGACGACCACACGATGATGTCGACCTGCTCGCCGCCGACCTCGTTGCGCACCGCGGTGACGCGCGAGCCACGCAGGCCCACGCAGGTACCGATCGGATCGATGCGCTGATCGTTGGACTTGACCGCGATCTTGGCACGCAGGCCGGGGTCGCGGGCGCAAGCCTTGAGCTCGAGCAGACCATCTTCGATCTCGGGCACTTCGAGCTCGAACAGCTTCATCAGGAACTCGGGCGCGGTGCGCGACAACACCAGTTGCGGACCGCGGGCGCCGCGATCGATGCGCAGCAGGAAGGCCTTGACGCGATCGCCCACGCGCAGGTTCTCGCGCGGAATCTGCTGGTCGCGCGGCAGCACGGCTTCCATGCGACCGACCTCGATGATCGCGCTACCACGCTCCATGCGCTTGATCGAACCCGAAACGAGGAATTCCTTGCGATCGAGGAAGTCGTTGAGCACCTGCTCGCGCTCGGCATCGCGGATGCGCTGCAGGATGACCTGCTTGGCAGCCTGCGCACCAATACGACCGAAGTCGATGGGCTCGAGCTCCTCTTCGATGTAGTCGCCGATCTGCACATCGGCGCGCAGCTCGCGCGCATCGATGATGCCCATCTCGGCCTCATCGTTGGTGACCTCCTCATCAAGCATCACCAGCCAGCGACGCGTCGACGTGTAGTCACCCGAGTCGCGGTCGATCGACACCACCACGTCGGCATCATCGTGGATGCGTTTCTTGGTCGCAGAGGCCAAGGCGGTTTCGAGCGCGGAAAAAACGATGTCCCGGGCGACATTCTTCTCGCGCGCCAGGGCATCCACAAGCAGCAGGATCTCGCGGCTCATTTCAGTAAAACCTCCACATCCACAGTCTCAAAATTGGGGTACCAGACGTGCTTTCTCGATGTCGCCGAAGGGCAGCATGACCTCGCCCTTCTCGGTGCGCAGCGCCACTGCACCGTCACGCACACCCTCGATCACGCCGACAAAATTACGTTGATTGCCGATCGGCAGCGTCAGTCGCACCTGCGCCTGCTCGCCGGCGAAACGTTCGAAATCGGCCAGCTTCTTGAGCGGACGGTCAAGACCCGGCGAGGACACCTCGAGCCGGTCATAGTCAACGTTCTCGACCTCGAACACGCGCTGGAGCTGGTTGCTGACGGTCGCGCAGTCATCGACCGTGATGCCGCGCTCGATATCGAGAAAGATGCGCAGCAGACGCCCCTTGGGAGAGAACTCGACATCCACGAGCTCGTATCCAAGACCCGTCACCACCTGCTCGATCAGTTGCTCGACATCGGTACGCATTGCGCCTCCCAGCCCCTTCTACTCACTCTTCATGGACGCCATAACCGGCGCCACAAATAAAAAATGGGCGAAACGCCCATCAAACAATTGCTCCTGCAGGAAATACACCGCTGGTCACAACCGCAAGACGGACGGCCACCATCCGACCAACACGCCCGAAGCAAACGACTGGCGCACAATCGGAAACCTATCCATCAAAGCCGCGAGAGTATAGCGCCAAAGCGCCGCGCGGGCAAACCGTCGTGAAACGAGGTCTGCACCGGGCAGCGCCCTTCCGAACACCGGGCGAAAGCGCGTAACGCGACTGGCGTTTCGCTCAACGCTCCTTCGCCCCGCCACGCGGCTGCGTGCGATGGAGCTTCACCGGGCGTTTGGCACGCTCGTCACTCTCGCGACTCTGCGGCACGGGGACGCCGGCAAGACGGCAGGCATCGGCCTCCGGCATCTCCATCCACATACCCCGCTTGAGACGCGCCGGCAACTCAACGCTACCGTAGCGGACCCGCATCAGGCGACTCACGGTCAGGCCGACCGCCTCGAACATGCGACGCACCTCGCGATTGCGGCCCTCCGAGATCGTCACCCGATACCAATGATTGGCACCCTCGCCGCCCTCGGCGCGCAGCTGGTTGAATTTAGCCAGCCCGTCTTCGAGCTGAATGCCCTCGCACAACGACTGCGCCTGCTCTTCTGTCAGCTCACCGAGCACCCGCACCGCGTACTCGCGCTCGAGTTCGTAGCGCGGATGCATCAGGCGGTTGGCCAGATCGCCGTCGTTGGTAAATAGCAACAAGCCGGAAGTATTGAAGTCCAGCCGCCCCACCGCCAGCCAGCGCCCCTTGCGTAGCAACGGCAGGCGCTCGAATACGGTCGGCCGGCCTTCTGGATCATCGCGCGAAACGATTTCACCCTCGGGCTTGTGGTAGATGAGCACGCGCGGACTACGCTGGGAAAAGCGCAGCGGCACCAGCTTGCCATTGACCTTGACGCGATCGCCGGGACCGATCTTCTGCCCAAGTGCTGCCGGCAAGCCGTTCACCGAAATCCGGCCGGCCAGCACCCAGTCCTCGATCTCGCGACGCGACGCGACCCCGGCCTGAGCCAGAACCTTCTGCAGCCGCTCGGGCTCGGTCAGCGTGGTCGGCGCATTGCGCGCCCGCCCCGACACACCACCACGTGGCGCTCGTTCGCCGCGCTGAGGCTGACCAAGGGCAGTCTGGTGCGCATCCGCCCTGCGCGCAGGATCGTCCGGACGACGAGAGCCGCGCCCACTCTCCGGACGCGCGCGCCGCGCACCGCGCGGGTCCGCATTCAGGTGCGCATCCGGCGCGCTTGGCTGCACCTCCTCGTCCCGCGCCGCGCGGCGATCGGCACGCGGGTCGCGATCGAGGATCTCGATGGCGTCAGACTTCTTCTTCGTGGGCGGCCGCAGGGGCCTGTTCGGTTTGCGAGACATCGACTAGATCCATAATTTTCTCGATTTCGGCCAGCGCCGGCAGCTCGGTCAGGCTGCGCAGCCCCATGTCATCGAGGAAGCGCCGGGTGGTGGCGAACAAGGCCGGCCGGCCGGGCGTATCGCGCTGGCCGACGACATCGACCCAACCGCGCGACTCGAGTGTTTTCAGTATGTTCGGCGACACCGCCACCCCGCGTATGTCTTCAATGTCGCCACGCGTCACGGGCTGCCGGTATGCAATGATCGCCAGCGTTTCCATCACCGCCCGCGAGTAGCGCGGCGGCTTTTCATCCTTCAGGCGGTCGAGATAGACCTGGTACTGCGGCCGCGTCTGGAAGCGCCAGCCGCTGGCGAGCTGCACCAGCTCCACGCCGCGATCAGCCGCCACCCATTCCTCGCGCAGCGCATCAAGCAGCCTGCGCACGAGATCCGGGCCGGGATCGTCGTCGAACAGGCGCCTCAGGCTGGCCACGGACAACGGCGCAGTAGCGGCCAGCAAGGCTGCCTCGACCACTCGCAACCAGGCCTCAGGCGTCGCTTCGCGTTCCATCGGCCAATTTCACGTAGATCGGCGCAAACGCCTCATTCTGAGTCACTTCGACCAACCTCTCCTTGACCAGCTCGAGCACGGCAAGAAAGCTGACCACCAGCCCCGCCGCCCCGAGTGCGGTATCGAACAACGCATCGAACACCACGAAGCCCCCATCGCCCAGCCTGCGCAGGATTGCCGTCATGTGCTCGCGCACGGAAAGCTGCTCCCGCCCAACTCGGTGGTGCTGGTTCAGGCGCGCCTTCTTCATGATGCGCAGCCAGGCCAGCTGCAGATCATGCAGACTGACCTCGGGTTGGCGCTCGACAAGCTTCTCGGCGACGAACACGCCGACCCACTCGAAATCGCGCTCCACGCGAGGCATCGCATCGAGGCGCAGCGCGGCGATCTTCATCTGCTCGTACTCGACCAGCCGGCGCACCAGTTCCGCGCGCGGATCCGCTTCCTCGGCCCCCTCTCGCGGCGGCCTCGGCAGCAGCATGCGCGACTTGATCTCGAGCAACACCGCCGCCATCAACAGGTACTCGGCTGCGAGCTCGAGATTGCTCTGCCGCATGGCTTCGACGTACTCGAGGTACTGTGCGGTGAGCGGCGCCATCGGAATATCGAGGACATCGAGATTCGCTTTGCGGATCAGGTACAGCAGCAGATCCAGCGGCCCTTCGAACGCATCCAGGAACACCTGCAGTGCGTCGGGCGGAATATACAGGTCTTTGGGCAGTTCGAGCAGGGGCTCGCCATAAATGCGTGCCACCGAATCGAGAACGTCCTGCGCCTCGACAGGCGCGAGATCGAGCGCCAGGTTCATGGCCGCTCACGCTCGCGGGAACCCGGCGCCGCCATCAGCCGTAATCCAGGCCCATCGCCTCACGCACATCGCGCATGGTTTCCTGCGCGAGCTTGCGCGCCCGCTCGCAACCATCTGCAACGATGCTGCGAACGAGGCCAGGATCGTCAAGATAGGGCTGGGCGCGCTCGTGCAGCCCCTCCTGCTCCTCGAGGATCGCTTCAAGGACGGGTTGCTTGCACTCGAGGCAGCCGATCGAGGCACTACGGCAACCACGCTGCGCCCACGCCAGAGTGTCCTCGTTCGAGTAGATCATGTGCAGTTGCCACACCGGGCAGCGCTCGGGCTCGCCCGGATCGGTACGCCGCATGCGCGCCGGATCGGTCTGCATCGTGCGCACCTTGCGCGTGACGCTGTCGGCAGCCTCGCGCAGGTTGATGGTATTGCCGTAGGCCTTGGACATCTTCTGCCCATCCAGGCCAGGCATGCGCGAGACCGGCGCAAGCAAGGCCTCGGGCTCGACCAGGATCATCTTGCCGCCGCCTTCCAGATAACCGTAAAGGCGCTCGCGATCGCCCAGGCTCAGGTTCTGGGTCTCGTCGAGCAAGGCTTTCGCCTGCTCGAGCGCCTCATCGTCGCCATCCTGCTGAAAGCGGGTGCGCAGATCATGGTAGAGCCGCGCGCGCTTGGCACCGAGTTTGCGAACGGCCTCTCGGGCCTTGTCCTCGAAGCCGGGCTCCCGGCCGTACAGGTGATTGAACCGGCGGGCGAGCTCGCGGGTGATCTCGACATGCGGCACCTGATCCTCGCCAACCGGCACCTTGTCGGCGCGATAGATGAGGATGTCCGCAGACTGCAGCAGCGGATAGCCCAGAAAGCCGTAGGTCGACAGCTCGGCACCCTCGCCACGCTCCTGCTGCTCCTTCCAGCCCGGAACGCGCTCGAGCCAGCCGAGCGGCGTCATCATCGACAGCAGCAAGTGGAGCTCGGCATGCTCGGGCACCCGGGACTGGATGAAGAGGGTAGCCTGCGCCGGATCGACGCCAGCGGCGAGCCAATCGACAAGCATGGTCCACACGTTGTCGGCAATGACTTCGGGGCTGTCGTAGTGGGTGGTGAGGGCATGCCAGTCGGCGACGAAGAAGAAGCAGGGAAACTCCTCCTGCAGCTTCACCCAGTTCTTGAGCACACCGTGATGGTGCCCGAGGTGAAGCCTGCCGCTGGGGCGCATGCCTGAAAGAACGCGTTCTGCGTACATGGGGGTCAGAAACCGAGGACGGTTGAGAGCAGGTAGCGGAAACCAGCGATCAGCGGCCACAGGATGGTGCCGAGGATGCCGGTGAACAACAACACAAGCAGGATCGGGAAGCCATAGGGCTCCAGCCGTGCAAAGCGCCAGGCAAGCCGATTCGGCAACAGGCTGACGGCAATGCGGCCGCCGTCGAGAGGCGGAATCGGCAGCAGATTGAGCACCATCAGCACGGCATTGATCTGGATGCCGGCGTCGGCCATCTTGAGCATCGGCAGGGTATAGGCGCCGGGCTCTGAAGTTGCCGCAATACGAAACAGCAGCCCCCAGGCCACAGCCATGAGGAGATTCACGAAAGGTCCCGCTGCGGCAACCCAGAGCATGTCGGCCTTGGGATTGCGCAGGCGACCAAAATTGACCGGCACCGGCTTGGCCCAGCCAAACAGGATGCCACCCGCCCCGAACAGCGTCGTCAGCGCAAGAATGCCCGCAGGCACGAGAATGGTGCCGACCGGGTCGATGTGCTTGAGCGGGTTGAGCGTGATACGGCCGGCCAGATCGGCGGTCGGATCGCCGAAATGACGCGCAACGTAGCCATGCGCGGCCTCGTGCAAGGTGATCGCCAGCAGCACGGGCAGTGCCCAGATGGCCAGGATGGGGATCAGTGAATCCATGGAATGCTTGATCGTCCTCGCGGCGGCCTAAAGTCCGAATGGCTCGAGCGCACCCCGCCCGGCACGCACAAGCTCGGGCGCCCCGGAGGTGAGGTCGATCACCGTCGTCGCCTCAGGGCCACAATAACCAGCCTCGATGATGAGCTCGACCTGCTTCTCGAGGCGCTCGCGAATCTCGTCGGCATCGCTCATGGGCAGCGTTTCGCCCGGCAGGATGAGGGTCGACGTGAGCAGCGGCCCTTCGATCTCGGCAAGCAAGGCCGATACGACGGCATGCTCGGGCACGCGCAGACCGATCGTCTTGCGCTTCGGATGCAGAACGCGCCGCGGCAACTCCTTGGTCCCTTCGAGAATGAAGGTATAGGGGCCTGGCGTGGTGGCCTTGAGCAAGCGGTACTGGCCATTGTCAACGCGCGCATAGGTGCCGATCTCCGACAGGTCGCGGCACATAAGCGTGAAGTGATGACGCTCGTCGACGCCACGCAGACGACGGATGCGTTCGAGCAGCCCCGCATCGCCCATCTGGCAGACGAGGGCATAGGCCGAGTCGGTCGGCAGCACGACCAGCCCGCCGCGGCGGATGATCTCGGCCGCCTGGCGGATCAGGCGCGCCTGAGGTTGCTCGGGATGAAGGGAGAAGAACTGTGCCATGTGCTTGTCGTAGAGTGCTCGATATGGGTCGGCAGGGGGTCGGCAGGACCGCCTCCCGGTTGAATGCGCTGGAGGCGCGCTACTGACGAGCCTACATAAGCCGCGACCACACCGGCTGCAGATCGGCCGGCAAGGGATTGCAGCACCCCAGGTCAACAGCGCTCTCGGCTGCGCCATGAAAGTCCGAGGCGCGGGATGCAAGCAAGCCACGGCGACGGGCAAGACTGGCAAAGCGCCGCATCTCGTCCTCGGTATGCGCCCCCGAAACAACCTCGACCGCTTCGCCCCCGGCTGCGATGAAGCAATCGAACAGGCGCTCGAGATCGGCGCCCGACAGCCGGTAGCGCGCCGGGTGAGCGACCACCGCAATACCACCCGCAGCACGAATCCAGCCCACCGCATCCTCGAGCCTGGCCCAGGCATGGTCGACAAAGCCGGGCTTGCCCCGCACCAGGTAGTGGTCAAATACGGTCTTGACATCGGGCATGACGCCGGCGGCCACCAGATGACGGGCGAAGTGCGCGCGGCTGACCAGGGCAGGATTGCGGGCAAAGCGGTGGGCACCCGCCAGCGCATCACGAATACCCACGCGCTCGAGCGCCTCGCCAATGCGCTTCGCCCTTGCGTCGCGACCTGCCCGCAGCTGCGCGAGCCCATCGACCAGCACGGGATGACGGTGATCCACGCCAAGGCCGACGATGTGAATGGTCTCGCCCGCAAACGACACGGAAATCTCCACCCCGGCAACAAAGCGCAAGCCGTGCGCCGAAGCGACCCGCGCCGCAGCGTCAATGCCACCAAGCTCGTCGTGATCGGTCAGCGCAAGCAGGTCCACGCCATTTGCGAGCGCGCGCAGCACCACATCCTCCGGGTCCAGCCAGCCGTCCGACACCGTCGAGTGACAATGCAGGTCGGCGTTGATGGCGTGTGGCGATGCTGGGTGCGAAGGGGTCATCAAGGGGAAGCAGGAAACGGTCGGCCCTGCATCATAGCAAAGCGCCATCGTCACGACGCGCCAAAGGGTCGCAAAGCAGGTCGCAAAGCGCAGGGGTTCGGGCTCGACAGCGCACGATCCCTGCACCAGGTCGTATCATCGTCGCCTGCACGAAGGACCGCCGCCATGATCAACCCGCCTCCCACGCCACCACAGCCCCTACCGTCGTCCCCGCCTGACAGCTCGCGTACCCCTGGCCCAAAACCCACCACCCACACGCTTTTCGAGGACGTGCAGGGGGTGCTCACAGGCTGCCTGTTCGTGGCCCTCGCCCTTGTGATGTTCCGCGAGAGCTCGCTGCTCACTGGCGGCACCACCGGCCTGTCCTTTCTCATGCACTACCTTGCCGACTGGCCGCTGGGCGTGTCGCTCGTGATCCTGAACCTGCCCTTCTATGCCTTTGGGCTGCGCGCACTCGGCCTGGCATTCACGATCAAGACCTTCTGCGCCGTCGCCGTACTGGCCCTGTATACCGAGACGCTCCCATTGCTGGTGAGCTTCGACGTGCTCAACCCGGTCTTTGCAAGCATCATGGCAGGGCTGCTCGCGGGCACCGGGATCCTGATCCTCATCCGCCATGGCGCCAGCCTGGGAGGCGTCACCATTCTCGGCCTCTACCTGCAGAAGCGCCGCGGCTGGCGCGCGGGTTCGGTGCAGATGGTGGCCGACATACTGATCATGACGCTCGGGTTGCTCGCGCTGAGCATAGACAAGATTGCGCTCTCCATCCTGGCTGCCGCAGCGGTCAATCTCGTCATCGCAGTCAATCACCGCCCGGACCGTTACTTCGGGATCTAGCCCGCCTCCCCGCCAGCCGCATCACCCACCTCGGCCAGCGCCCGTGCGGCGATCGCCGCTGCAATCATGGCCTCCCTGCTGTCGGGCGATTCCAGACTGATGCGTCCCAGCGCCCCGTCTCGATAGTCCTGCAGCAGGATCTGCGCCGCCTTCTCGAGGTCCAGCCCACCGCCCTTGACGAGACAACCGCGCCGGCGACCGACCGCCTCGACCAGCGCCGGACCATCGAGCGTGGCAACCGCTGCACGCTCGAGCCGGTAGCGCGCAGCCAGCCTGTCGGCATAGCGCGCCAACAGGATCTCGCCGAGAAAGGCAGCCACCTCCTCGTCGATGACGGCGTTGCGGCCAATCGCATGGCTGGCCGCGAGCATGTAGCCATCCGCGTCGTAATCGATCTTCGGCCACATCATCCCCGGTGTGTCGGTCAGCGTCATGCCCGGCCCCAGATCGAGCGTCTGCTGGTGCTTGGTCACGGCCGGCTCATCGCCGACCTTGGCCACCTTGCGCTTGAGCAGAGCGTTCATCAGCGTCGACTTGCCCACATTGGGTATGCCCATGATCATCATGCGCAGGGGCTTGGTGCCGTCGTCGCGATGGGGCGCAAGCTCACGGCAGAGCGTCGGAATGCGTGCGACATCCGCCGCACTCTTGGCCGAAATCGCAACGGCCCTGACCCCGGGCTGGCGGTTGTAGAACGCCATCCACGCCCGCGTCACCTCCGGATCGGCAAGGTCGGACTTGTTGAGCAACTTCAGGCAGGGACGATTACGAAACCGCCGCAGCTCGGCGATCATCGGGTTGCTGCTCGCTTCCGGCAGGCGCGCGTCGGTCACCTCGATGACGACATCGATGGCAGCCATTGCCTCGGCCGCCTTCTTGCGCGCCGACGCCATGTGCCCCGGGAACCACTGGATGGGCATGGGAGTTCCGTAGATCAGGAGAAGCACAGATTATCCCACCGCACACCCACTGGCGCGAACAAGACATCGGCCACTTTCGGCGCAACTCAAAATAAATTCACGCATCCGCGAAAAACCGTGTATCGTGCCGTTCGCAGTCGATTCAAGCAGTGGTTGTTCTGGTGGTTGCCCAGCGAGTTCCAAGAGAACGCGTGTCGGTTTGATGCCTCCTGATTACGTTTCTTGATCGTTCCTGCATCTCCGGGGCGCAAGCCCGCAATTTTTCATATGGAACGCAAAATGAGCACTCAAACCGGTACCGTGAAATGGTTCAACGACGCCAAGGGCTTCGGCTTCATCACTCCTGAAGGCGGCGGCGACGACCTGTTCGCCCACTTCTCCGAAATCCAGAGCAAGGGTTTCAAGAGCCTGGCCGAAAACCAGCGCGTCGAATTCGAAGTCAAGACCGGCCCGAAGGGCCTGCAGGCGGCCAACATCCGCCCGCTGTAATCGAAGCGACGTCGCCGACGTCACTCGATGCACCCGAAACGCGGCCTTGCGCCGCGTTTTTGCTTTTCCGGCGCCGGGTGCCAACCGTGACCTCCCCGGTTCGCCCCACTGCGGCCACGAGCCGCTTTTTCGTTCGCAGCGCCAGAATCGCCGATAATCGCGACTTCGCAGCGCTGCTGCACACCGCCGCCTCCGCGGCCCGACAGCCATGACCGACTCTGCCCTCCCCGAATCCGCCAGCCCCGAGGCGACCCTGCGCTTCGCCGATCTCGACCTGCCCGCGCCCCTCCTGTCGGCGCTGGCCGAGGTCGGCTATGAAACGCCGTCGCCCATCCAGGCCGCCTGCATCCCGCAACTGCTGGCCGGCCGCGACATCCTCGGCGAGGCCCAGACCGGCACTGGCAAGACGGCCGCCTTCGCGCTGCCCATGCTCGCCAAGCTCGACCTTGCCGACGCCCGTCCCCAGGTACTGGTGCTCACCCCCACGCGCGAGCTGGCGATCCAGGTGGCGGAAGCCTTCGCCAAGTATGCCCATCACCTCAAGGGCTTCCACGTGCTGCCGATCTACGGCGGCCAGAGCATGGTGGTGCAGTTGCGCCAGTTGTCGCGCGGCGCCCACATCATCGTCGGCACGCCGGGGCGGGTAATGGACCATCTCGAGCGCGAGAGCCTCAAGCTCGATGCGCTCAAAGCCATCGTCCTCGACGAGGCCGACGAGATGCTGCGCATGGGCTTCATCGACGACGTCGAGTGGATCCTCGAACACACACCGGAGGCGCGCCAGACAGCGCTGTTCTCGGCAACCATGCCGAACGTCATCCGCGACGTCGCCCGCCGCCACCTGCGCGAACCGCAGGAGATCAAGATCCGCGCCGCGACCGCGACCGTCTCCAAGATCAGCCAGCGTTACTGGCTGGTGCGCGGCGTCGACAAGCTCGATGCCCTCACCCGCATCCTCGACGCCGAGGAAAGCTTCGACGCCGCCATCGTCTTCGTGCGCACCAAGATCGCAACGGAAGAGCTCGCCGACAAGCTCGCCGCACGCGGCTACGCAGCCGCTGCGCTCAATGGCGACATGACCCAGGGCCTGCGCGAACGGGTCATCGAGCAGCTCAAGAATGGCGCGCTGGACATCGTCATTGCCACCGACGTCGCCGCACGCGGCATCGATGTGCCGCGCGTCTCGCACGTCATCAACTACGACATCCCGTACGACACCGAGGCCTATGTACACCGCATCGGCCGTACCGGCCGCGCCGGCCGCGAGGGGGTAGCGATCCTGTTCGTTGCGCCGCGCGAAACACGCATGCTGAAGATGATCGAGCGGGCCACGCGTCAGCCGATCACACCGATCGCACTGCCCAGCAACGAAGAAGTGACCAACCTGCGCGTGGCGCAGTTCAAGCGCCAGGTCGTGGATGCCATCGGCGGCGAGGACCTCGGCTTCTTCATGGGCATCGTCAACGACCTGATCGAAGAGAACGAGCTCGATATCCACGAGGTTGCCGCAGCACTGACGCTGCTCGCGCAGCGCGACCGCCCGCTGCAGCTCGAGCAGTCCGGACGCGGCTGGGAAATCGCTACCGCCCCCACCAGCTTCGAAGGCCGCGCCCCGAGAGCCGAGCACTTTACAACCGGTGCGCCACGCGAACGCACCCAACGCCCCAATCGCGACGAGATCCTCGCCCGCCGCCGCGCCTTTGCAGATGGCGCGCTGGTCCGCTACCGCATCGAGGTTGGTCGCGCCCACGGCGCCAGCCCCAAGGAGATCGTCGGTGCGATCGCCAACGAAGGCGGTATCGAAGGCAAGTACATCGGCCAGATCCACCTCTTCGACGACTTCTCCACGGTCGAACTGCCCGCGAACCTGCCGGATGATCTGCTCGGCACGCTCAAGCGCACCCGCGTGCGCCAGATGGCACTGAACATCCGTGCCTTGAGTGCAGCCGAAGCCGCCACGATGCCCGAACGGCGCCGCCCCATGCGAGAGGACACCAGCTGGCAAGGCGAACGCAGGCCAAACGATGCCGCGCCGCGCAACCCGCGTGCAAAGCCCGCATACGGCGAAGGCAAGCCGGCCTGGAGCAAGCCGCGCGGCGATCGCCCGCAGCACGACAACCGCCCCGGCGGTCGGCCGCACACCCCTGCAGCGGGCGGCAAGAAGCGACGTCCGGACTGAGCCGGCCCATCCGCACCGCAGCATGGAACTCCTACCCTGGTCGCATCACGCCTCGTCGGGCTTCACGCTGCGCGGACTGCACAGCCCGCCCAGCGGGCGGCCGGTGCTTCACTTCGTGCATGGCAACGGCTATTGCGGCATGGTGTATGCGCCCATGCTGCAATGCCTGGCCGCGCATTTCGATCTGTTCCTGTCAGATGTCCAGGGCCATGGCGACAGCGATCATGGCGGACGCTTCCTCGGCTGGAATAGGACGGCAGAGCTCAGCCTGGAGGCCTGGAACGCACGACGCGGCGTGTTCGGCGATGTCCCCGCGCATGCCGTCGGACACAGCTTCGGCAGCGTCATCAGCTGCCTCATGCTCGCGCGCGCACCGCACGCGTTCGCGCGCGCTGTACTGCTCGATCCCGTCCTATTCCCCCCCGCAATGATCGGCCTGATGGCCCTGTCCGACGTCGTCGGCCTGTATGGCCGCAACGCACTCGCCCAGCGTGCGCGCAAACGACGCCATCACTGGCCCGACCGCGACGCGGCACGCGCCAACCTTCATGGTCGCGGCATGTTTCGCGGCTGGCATGCGGACGCACTGCAGGCTTACGTCGAGCATGCGCTGCGCGACCTGCCAGGCGGCGGAGTCGAACTCAAGTGCACACCGGCGCGCGAAGCGGAGATCTTCAGCTCCTATCCGCGCCGGCTGTGGCCTGCGCTCGCGCGCATCACCACGCCCACGCTGGTTGTGCATGGTCGGGCAACCTTTCCGTTTGCACGACGCGCCATCCTGCGCTGGGAATCTTCGAACGCGGCCGTCCAGCGCACGGAGCTGCCCGGTGGTCACTGCTTCATGCAGGAAGACCCCGAGCGCAGCGCACATGCGGTAAGGAATTTCCTGATGGCAGACGGAGCCGTGCTCGCCCCACTGCCGAGGGCACAGCCCGGGCCACTGCGCTAGAACTCCCCATAATGGGCTATACCGCAGTAAGCTCTACGCCCCGGGCGGAACGGCCGTGCCGCCGCTCGTCCCCTTTACCCCCTCCTCCTGCGCCGGACCAGGCGCGACGCCTCGGACACCCATGAAGAGTTGCCTGTCGATCCGCCTCTGGAGCCTGGTGCTTGCCGCATGCGCTGCATCCGGGCCCGTCCTCGGCGCGCAGGAACTCACCATTGGCGTCTTTGCGATACGCCCGAAGCCCGTCGTCGAGGCCG
Source organism: Thauera mechernichensis (assembly GCF_029588855.1). Classification (NCBI taxonomy): domain Bacteria; kingdom Pseudomonadati; phylum Pseudomonadota; class Betaproteobacteria; order Rhodocyclales; family Zoogloeaceae; genus Thauera; species Thauera mechernichensis. The sequence continues at coordinate 29,815 of NZ_JARQZE010000004.1, read as the reverse complement.
CATGGACGCCGTTCGCGCAGTATCTCGACGAGAGGCTGCCGGACCACAGCGTACGCCTGCGGGCGCTGGACGAAGGCGAGATGGACGAGGCCCTGGCGCGTGGGGAACTCGACCTCGTCCTCACCAACCCATCGCACTTCGTCGCACTGCGCGGCGGCAACGCGCTGTCGGGCGCAATCGCCACCCTCGTTGGTCGCCACGGCGAGCAAGCGGTCAATCGCTTCGGCGGCGTCATCGTCGCACACGCCGATCGTGACGACCTGACGGGCATCCAGGACCTCGAAGGACGCCGGATCGCCACCACCAGCGCGAACTTCCTCGGCACCTATGCCGCCCAGCTCGCCGAACTCAAGGCAGCGGGCATCCGGACCAGCGCCCTGCACATCCGTACGCTCGACCAGTTCCAGGACAGCGTGATCGATGCGGTGATCGCGGGCCGTGCAGATGCCGGCTTCGTCCGCACAGGACTGCTCGAGGAGCTGGCACGTGAAGGCCACAAGGGCCTCGACACACTGAAGATCCTGAACCGCATCCCGGCAGAATCGCTACCGGGCTTTCCATTCGCCACCTCGACACGCCTTTACCCCGAGTGGCCGCTGGTTGCACTGCCACATGCCGACGAGGCCGCTATCAGGTTGATCGCGTCACATGCGCTGCTGCTGCCCCCCGACCACCCGGCAGCTCATGCCGCGGGGATACACGGCTTCACGATCCCCGCCGATTACTCGGGCGTGGAGACCCTGCTGCGCGAGCTTCGCCTGCCACCCTTCGATCACGTTCCAAGCTTCACCTGGAGCGATGTGTGGGCGCGCTTTCAGGTCTGGATCTTCGTGTTCAGCCTGGCCGTTGTCACCATCCTGCTGTTGCTGGCGAGGCTCACGCAGCGCAATGCCCAGCTTTCACGGGCCCATCGCAAGGCGAGCGCGCTCGCCGAACAGATCGACCTCGAACACCATCACCTGTGCAATGTGGTCGAAGCCACCGGCGCGGCCAGCTGGGAGCTCGATCTCAGGCATGATCGCTACGTGATGGACGCACGCTGGACCCGCATGATGGGCTTCGCCGAGGAAGGACGCACGACGATGAATCGCGCCCAGTGGCGCGAGCTGGTGCACCCGGACGACCTCGCTCGCGCCCAGGCAGCGCTCGACCAGCATCTCCGCGGCGAGTCGCCCTTCTATGAGCAGGACCTGCGCCTGCGCCACTGCGCAGGGCACTGGATCTGGGTGCACGACCGCGGCCATGTCGTGCAGCGCTCAGTACACGGCGCTCCCCTCTTGCTGACGGGCGCCCAGCTCGACATCAGCGCACGCAAGCAGGACGAGGAGCGACTGCGCCTCGCCGCCAGTGTGTTCGCCAGTTGCTACGAAGCGATCCTGATCACCGACGCCAACAACTGCATCATCGACATCAATCCGGCCTTTACCCGCATCACCGGCTACAGCCGCGAGGAGGTCCTGGGGCGCAACCCCGCCGTCCTCGGCTCCGGGCGCCAGGGGCGCGAGTTCTACCGCAACATGTGGGCCTCCCTGGAGGAGAACGACCACTGGCAAGGAGAGCTCTGGAACCTGCGCAAGGATGGCAGCGACTTTGCCGAAATGCTGTCGATCAGCCGCGTACGTGACGAGAACGGGCGGCTCATGCACCACGTCGGGCTGTTCTCGGACATCAGCCATCTCAAGCTCCACGAGGAGGAGCTCAACCGCATCGCCTACTTCGACCCGCTCACCGGCGCGCCCAACCGCCGCCTGCTGGACGACCGCCTCCGCCAGGCAATCGCCCACACGCACCGCACCGGCAAGACGCTCGGCGTCTGCGTGATCGACCTCGACGGTTTCAAGCCGGTCAACGACCGCTACGGCCACGAGGCGGGCGATCGCCTGCTGGTCGAGATCGTCGACCGCCTCAATGGCCTGCTGCGCGCCAGCGACACGGTTGCCCGTCTTGGTGGCGACGAGTTCGTACTGCTTCTCGAGGATGTGGATGGCGATGCCGTGCTCAAGCGCATCCTCGATACGATCCGCCAGCCGATACAGATCGAACAGGACTGGGTCTGCGTCTCGGCAAGTATCGGCGTCACCCTCTTCCCTGAGGACGATGCCGACCCCGACACCCTCCTGCGCCACGCCGACCAGGCGATGTACCGTGCCAAGCAGCGCGGCCGCAACTGTATCCAGCACTTCGACACCTCGATCGAGCAAGGACTCGCGGAAAGACGGGCACGCCATGCCCGCCTGGCCGAAGCGCTGCGCGACGGCGAACTCCTGCTCCTGTTCCAGCCCCAGGTCGACATGCAGAGCGCACGCATGGTGGGCGCAGAAGCCTTGCTGCGCTGGCGCCATCCGACGCGTGGCATGCTATCGCCCGCTCAGTTTCTGGCCGATGCGGAGGGAAGCGAACTGGAGATCGACATCGGCAAATGGGTGCTGGACCAGGCACTGGCCGCGCTCGCGCGCTGGCGCGAGGCCGGGCTCGACGTATCGGTCAGCATCAACGTCAGCGCCAACCAGCTGCAGCAGGCGGGATTCGTCGATTCGGTACGCGCAGCGCTTGCCTGCCAGCCCAGCCTGACCGCGGCCATGCTCAAGCTCGAGATCCTGGAGTCAGCCGCACTCGACGACATGACGTCCGCACTCGAAGTCCTGCGCGCCTGTCGCGGCCTGGGCGTTCGCCTCGCGCTCGACGACTTCGGAACGGGCTACGCGTCACTCAAGCATTTCCGCCAATTGCCGGTCGATCAGCTCAAGATCGACCACAGCTTCGTGATCGACATGCTCGACGACGCCGAGGACCGAGCGATCGTCGAGGGCGTCATCCAGCTTGCCAGCGCGTTCGGCCGCGAAGCAATTGCGGAAGGCGTCGAAACCCCCGCCCATGCTGCTGCACTGGCCGCACTGGGCTGTCGGCTCGGGCAGGGTTTCGGCATTGCCCGCCCAATGCCTGCGGAGCACGTGATGGGCTGGGTGTCGTGGTACGGCGCGACGCCGGTGGAAGCCTAGGGCAGACGCTGCCGGGGCGTTTCAGACACCGAGCAGCCGGCGCGGCTCGACCACGACAGAGTCACGACCGTTGGTGATCAGGACCTGCCCCTCCTGGATCGTGAACTGCAGGCGCATCGTGCGCTCGGCCATACGCGCCAACTCCGCCGTCTGCTCGCGGCCCAGTTCGATCACATGCAGTCCCGCCTGGCGCTCGAGCTTGGCGCGCACGCCGCTCCACCACACCTCCAGCGCCCGGCCATAGGCAAGTACGACGACCTCGCGTGCGCGACCGCAAGCCTTGCGCACCCAACGCTCATCCGGTTGCCCGACATCGATCCAGCGCTCGATGACGCCGGTCAGATCCTTCTGCCACAGATCCGGCTCGTCATCGACGCACAGGCCCTTGCCAAAAACCAGAGCGGGGTCCGCGTGCAGCGCAAAAGCGAGCAGGCGCACCATCATGCGCTCGTCCGTTTCGGAGGGGTGGCGCGCCAGGGTCAGCGCATAGTCTGCGTAATGGCCGCGGTCCATGTCGGCGATCTGGATCTCGGCCTTGAAGATGGTTGCCTTGAGCGCCATCAGTGCACCTGCTCCGGCCCGCGCTGCGCATGCTGCCATGCAATCACCGCACGCGTAGCGTGCGCCATGACGAGATCGCTCACGTCCTTCGGCAGTTCGCGTGCCAGCGCGGCAAACAGGGCCTGTGTGGCCTCCTGCCCAATGCCCTCGACAGCCAGACTGTCGGCCAGGCAGCGAATCTGGATGAAGGCGACGGCATCGGCCACCAGTCGCCAGCCGGCAATCGGCATCTCGCGCGCAAGCGCCAGCAGCATGCCGCCAAGGCGTGACGAGAGCCGCAAGGCCTCTTCACGGCTCTCGGTGGCAATCGACGAGTGCCACAGCGCCAGATGCAGCGCACGGCGCAATTCCACCTTGAAGTCGATGACGTTCTGCTCAGCGGCGCCTATCGACTCGAAATGGCGCAGGAAGCGGGCCTCCGCCTGCGCATCGAGCCCGGTGCGCAAGGCACCGATGAGTTCCGTCAGACCGGGTATCGCCACCAACTCGAAGGCCTGCGTCCACGCCAGCCCCCACTGATCCATGCCTGCCAGCAGCAAGGCCAGACGCAGCGCGCGCGCCTCGTCGTCCGCAGCCTGGCCCGCCCACTCGGCCAGTTCGCCGCGAAGTTGTTCCACACCGCGGCGGCGCACGTCATCTGGCTCAGCCACGCTCAGGCGAAAAACACGCGCAAAAGCCTCCTGTGCCAGGTGGGCCGCCCGGCGCTGGGCTTCTCCATCGACAAGCGCCGCCAGCGGGTCACTCGGCGACGGGGTCTGCGAACTGGGCATCGGATATCTCGGTTGAATTTTGCGGGCGCCTATTGTGACGGCGCTGGGCAAGCGAGGCAAACCTCCGCCGAACCAGCACACGCGCGGTCACGCGATGCTGCGCTCCCAGAACGAAGGGGGGTCAGTGTCTCGCAGCTGCGTGTTGCCGCTGCGGAAGCCCTCGAGCATCCGGCGCAGTGCATCCGCATCCTCGGCGGTAAAGCCGCGCTTGAAGTCGGTCAGGATCAGCCGCGACCGCGTAGACCAATTGCCGGGCGCATCATCGATCGCACACCAGGCCACATCACGCAGGTTCGGCTCATGCTGGCTCAGCCAGATCATCGCCTCACGTTCCCGCAAGCCGTGCAGTTCGGCGCCATTCTTGGGCAGCATGTGCGGCGTGGCGCCGGCGATCTGCGGATGAACGTCTGACGAAAAGCGCGCCAGCAGCTTCTGCATCGAGAACAGCATGCGCCAGTCGGACGCGATGACGATGCGCGACTCGGGATACTCCCGCACAACCCCCTCGATCAGCGGCAGGCAGCGGAAATCCTCAACTTCGCCCCAGGGGTGGGTAACCCCGTCGAAGTCGGTGAAAATATAAGCTCTGCGTGTCATTCTGCACTCCCCGCGGGACTGAGCCCGGGTCCGCTATCCATGGATGCTGCAATGCGGAATATACTTCATTGCATGCTGCAAGCGCCTGTATCGAATGTCACGGAAAGTCATATTTCCAGTGTAAAGTATGCTCAACGTGGCGCACTGTTGCAGTGCAACAACACAAAACCGGAACCGAGGACTTCACCATGACCCCACTCATCAACCTGGAAGGCAAGATCGGCCTGATCACCGGCATCGCCAACGAGAAGTCGATTTCCACCGGCGTTGCCGAGGCCTGCGCCCAGGCCGGCGCCAAACTCATCATCACCTACCAGAACGACAAGACGCGCGCGTTCATCGAGCCCATTGTGCACCGGCTCGGTGTCGAGGATGTGTTCCTGCTCGACGTCACCCGCCCCGACACCATGGACGCCGTGTTCGCCGAGATCGACGCCCGTCACGGCAAGCTCGACTTTGCCATCCACAGCATGGCCTTCGCCAAGCGCGACGATCTGCATGGGCGCGTCGTTGATTCCTCGCCCGACGGCTTTGCGCTGGCGATGGACGTATCCACGCACTCCTTCGTCCGCCTCGCCAAGAAGGCCGAACCCCTGCTCGAAAAAGCCGGCGGCGGCTCCTTGGTTACGATGACCTACCTCGGCTCGGAGAAAGTCATCCCCAACTACGGTGTGATGGGTCTGTGCAAGGCGGCACTGGAAGCGGCTACACGCTACATGGCTGCGGAACTCGGCGCCAAGGGAATCCGGGTCAACGCGGTGTCGCCCGGACCGCTGATGACCCGTGCCGCATCGGGTATCGCCGGCTTCGACGGGCTGATGGCCGCCGCCGTCGAGCGCGCACCCATGCATGCACTCGTCACCCCCGAGGACATCGGCGCGCTCACGGCCTTCCTGGTGTCCGATGCCGGTCGCCTGGTAACCGGTGGCGTGCATTTCGTCGACGCCGGCTATAACATCATGGCGTAAGCACTTGGAGGGGCCATGATCGATCTCGAGGCGGCCAGGATCCGACTGGGACGGCAGCAAATCCTGCTGCCCGATCCGGTGCCGGCGCATCCGCTGCTCGACGGCAAGCGCGAGATCGGTCGTGGCGAGTACTCCATCGTCCTGGACAAGGGTGACGGCGAGCGCGTGTACAAGGTCTGCAGCTCTCCAGCGGACTATTTCCTCTACACCGCGGAGGATCGCCCGAGCGGTCAGCACTTCCCCATCGTCCACGCCGACCACGGCATCATCGGCCGAGCCGCCTCAGGTTATCCGCTGCACCTGATCGAGATGGAGAAGCTCTACCCGCTCGACGACGGCTCGCCCGCTGCGGAGCTCGCCAAGCGCCTGATCGATTTCTACTGGTCGGCTTGCGAACAATGGAGCAGACTGGGCAACGACATGGGGCGCATCGCCCTGTACCATCTGACCGTCAATCCGCTTGCCATGAGCGACAGCATGCAGCAGGCGCTCAAAGCCCTGTCCGACTTCGTCGAGGCGTATCAGGTACTGCCGGACATCCTCAACACCAACAACCTGATGATGCGCAAGGACGGAACGCTGGTCTTCTCCGATCCGGTCTTCATCGCCTGAACGGTCTCCACGGCGCGCGCTTGCGCGTATCATCGGGTCTCCGATGCAAGGACGCATCGCAGCGGACTCACGCATGCACGACCACGATCACGACCACACTCCCGCCCCGCGCCCGGCCTCCATCGGCATCGCGCGCAGCGGCACCTTCGACCCCGACGCCTTCGAACGCGCTGTCACGGCCCTGCTGCAGGCCTGCGGCGTAGCGCCCGATACGGCCCACACCGGGCGTACTGCAACACGCGTGCGCGAACTGTGGCAAAAGCGGCTGCTCGGCGGCTATGACCTGGACCCGGCCGAGGTGCTCGGCGACGGCTTCGAGGATCCGCGACGCGACATGGTGGTCATACGCGGCATTGCCGTTCACGGCGTTTGCCCCCACCACCTCGTCCCCTTCCGCGGCCTCGCCCATGTGGCCTACCTGCCAGGCGGGCGGCTGCACGGCTTCGGCCGCATCGCCCGCCTCGTCGACGCGATCGGCCACCGTTTCACTTACCAGGAGTGGATGACGCGTGACATTGCCGATGCCTTGATGACGCATGGGAAGGCGGCCGGTGCGGCCTGCGTCATCGAAGCGGAGCAGCTCTGCCTGCTTCTGGGCGAAGACCGCCGCGGCGACGAGCGGGTCGTGACACAGGCTTTCGCCGGTGCATTCGAGAGCTCGGCACAGGCGCGCAGCGAATTCCTGCGCGCCATCGACAGCGGGCGAACCTGAAGCGCCAAGCGCGCCTTCAGCGCAGATCGATCACCGTGGCGCGGCGCGCGAGGCGGTGCGCGCTGACATCCACCAGCACCACGTCTCGCCCTTCGAGCACCACCGCACCCGGATAGCGGTCATCGCCGCTCGGCGAGTACTCGAACTCGAACGCACGACGCAGCACCGCATGCCCCTGCTCGTTACGCGCAAAGCGCACCCCCCGGCCGACCACAGTCTCGTCGAGGAACTGCACGCCCTCGCGCAAACATGCGCGCCGCGCCGCCTCGATCCCCGCTTCGCGCGCCTTGAGGCTATCGAACCAGAACCAGACCAGTCCGGCCAGCACCAGGGCTGCACTCAACTCGGCGAAGGTCACGGGCGCACGAAGACGGTGAGCGCAGCGCGCAACAGACGAAAGCTGAGCATGCGACTCATTGCAGCATCATGCCGCGGATGGTGAAGAACAGGATCGCAGCCATCAGACCCGAAGCTGGCACCGTGATGACCCAGGCCGCGGCGATGCGCAACAGCTGCGAACGCTTGACCAGCTCCCGGCGATAGACCTTCTTGAGTCCCTTGCGCTCACCCTTGGAGAAATGGGCCGGATCCTGCGCGGCCTTCGAGCGCTCCTTGAGATCTGCCAGCATTGCGCCCTTCTCCTCGACCGATGCCTTCTCGAAACGCTGCACGAATGCTTCGATCGCTGCCAGGTCCCCCTCCGGATGGTGAGCCTTGATCTCGGCGAGCATGCGGTCGTAGTTGCTCTTGAGATACTCGCGCAGGAAGCCAACGCCGAACACGCCACCCACTGCGATATGCGTCGAACTCACCGGCAGGCCGAACTGGCTGGCGATGATGACCGTGATCGTCGCCGCCATTGCAATGCAGTAGGCCCGCATCTGGTCGAGCTCGGTGATCTCGGAGCCGACGGTGCGGATGACCTTGGGCCCGAACAGCGCCAGACCAAGCGCGATCCCCAGCGCACCGACCATCATCACCCAGGTCGGAATGGCTGCTGCCTTGTGGAACTCACCACCCGAACTGACCACATCGACGATCGCAGCCAATGGCCCCACGGCATTAGCGACGTCGTTCGAGCCGTGGGCAAAGCTCAACAGCGCGGCTGCAAAAATGAGTGGCACCGTAAACAGCTTGTTGACGCTCTGCTTGGTGTTGGCGACGATGCCCTGCCGACCACGCAACACGTAACGCACCAGCAGGAACACGGCGATACCCACCAACAGTCCGTAGATCACGGCCCCGGTGAAGCCAACCTTCCAGACCTTGTTCAACCCCTTGAGGATGAGATAGGTCGAGAACGTCCAGGCCATGAAGCCTACCAGCAGCGGCACCATGCGCCGCGCCGCCGCGGCCATGTCGGTCTGGTAGGTGATGCTGCGCTTGACCAGATACAGGAAACCGGCGGCAAAGAGCGCGCCCAGCAGCGGCGACACTACCCAGCTTGCGGCGATGTTGCCCATCGTGCCCCAGGCCACGATCCCGGGCCCTGCGGCTGCCATGCCTGCGCCCAGCACCGCGCCTACGATGGAGTGAGTGGTCGACACCGGCGCCCCCACCGCGGTGGCGATATTGAGCCACATGGCACCCGCGAGCAGGGCTGCGAGCATGATCCACACGAAGGTGTCCGAATCGGCGATCAGGTCGGGGTTGATGATGCCGCCACGGATAGTGCTCACCACCTCGCCACCGGCGATGAGTGCGCCCGCCGCCTCGAAGATTGCGGCAATGACGAGGGCGCCGGCGAGCGTGAGCGCCTTCGAGCCCACTGCCGGGCCGACGTTGTTGGCAACGTCGTTGGCGCCGATGTTCATCGCCATGTAGCCGCCGATCATCGCCGCCACCACCAGCGTAAGGCTGCCTTCACCGCCTCCGCGCATGGCGGAATACAACATGACGCCGACGATGAACAGCACGCCCATGCCAAGGCGGAACACCTCACCCCGCCCTTGGTAAGCTGCCTTCTCGATATCGCTGATGTGCTTCAGGTCCACAACCGGACAACCCCGAGTACTGTAAAGACCGTATTGTTTCAGAAAATTTGCAGCGCCCCAATCGGAACTTCTGCTGGGACGATGAGCGCCCTGGCTCCACCACGGCGACCACGAGCCAAACCGCGCTCAGAGTTCGTCGTATTTCTTCGCGCTGCCGCGCGCACGCGCCACAGGATAGCGATCGGCATTGATCGCCATCTTGGCCCGCGCAGCATCGGCTAGATCGATATCGAGCACGTCTGCCAACCTCACCAGGTAGAGCAGTACGTCGGCGAGTTCATGCGCCACCTCCGCGCGCACAGGAGCAGGCAGCGCGCTCGACTGCTCGGCGGTGAGCCACTGGAAGTGCTCGATCACCTCACCCGCCTCGCCCGCCAGCGCCATGGCGAGATTCTTTGGGGTGTGGAACGGCTCCCAGTCACGGTCAGCGGCAAACCGGCGCAGGGCCTCGCGCAGTTCGAGCAGTGAGTCGGGTCGGACAGCTGTGTCGTCCATCTTCAACTCACTCGATGTGGTGCTCGAGGTCGAATCCGGCACCTTCGTCCTGCCCAAGATGCTCGACCAACCAGGGCAGCGTCTTCTCCAGGCGTTCGGGCAGCAGCCACGGTGGATTCACCACGTAGAGGCCACTGCCGAACATGCCGAAACCATCACGGGCTGGACTGCGCACGGCCAACCGTACGTCAAGCCAGCTCTCCGCACCAAGCTCGGCCAAGCGCTCGGGCAGCATGCGCGCCTCGGTCCGCGAGAGCATGGGGTACCACACCGCAAAGGTGCCGGTCGGGAAGCGACGCAGTGCATCGCGCAGGGTATCGACCACCCGGCGGTAGTCGTCCTTGACCTCGTAGGGGGGATCGATCAGCACCACTGCCCGCCGCGATGGCGGTGGCAACAGCCCCTTGAGTGCGCCGAATCCGTCTGCGCGACGCACCTGCACACGCTCCTGCTCACGATCGAAGGTACGCTGCAAGGACTCGAAATCGGCCGGATGAAGCTCGAACAGTCGCAGTCGATCCTGCGCCCGCGCCTGCGTCATGGCGAGGGCCGGAGAGCCGGGATAGAACAGCAGGCGTCCATGCGGATTGAACTGCCCGACCGCGGCCACATAGGCGGCAAGCGGCGCGGGTAGGTCATCTCGCGCCCACAGTCGGCCGATGCCCTCGCCGAATTCTGCAGTCTTGCCCGCCTGCTCGCTTTCAAGCGCGTAGCAACCTCCGCCGGCATGGGTGTCGATGTAGATCCAGGGCTTGTCCTTGCGGTTGTAGTAGGCGAGCAGTTCGAGCAGCACGGTGTGCTTGAGCACATCGGCGTGATTGCCCGCATGAAAGGCGTGACGATAACTGAGCATGAAGGTCTTCCGTTTGCGGCACGCATCCTAGCACCCCCCGCAGAACGGACAAAATCCTCGCTGGATCAGCAACATCGAGCAGATAAGGAGGTTTGCATGCTGCAGTGCCCTTGCTATGATGCGCCCCCCGACAGCCGTGATCACCCGGCTGGAGACATACATAGCGAGAACAAGCATGAGCATCTATGCCCTGGGCGATCGCAAGCCGCGTTTCGGAGCCGGCAGCTGGATCGCCCACAATGCCACGGTGATCGGCGCCGTGACCGCGGGCCGCAACGTCAACATCTGGTACAACGTCGTACTGCGCGGTGACAACGACCCGATCATCATCGGCGACGACACCAACATCCAGGACGGCTCGGTACTGCACAACGACGAGGGCGTACCGCTCACCATCGGCAGCGGCGTCACCGTCGGCCACATGGCGATGCTGCACGGCTGCACCATCGGCGACGGCAGCCTGATCGGCATCAACGCCGTCATCCTCAACAAGGCGGTGATCGGGCGCAATTGCATCATCGGTGCCAATGCACTCATCCCCGAAGGCAAGGTCATTCCCGACCGCTCGCTCGTCGTCGGCTCACCCGGACGCGTGATCCGTACCCTGACCGACGCCGAAGTCGAGCATCTCGCCTGGAACGCCCAGCACTATGTCGATAACGCGCGTCTTTACGGACAAGCGCTGTGCGCGATCGACCCGGCCAGCGTGATCGCCCCGGCAACGCCCTGAAACGTCCTGGGGGCTGCAGGCTGCAGCGCATCCTGACAGAATGCGTGCAACCGGCCGGCATCGTGCACGCCGGACTGACAATGCATCAGAAGGAGATTGCCTCATGCGCCCCAGCCCCCTCTCCCCCAGCGGGCACATTGCCGCCCCTGCCCGCTCCGTAGCCGTTCGGCCTGCCAGCCTGCCAGAACTCGCACGCCTCGCTCTCGGCGGCCTGCTCGCAGCCACCCTGACGCTGGCAGGCACAGCAGCCCTCGCAAGTGAAGCGGACGGCACAGGGCGCGCGCAGATCATCGAATTCTCGGCTGAGGCCAGCCAGCCGGCGGCCAACGACCTTGCGGTGGCAGTGCTGTACGCCGAGCACCACGGCCCCAACCCCGGCGCGGTGGCACGCGAGGTCAATCGCCACATAGCCGCGGCCCTGCAGACAGCCAGCGCACATGCCGACGTCACCAGCAAGTCGGGCAACGTATCGACCTGGCCGGTCTACGCAAAGGACGGACAAGGCCGTATCGAGTCGTGGCGGATGCGCTCGGAGATCCATCTCGAGAGCCGTAATCTGGGGGCGATGTCAGAACTCGTCGGCACCCTTCAGGGCAGTCTTGCGCTCTCGCAGCTGAGCATGCAGCCCGCACCGGACACCCGCATGGCCGCGGTCGACGAGGCCACGGTGGCAGCCCTGCGTGCCTTCGAGCGCCGCGCCGCACTGATCGCCAACAGCTTTGGCAAGCGCTACCGGATTGCCAGCCTGTCGATCGGCGACAGCGGCCACTACCCTCCGGTGATGCCACGCATGCGCGCCACCGCGATGCTCGCCGACGCCGCGCCAGCACCGATGGAGGGCGGCGAGAGCCTCGTCTCGATCAACGTAAACGGAAAGATCGAGCTCCTCGACTGAGGCATTCCGTGAACTGGGCTGGACCCGGTGCAAGGCTGTGGCGTATCTTTGCGCCATGCAAGCCACCTTGTCCCGCCCTGCATCGCGCCTGCGCGCTGCGACGCTAGCCGTCATGACCGTTGTCGCAGCCGCACTTGCAGGCTGCGGCACGTCCACCAAACCCCCGCCCGCCGCCCAGGCTCCACAGCGGCCCAGCGTACCCGACGCACGCTTCTTCACGCTCGCTGGCGACGAACAGGCGCGCGAAATGGTCCTGTTCGCCCTTGGCCTGCTCGACACCGGCTACCAATTCGGCGGACGCAATCCGGAAGCCGGTCTGGATTGCAGCGGCATGGTCGCCTACATCGTCGAGAACATCAGCGGCCATCGCCTGCCCCACAACGCGGCGCAGATCGCCGACAGCACCCGCCCCATCGCACTCGGTCAATTGCAGCCGGGCGACCTTGTTTTCTTCAACACCATGCAGCGCCGCCATTCGCACATGGGCGTCTACATCGGTGACGGGCGCTTCATCCATGCCCCCTCAAGCCGGGGCCGGGTACGGGTGGACAGAATGGACAACCGCTACTTCGCCGCGCGGGTGGACGGTGCGCGCACACTCGTCTCAGGGCCCGACCGCCTCGCCCGCAGCGACGCGCCGGCTTGCGCTGTGACCGGCTGCTGACGCACACCCGCTACACCGGGCGCATCAGCGCCGCGGCGTGTGCACGTAGATTTCGCCGGGCTTGGTCAGACCGAGTTCGAAGCGCGCACGCTCCTCGATCGCCTCGTTGCCCGACTTCAGGTCATTGACCTCGGCCTCGAGGCTGGCATTTCGCTGCTCGAGGCGCAGATTCTCCTCGCGCTGCGCTTGCAGCTGGCGATCGGTCTCCCAGACCTGCAGCCACCCTCCTTTGCCCAGCCACAGCGGATACTGAAGCAGGACCACGAGTGCGATCAGGATCAGGATCGGCCAGCGCATCGGTAAAGGAGTCGGTAGGTCGGGAAGGAACGCACGATGGGCTGCGAGAACGGGGGCCGGAACGAAGACCGTGATGGATGCAACATCGGGCGCATCGCGGCCGCTGCCGCAGGATGCGGGCGGCCGCGGCCGGCGCGCATGAAAAAGCCGGCGGACTCGCCGCCGGCATCGTCAGCCACCTGCTCAGCGCAGGTTGTAGAAGGCGCGCTTGCCCGGGTAGCTGGCGGTGTCGCCGAGATCTTCCTCGATGCGCAGCAGCTGGTTGTACTTCGAGATGCGGTCCGAACGGCTCAGCGAGCCGGTCTTGATCTGCATCGCGCGCAGGCCGACGGCGATGTCAGCAATGGTCGAGTCGTCAGTCTCGCCCGAGCGGTGCGAGATCACCGCGGTGTAGCCGGCGAGCTTGGCCATCTCGACGGCGGCGAAGGTCTCGGTCAGCGTGCCGATCTGGTTGATCTTGATCAGGATCGAGTTGGCCACGCCCTGCTCGATGCCCTGGGCGAGGATCTTGGTGTTGGTGACGAAAAGATCGTCGCCCACCAGCTGCACACGCTTGCCAAGACGCTCGGTCAGGATCTTCCAGCCGTTCCAGTCGCCCTCGGCCATTGCGTCCTCGATCGACACGATCGGGAACTTGTCGCACAGGGTCTCGAGGTAGTCGGTGAAACCCTCGGCGCTCAGCGACAGGCCTTCACCCTTGAGCTCGTACTTGCCGTCCTTGTAGAACTCGCTGGCGGCGCAGTCGAGCGCCAGCAGCACGTCCTGGCCCGGTACGTAGCCAGCGGCGACGATGGCCTCCTGGATCAGGTTGAGCGCCTCCTCGGTACCGGAAACGTTGGGGGCGAAGCCGCCCTCGTCGCCGACCGTGGTGGGGTAGCCCTTGGCATCGACGATCTTCTTCAGATGCTGGAAGATCTCGGCGCCGCAGCGCAGCGCCTCGCGGTAACTGCCCATGCTGACGGGCATGATCATGCATTCCTGGATATCCAGGCTGTTGTTGGCGTGCTCGCCACCGTTGATGACGTTCATCATCGGCACCGGCATCACCATCGGGCTCGAACCGCCGAAGTAGCGGTACAGCGGCAGGCCGGCCTCTTCGGCGGCGGCCTTGGCCACCGCCATCGACACCGCCAGCATGGCGTTGGCGCCCAGGCGCGACTTGTTCTCGGTGCCGTCGAGCTCGATCAGGGTGCGGTCGATGAAGGCCTGCTCCTCGGCGTCGAGGCCGATGATCGCCTCGGCGATCTCGGTGTTCACGTTCTCGACCGCGCGCAGCACGCCCTTGCCGAGAAAGCGCGACTTGTCGCCGTCACGCAGTTCGATCGCTTCGCGCGAACCGGTGGAGGCGCCCGACGGCACCGCAGCGCGGCCCATCACGCCGGATTCCAGCAGCACGTCGGCTTCGACCGTAGGGTTACCGCGGGAGTCCAGAATCTCGCGGGCGATCACATCAACGATTGCACTCATGTTTTGTCCTGTTGCAGTACGGGGATACTCGGTACGATCGGCAGAGGGCGCTGATCACGGGCTGCACATGCTGCCGCGCAAACGGTGCCTCGTGGGCACCACCGCGCGATAGCCCGCATCAGCAAGTGCGATACCGCACGCCCTCCAGACCTGTTCTCAAAGAGCGGTTTCCAGGAAACCCTGGCGCTTGACCAGGGAATCGATGTCCTTCAGCACGCTGAGCAGTGCCTTCATCTTCGGCAGCGGCCACGCGTTGGGGCCATCGGACAAGGCCTTGGCCGGGTCCGGATGGGTCTCCATGAAAAGACCCGCCACGCCCACCGCCACCGCGGCGCGCGCGAGCACCGGCACGAACTCGCGCTGGCCACCGGAAGCCGTTCCCTGCCCGCCGGGCAGTTGCACCGAGTGGGTGGCATCGAACACGACCGGGCAGCCGGTGTCGCGCATGATGGCCAGCGAGCGCATGTCGGAGACGAGGTTGTTGTAGCCGAAGGAAGCACCGCGCTCGCACACCATGATGGTGTCTGCACCGCCATTGGCCTCGCGCGCCTTGTCGGCGACGTTCTTCATGTCGCCCGGGGCGAGAAACTGGCCCTTCTTGATATTCACCGGCTTGCCGCTGGCAGCTACGGCGTGGATGAAATCGGTCTGGCGGCACAGGAAGGCTGGCGTCTGCAGGACGTCGACCACCGATGCAACGACCGGAATCTCCTCGATCGTGTGCACGTCGGTCAACACCGGCAGGCCGAGCTGCTTCTTGACCGCTTCGAGCATCTTCAGGCCAGCGTCCATGCCGTGGCCGCGGAAGCTCTTGCCCGAGCTGCGGTTGGCCTTGTCGTAGGACGCCTTGAAGATGTAGGGAATGCCCAACTCGCCACAGATCTCCTTCATCTGGCCGGCGATGTCCAGGCACATCTGCTCGGACTCGGCCACGCAGGGGCCGGAGATCAGGAACACCGGCTTGTCGAGCCCGACTTCGAAACCGCAGAGGTTCATGCTTCGCTCCTTCAGGCCGCGGCCTGCTTGCGCGCGATTGCCGCCTTGACGTAGGCGGTAAACAGCGGATGGCCCTTGCGCGGGTTGGAGGTGAATTCGGGGTGGAACTGGCAGCCGACGAACCAGGGGTGGACGTCGGCGGGCAACTCGACCATCTCGCACAGATCGGTGACGGGAGCACGGCCCGACACCACCAGCCCCTTGTCCTCGAGCTTGGCAAGCAAGGTATTGTTGACTTCGTAACGGTGGCGGTGGCGCTCCATGATCTCCGCCGCGCCGTAGATGTCGCGTGCCAGCGTACCTTCCTTGAGCTGGCAGACCTGGCCACCGAGGCGCATCGTGCCGCCGAGGTCGGATTCCTCGCTGCGCTTCTCGATCTTGCCGCTGCGATCCTTCCACTCGGTGATCAAGCCGATGACAGGGTGCTTGGTGTCGCGCTCGAACTCGGTCGAGTGCGCACCCTCCAGGCCCGCCACGTCGCGGGCGAATTCCACCACCGCGAGCTGCATGCCGAGGCAGATGCCCAGATAGGGCACCTTGTTCTCGCGCGCATAGCGGATCGCAGCGATCTTGCCCTCGGTACCCCGCTTGCCGAAGCCGCCCGGCACCAGGATGGCGTCCATGGCCTTGAGCACGCTGCAGCCATCGCGCTCGATGTCCTCGGAGTCGATGTAGTGGATCTTCACCTTCGACTCGGTGTGCATGCCGGCGTGATTGAGCGCCTCGATCAACGATTTGTAGGACTCGGTGAGATCGACGTACTTGCCGACGAAGCCGACGTTGACAGTCTGCTTCGGGTTCTCGAGTGCGTGGATGAGCTTCTCCCACACCGACAGGTCGGCCGCACGGGCGAGGATGTCGAGCTTGTGGCAGACGATCTGGTCGAGCATCTGGTCGTGCAGCATGCCGGGGATCTTGTAGATCGAGTCGGCATCCAGGCACTCGATGACCGCCTCAGGCATCACGTTGCAGAACAGCGCGATCTTGCGCCGCTCATCGACCGGGATCGAACGGTCGGCGCGGCACAACAGGATGTCGGGCTGGATGCCGATTTCGCGCAGCTCCTTGACCGAGTGCTGGGTCGGCTTGGTCTTGAGCTCACCGGCGGTCGGGATGTAAGGCAGCAGCGTCAGGTGGATGAAGCAGGTGCCATGGCGGCCTTCCTCGAAGCCCATCTGGCGGATGGCCTCAAGGAAGGGCAGCGACTCGATGTCGCCCACCGTGCCGCCGACCTCGACGATCGCCACGTCGGCACCCTCGGCACCGCGCTTGACGTAGGCCTTGATCTCGTCGGTGATGTGCGGGATGACCTGCACGGTCTTGCCCAGGTACTCGCCGCGACGCTCCTTCTTGAGCACCGACTCGTAAATCTGGCCGGTGGTGAAGTTGTTGCGCTTGCTCATCTTGGCGCTGGTGAAGCGCTCGTAATGGCCGAGGTCGAGGTCGGTTTCCGCGCCGTCTTCGGTGACGAAGACTTCGCCGTGCTGGAACGGGCTCATGGTGCCCGGATCGACGTTGATGTAGGGGTCCAGCTTGAGGTGCGTGACCTTGATGCCACGGGACTCGAGGATCGCCCCCAATGAGGCGGCCGCGATGCCTTTGCCCAGGGAGGACACGACACCGCCGGTAACGAAGACGTATTTGGTCATGGGAGATGTGCTGCGGGAAAGCGCGATGATAACCGATGCACCCGAACCTCGTCAGCAGGCGGCGCACTCGACAGGGGACAATCGCACGAAGCACTGCATGCTGGTCTGGGCGTGCAGCCGCCACCGCGCCACCGGCCGCATGCGCGGCCGGTGGCCTCCGATCAGCTCATGCCACGCAACTCGCGCAGCAACACCGACAACATGGCCATGTCGATGCTGGGTGCGGCGTGCACCTCGGCGACCAGGTGGCGGTAGCGCTCGAGCGGGATTGCGTTCTTGGCCTGCCAGGCGGCGATGATCGTGGCAACCTCCTGCTCATCGGGGGCGAGCCGCAGCGCGTCGCTGGCAAGCGCACGCGCGAGCGCGGAAAGATCACCGCGCAAGGCCCCGCGCGCCAGGGTCTGCCAGCGTGTATCGGCATTGAGGGCCGAGATCTGCCCCCCCAGCCAGTGCAGATCCAGCTCTCCACCCAGGCCGAAATACACCCGCGCCACCACCGCCTCCTCGCGTCCACTCTCGACCGCGACCTCGACCAGGTCCAGTCCCGAGTAGAGTTCGTCGAGCGCAGCGACACGGCAGGCGAGATCCATGGGAACGCCCTGCTCCTGCTTGCGCTCGATCGACGCCTCCAGCTCGCTGCGGTAGGCGCTGCCGACGTAGCCGGCCAGCCCGCCGGCGAGCGTCGCCACGCCCGGCGAGAAGTGCGCCAGCGTCGCCTGCAGATCGACCAGCCACTGGCGATGGCGCAGGAACCAGAGCGTGCCGCGCTGAACCAGGCGCTCGGACTCGTTGATCAGCTCGATCTGCACCGTGTTGGGGATGCGATTGTCCAGCGCCTCTATATCGCTCCACAGCGTGACCAGGCCGAACACCTCCCGCGTCGCCATGTAGGCACGCACGATGTCGGGCGCGCAAGCGCCCAGCTCGGCCTTGAGCCGGCTGACGAAGGTCGGGCCGACACGATTGATCATGCTGTTGACGACGTGCGTCGAGATGATCTCGCGCCGCAGCGGGTGGGCCTGGATCTGCGCACCGAAGCGCTCACGCAGCGGCACGGGGAAGTAGCGTTCGAGCGCGGTACGGATGTACGGATCCTCGGGCACGTCGGAGGCGAGCACCTCGTCGTAGAGCTCGATCTTGCTGTACGCCAGCAGCACCGCCAGCTCGGGCGTGACCAGGCCGATGCGGTTGGCCTTGCGCTCCTGCAGCGCCTCATCCATGGGCAGGAACTCGAGCTTGCGGTTGAGCCTGCCGGCGTGGCTCAGGCGGCGCATGAAGTCCGCCTGTTCGTCGATCAGCGCCGCGCCACGGCTGCGCGTCACCGACAGGATCTGTGTCTGCGCGTAGTTGTCGCGCAGCACCAGCGCGGCGACCTCTTCGGTCATGTCGGCGAGCAACTGGTTACGCTGCTTGAGGGTGAGTTCGCCCTCGGCAACCACGCCGCCGAGCAGGATCTTGATATTGACCTCGTGATCGGAGCAATCCACCCCGCCCGAGTTGTCGATGGCGTCGGTATTGACCCGCCCGCCACCGAGGGCGAACTCGATGCGGCCGAGCTGGGTCGCCCCCAGGTTACCGCCCTCGCCGAAGACCTTGACGCGCAGATCGCCCCCGTTGACGCGTACCGCATCGTTGGCGCGGTCGCCGACCGACGCATCGGACTCGCCGGCAGCCTTGATGTAGGTGCCAATCCCGCCGTTGTAGAGCAGGTCGAGCGGTGCGCAGAGGATGGCGCGGATGAGCTCGGTCGGGGTCAGGCTCTCGGCCTGCACGTCGAGCGCCGTGCGCATCTGCTCGGTGAGACGGATCGACTTCGCGCTGCGCGGCCAGACGCCGCCACCGGCCGAGATCAACGCCCTGTCGTAGTCGTCCCAGCTCGAGCGTGGCAGCGCAAACAGGCGTGCACGCTCCTGCCAGCCCTGCGCGGGGTCTGGATCGGGATCGATGAAGATGTGGCGATGGTCGAAGGCGGCGACCAGGCGGATCTGCCGGGACAGCAGCATGCCGTTGCCGAACACGTCGCCCGACATGTCGCCGATGCCGGCCACCGTGAACGGCTCCTCCTGGATGTTCCGCCCCATCTCGCGGAAGTGGCGCTTGACAGCCTCCCAGGCGCCGCGCGCGGTGATGCCCATCTTCTTGTGGTCGTAACCCACCGAGCCGCCGGAAGCAAAGGCATCGCCCAACCAGAAGCCGTATTCGGCCGCAACCTCGTTGGCGTAGTCGGAAAACGTGGCCGTACCCTTGTCGGCCGCGACCACCAGGTAAGGGTCATCCTCATCGTGGCGCACCACCTCGGCCGGCGGTACGACCTCGCCCTGCACCAGGTTGTCGGTGACATCGAGCAGGCCGCGCAGGAAGTTGCGGTAGCAGGCCACCCCCTCGGCAACCAGCGCCTCCCGCCCGCCCTCGGCCGGCGGGCACTTGACAACGAAGCCGCCCTTGGACCCCACTGGCACGATCACCGCGTTCTTGACGATCTGCGCCTTGACCAAACCGAGGATCTCGGTGCGGAAGTCCTCCATGCGGTCCGACCAGCGCAGGCCGCCGCGCGCCACCTTGCCGCCACGCAGGTGCACGCCCTCGAAGCGGGGCGAGTACACGAAGATCTCGAACATCGGCAACGGCTGCGGCAGGTTGGGAATCCTGGCCGGCAACAGCTTGAACGAGGTGTAGGACTTGGGCTGCCCATCCGTGCCGCGCTGGAACCAGTTCGTGCGCAGCGTGGCCAGGATCATCGCCAGGAACTGGCGCAGGATACGGTCCTCATCGAGGTTGGCGACACTGGCCAGGCCGGTCTCGATGGCGGCGACCTGCGCAGCGCAGCGCTCATCCCGGTCAGCTGTCGCGACCGGGTCGAAGCGCATGCGGAACAACTCGAACAGGGCGCGTGCAAGTTGCGGATAGGCGGCAAGCGTCTGCTCCATGTAAGCGAGACTGAAAGTGAATGCGGCCTGTCGCATGTACTTGGCGTAGGCCCTCAGCACGGCAACTTCACGCCACGACAGCCCGGCGAGCAGGACAAGGCGATTGAAGTCGTCGTTCTCGACCTCTCCCCGCCAGACGCGCAGGAAAGCGTCCTGGAACAGCGGGCGTACGACATGGATATCCAGGCGCTCGGCGCCAACGTAGTTAAGGCCGAAATCGTGCAGCCAGACCGTGCGCCCGTCCTGGCGTTCGATTTCGGACGGGCGCTCGTCCATCACCTTGACGCCCATACGCTCGAGCATGGGCAGGCTCTGTGACAGCGGAACCGGACCGTCCAGGCGGTACAGGCGCAGGTTGAGGCGGCCTACCGGCGCCTCGAGCGGAACGTAGAGGTTGAGCCCGAGTGCATCGCCGTCGGCCAGGGCCTCGATCTGCTCGATGTCGAACACTGCCATGCGCGGCGAGTAGTCCTCACGGTATCCGGCCGGGAAGCCCGGACCGTAGCGGCGCATCAGTGCCAGCCCGCGCTCCTCGCCGCACTGTTCGACAAGCGCCTG
Source organism: Thauera mechernichensis (assembly GCF_029588855.1). Lineage (NCBI taxonomy): Bacteria > Pseudomonadati > Pseudomonadota > Betaproteobacteria > Rhodocyclales > Zoogloeaceae > Thauera > Thauera mechernichensis. Next base: position 9,071 of record NZ_JARQZE010000004.1, on the reverse strand, counting down.
CTGGAGTTCGTCCTCCCAGCGCCTCGAGGCACGGATCAGGCGCTGCTCGAGCTCCCTGGTGTCAAAGGGCGGGATGTTGCCGTCGGGGGTGCGCACCGTGATCAGGATGCGCGCCAGCGCCGAGTCGGAGAACTGCACGTCGAACTCGGACGACACGCCGTTGAAGGCCTCGGTGAGCACCGCCTGCATGCGCTTGCGCTGGTCGGTGTTGTAGTGCTCGCGCGGCACGTAGATCAGGCAGGACACATAGCGCGCGAAGGGGTCGCAACGCACGAACAGGCGGGTGCGCAGGCGCTCTCCCAGACGCAGGATGCCCATTGCGTGGCTGTAGAGCTCGTCGGGCGAGATCTGGAACAGTTCGTCGCGCGGGTAGCGCTCGAGCAAGGTCATCAATGCCTTGGCCGCATGGCCGCCGGGTAGCAGGCCGGCACGCTCGAACACCGCGTCGATCTTGCGCCGCAGCAGCGGGATCTGCCGGGGGCTGCTGCTGTAAGCGGTGGACGCCAGCAGCCCGATGACCCGCCTCTCGCCCGTCACCCGCCCCTCGGCGTCGAAGGCCTTGATGCCGATGAAGTCGAGGTAACCCGGTCGATGCACGGTCGAGCGCGAGTTGGACTTGGTCAGTGTGAGCAGCTTGGGCAGGTGCGCCTGCGCGCGCAACTGTGGAGGCAGTGCGGCAAACGAGCGCGAGGCGCCCTCCTCGCCGTCTCCATGGAGCAGCCCCAGCCCCGAACCTGCCACCACATGCAGTTCATGGCCGTCGTCACCGCCCACGAGGCTGTAATCGCGGCACCCGAGAAGCACGAAATTGTCCGCAGCGAGCCACTCGAGGAATGCGCGCACCTCATCGACCTCGGCAGCGTCCACGCTTGCCGGGCAAGCGGCCAGCCCGTCAATGATTTCGCCCAGGCGGCTACGCATCGCCGGCCAGTCGCCGACTGCAGCGCGGACGTCGGCCAGGACATGCTCCAAACCCTGCTGCAGCGCACTGAGGTCCGCCGGGTCGCTGCGCCGGTCCACCTCGAGGTGCATGATCGATTCCAGACATGCGCCCTCACCCTGCTCTCCACGTTCGCGCACGTGTTGCAGTCGCCCCTGCGCATCGCGCTGGATGTTCATGACCGGATGAATGATGAGATGCAGCGTCAGCCCCTGGCGCGCCACCTCCATGGTGATCGAGTCCACCAGGAAGGGCATGTCCTCACCGACAATCTCGATTACCGTGTGCGGGCATTCCCAGCCCTGCTCATCGAGTCGCGGGTTCGATACACGCACCCTGCTGCCCCCGGTGCGCTGGGAAATGAAGTGCCACTGGCTGAGCACCGCGCCGTAGAGATCGGCGAGCGGCAGGTCCTCGAGATCGTCCGGATCCACCTGCGCAAAGAAGCGCGCCGCAAAGGCGCCTACCGCCGCGGCCTGATCCGCTGGCAGGCGGGCATCGATCTGCTCGACGACCGCGTCGATCAATCCGCCCAGCCTGCTCTGCTCGCGCTTTTCCATGTCTATCCCCCCGCTCATTGGACTGAACGCAGCGAAGGCCATGGCCGGAGTACAACGGCAGGCGTGCCGGTGTTCCGTTTCGCTGCGCCGTAGGACAAAGGCCGAGGCTATGCCAACGGAAGCAAAAGGTTAAGCCACGTTTTCCCTAGGTGGGAGACCTGCGGGTCACGCGCAATTCGTCGGCTCAGTGCCGGACGGATGGTCGCCACGCGCCCAAGGCGAATGGTCCATCCAGGCCTCGAGCCCTGCGGCATCAACCGGTCTGGAGACGAAATAGCCCTGCGCCAGATCACAACCGAGCTCGCCCAAACGCACGAGGATCTCCTCGGTTTCCACGCCCTCCGCCGTCACCACCAGCCCCAGACTGTGCGCGAGCTCGATCGTAGAGCGCACGATCAGCTCATCGCCAGGCCGGGTGGTGAGATTCATGACGAAACTGCGGTCGATCTTGAGCTCCTGGACCGGCATCTGACGCAGATAGGAGAGTGATGAGTAACCCGTACCGTAGTCGTCGATCGAAAGCTGGCAGCCGGTGGCGTGCAGGCGCTCGAGCGTTGCCAGCGCCTTGCGCGGATCGTCCAGCACCGCGCTTTCGGTGATCTCGAGCGTTATCCAGCGCGCCTCGCAGCCGTGATGCTCAAGCATGGCGCGGAACTGATCCGGCAGTTCAGGATGCAGCAAGTCGCGAGCCGAGAGATTGAGGCCGACATGCACTGCCCTCCCCGCGCGCCGCCACTCTGCGCATTGGCGCACTGCGCGTTCGAGCACCCACAGCGTGATCGCCCTGATATAGCCGGTCTGTTCGGCAAACGGGATGAACTCCATCGGCGGCACGAAGCCACGCTTGGGATGAACCCAGCGCACGAGCGCCTCCACACTGAGCATGGCTGACGAGCGGAAGGCGTGCTTGGGCTGGTAGTAGAGCACCAGTTCATCGCCCTCGACGGCCTGGCGCAACTCGGTGAGCAAGGACAGGCGGGCGGCATTGCGGCCATGATGCGCCGGGTCGTATATGGCATGACCGGCATGGGCCTGCTTGGCCTTGTACATGGCGACATCCGCGCCCCGCATCAACTCGCCGGCGTCGTTGCCATGATCGGGGTAGAGGGCGATACCGATGCTCGCACGCACATCGACCAGCTGTCCCTGCACGTTCATCGGCGCTTCGAGCAAGGCAGCGATACGCTCGGCCACAACCCTGGCAGCCACGGCGTCCGCCCCGGGCACGAGAACCGCAAATTCGTCCCCGCCCAGCCGCGCGCATGCGTTGGCCTCGTCCTGCAGGCCTTGCGCGAGGTCGCGCCGGCGCATGCCCGCATGCTGCAGGCGACGACCGACCTCCTGCAGCACCTGGTCGCCCAGATCGTGGCCCAGGGAATCGTTGATGAGCTTGAAGCGGTCGATATCCAGGGTCAGCACGGCAAGACGCTCACCACGCTCCCCGAAGCTGCGCACGAAGCGATCGAGCGACTCGACGAACTGCACCCTATTGGGCAGCCCCGTCAGCACGTCACGGTAGGCCAGCTCGGAGATGCGCGCCTCGCGGCTGGCGATGGCCTCCGTCATCAGGGCGAAGGCCGTGGCGAGTCGGCCAATCTCGTCCTCGCGCCGCACCATGGGCGGGGCGGCATACTCGCCGACACGGACGCGCCGGGCGAACTCGGCAAGCCGGGTCACCGGCGACGCGATCGTGCGCCCCATCCACATGCTGGCCAGCAGCATGGCGACAGTAGCTGCGACCGTCAGCCCGGACCACTCGCGATAGAGCCGCTCCCAGGGTTCGAGCGCACGCTCGAGCGAGACCTGGAGCACGGCGAAGACACGCTCGCTGGCAAGTGGATCGAGGTCGCGCACCAGGCCGGCGTACTCGAAGCCGCCGACAAGCATGCCACGCCCCGCATCGGCAAGCAGTTGCGCAGCGTCGACGTCTGTCGGCAGGGTACTGGCCACCAGCGCTGCCTCAAGCTCACGACCGCGCACCAGACTCACGTCTAGCCCGATTACCCGCTTGAGGTCGTGCACAAGCGCCTCGTCTACGACGAAACCGATCGCCACCCAGGCGACCGGCACCGGCGCCATGACCGGCACCACGACCAACTGGAAAACGCTGTCGCCCACGACCTGGAAACCCGTCGCTGCGCCACGCGCCTGCGCATCGGCGATGAAGCGCGCAAGGCGCTGCGCAAACGCGTCGCCCCCAGCGGGATGAGCGGCGAGCGCGCGGCCATCCAGCCCAGTGAGCAACATCAGGCTGGCACCGATCCTGGAGCCGTGGTTCCCGAGCGCAGAGGCTGCAGTGTCGGCGTCACCGGTCAGCACAGCCTCACGGAAGCCGAAGTCGGCCGCGAGCACTCGCGCCGCCTGCGCCAACTGGGCGCTGCGCTGTTCGAGCAGGCGATCGAGCACGCGGTCGCCGGTGTCGAGTTGCACCTTGACCTCCTGCAGCGCACTGCTGCGCCCAACATGCTCGAACAGGAACAGGCCGCCAATCTGGACCGACAGCAGGATCATCGCCGTCCAGGCGGCAATCCGCCATTGCAGGCGCCGGAAGCCGAATCGCATCAGGGTTGCGCCCCGACGACGAGGGTAAAGCGCGCATCACCATCGATACGCACCGGCGTACCGGCTACCGAATTGTCGGCACCGACCCAGCGCGGGTGCCAGTACTCGAGCCTGTAGTCGCCAGCAGGCACGCCCTGCAGGCGCAATTCGCCAGCTTCGTCACTGACACCGACCCACGGCGAATCGAACACCACCACGTAGGCCACCATGTGATCATGAATGTTGCAGCCCATCACGACCACGCCAGGCTTGTCGAACACAACCGGCGCTGCAGGCGTGCCGAGATAGAGCTTGAGTTCGAAGGTCTTCGCCGGCGAGAACGAATAGACGTGATGGCGCACCGTGTCGTGGTTGGGAAACCGTATCGAGGCACCCGTCGGCACCGCGGTCATCAGCGGGATGAAGCGCTTGTCCCGCTGCACGATCTCGAACTCTGCAACCCGCATGGCCGGTACGCCCACCAAGGGCTTGAGCGCCATCGCCACGTCCTGCAACGCAGCACCGTGCTCATCGACAACCCTGACGGTGAGGCTGTCCGCGAGCGCCGCCGGCGCCGGAACGATGCAGCCAATCGCAGCGAGGATCATCCCGCGTCTGGCTGCCAAATCGATCACGTACGAAATCCGCATGCTGTCCTATCTTTGCTCATCCACGAAGCCCAGCCCGCCCCGAGAGGAATGCCCATGCCCCAGCCCAAGCTGCCACGCCACCTGCCGCTCAATGCGCTGCTTACCGCCGCGCTAGCGGTCGGCCTTGCCTCGCCTGCAGACGCCGCCGAACTGGAGAGAATCAGGATCCATGCCGTCACGGAGTCGCATGAGCTTATCGCGGTTTCAGCGGCCGAACCGCATAAAATCATCCGCAGCGTGAAGCTGGTCGGCCTCGGCAGCGATGAGAGCATCCTGGGCATCGACTACCGGGTCGCCTACGGCGTGATGTACGCACTGGGCTCATCGGGTCGGCTATTCACGGTCGACGTGGAAACCGGCACCCTAACCCCGGTCGGCACGCAAGTCTTCGCGCTCGCCCTCGAAGGAAAACGCTTCGGCTTCGACTTCAACCCGGCTGCCGACCGCATTCGCATCGTCTCCGACGCCGGTCAGAACCTGCGTGCGCATCCGGAAACCGGCACCCTGGTCGATTTTTCTCCCGATCAGGACGGCCTCCAGGCCGACGGCCGCCTCGCGTACGCTGCGGGTGACCCTGCCGCAGAAAAGCCCGCATACGTGATCGCCGCGGCATATACCTACAATCAGCAGGATGAGAAGCTCACCACCAACTTCGCCATTGACGCGGGGCGTGCGAGCTTGGTTCGCCAGGGTTCGATCGAAGGTACCCAGCCCGTCGTTTCGCCGAACAGCGGTCAGCTTCATACCGTGGGCCAACTCGGCGTGGAGGGCATCGAAGATGCGCACTTCGACATCTCTGACGTCAGCAACACCGCGCTCGCGGTACTGACCACCACCACCATGCCTGCAGCCACGCTCCATCACATCGACCTCGGCACCGGTGCGGCGCGTGTGCTCGGCCCGGTAGGCAGCGGCGAACGCCTGCGTGGGATGGCCATCGAGCCCTGAAACGAGCGCGGGGGACGGCCTGAGCCGTCCCCCGCGTATTCTGCTCCAGCTCGTGGATCAGCGCCGTGAACAGCGCTGCCGCTCAATGTCAGCGGATGAAGTCGCGGTTGATCTCGCGGAAGAGCTCGGTACCACCTCGCTGGAGCCACTCGAAGGCCGCCATCTCGCATGACACGATCTCGACACCATGGCTGCGCATGCGTGCAAAGGCCAGGTCGCGATTGGCCGGATCGCGCGACCCCGAGGCCTCAGCCACGACAAAGACTTCCTTCCCCGCCCAGCGCAGATCGAGCGCGGTCTGCTGTACACAGACATGCGCCTCGGTGCCGCACACGATCACCTGCCGACGCGCCTCGACCGCAGTGCCTTTCAGGCAACCGTCCGCCTGCGCCGAGAAGCATTGCTTTTCGACATATTCGGCAGCGGGCGTAACCGCCCGCAGTGCGTCGAGCGTGCCTCCGATCTTGGCAGGGAAATGCTCGGTGACCACCACCGGCACGCCAACGCGCTCGGCAACACTGGCGAGCCAGATGCAGCTGGCCGCGACCTTGTCGCTGTCATGTATGGAGGGCGCCAACCTGGCCTGCACATCAACGATCAACAGCACGGACTTGTCACGGTTCATCAGCATGATGGCTTGCCCATTCAGTCTGCGAGTTCGGCACGGTCGCGGAAATGCGCCAGCGCCTCGGGGTTGGCGAGCGCCTCCTGGTTCTTGACCGGGCGCCCATGCACCACGTTGCGCACCGCCAGTTCGACGATCTTTCCGCTCTTGGTGCGCGGAATGTCCGCCACCTGCAACACCTTGGCCGGGACGTGGCGCGGCGTGGTGTTGTCGCGGATCGTCTGGCGGATGCGCCTGGCGAGCGCATCATCGAGCGCAAGCCCCTCGCGCAGCTTGACGAACAGCACCACGCGCACGTCGTTCGGGTTCTGCGGCGGCCAGTCCTGGCCAATCACCAGGGATTCGACCACCTCGGGCAACTTCTCGACCTGGCGGTAGATCTCGGCCGTGCCGATGCGCACCCCGCCCGGGTTGAGCGTGGCATCCGACCTGCCGTAGATGATCAGCCCGCCATGAGCGGTGATTTCGCAGAAGTCGCCATGGCACCACACATTGGGGAAGCGATCGAAATAGGCGGCGTGGTACTTGCTGCCGTCCGCATCGTTCCAGAAACCGATCGGCATCACCGGGAACGGCTTGCTGCACACCAGCTCGCCCTTCTCGCCGCGCACCGGCTTGCCATCGTCGTCCCACACATCCACCGCCATGCCCAGGCCGCGGCACTGGATCTCGCCGCGCCACACCGGAAGCACGGGAGAACCAAGCACGAAGCAGGAGATGATGTCGGTTCCGCCCGAAATAGAGGACAGCTGCAGATCGGCCTTGATATCGCGATAGACGTACTCGAAGCCTTCCGGGACCAACGGGCTGCCGGTACTCATCATGGCGCGCACGGTGTCGAGCCGGTGGGTTTCCCTGGGTTTCAAGCCAAACTTCGCCGCGGCGTCGATGAACTTGGCCGAGGTACCGAAGTGGGTCATGTGCTCGGCGTCGGCGTAATCGAACAGAATCTGGTTATCGCCGGCAAAGGGCGAGCCATCGTAGAGCAGCAGCGTGGCCTCGGCGGCCAGCGCCGACACGAGCCAGTTCCACATCATCCATCCGCAGGTCGTGAAGTAGAACACGCGGTCGCCGCGCTTCACGTCGCTGTGCAGGCGATGCTCCTTCAGGTGCTGCAGCAGCGCGCCGCCGGCGCAATGCACGATGCACTTGGGCACGCCAGTGGTTCCCGAGGAGTACATGATGTAGAGCGGGTGGTCGAAGGGCAGCTCGGCAAACTCGATGTCATCGACGAAATGGTAGGGCGCGATGAAATCGGCGTACATGCGCGCATGCGGCACGTGCGAGAGATCGTGCTCGGCGTGCACGTAAGGCACGACGACCACGCGCTTGATCGAAGGCAGCTGGCCAACGATCTCGCCCAGTTTGCCCAGCACGTCCACCGTCTTGCCGCCGTAGTAGTAGCCGTCGCAGGCAATGAGCACCTTGGGCTCGGTCTGGCCGAAACGATCGAGCACGCCCTGCACGCCAAAGTCCGGCGAGGCCGAGGTGAAGATCGCACCGATGCTCGCCGCGGCAAGCATCGCGACCACCGTCTCCGGCATGTTGGGCATGTAGGCGGCAACACGATCGCCCTCTCCCACACCTATCTCGCGCAACGCAGCGACGAAGTGGGCCACAGCGCGATACAGCTCGCCGTGGCTCATGCGGTTCTTCACCCTGTCTTCGCCCCAGAACACGATCGCGTCATGCGCGTCGCGCGAACGCAGCAGGTTGCGGGCGAAGTTCAATCGCGCATCGGGGAACCACTTCGCACCCGGCATGCGCTCGGCGTCCACGAGCACGCGCTCGCCACGGCTGCCGATGACGCCACCACCGATGCCGTCACCCTCCCAGACGCTCACCCAGAACTGCTCCGGGTGCGCCACCGACCAGGCATACAAGGCCTCATAGTCAGGCAGGCTCACGCCCCAGCGCTTCTCGGCGGCCAGGCGAAAAGCGGTCACGTTGGCGGCAGCGACGCGCTCGGGCGACGGTGTCCACAGCGGGCTCTGTTCAGCAGAATTCACGTTGTCTCCTCTCCATCAATCGACGCTCCGCCGACTGCCCGACGGCGCGCCCGTTTGTTTTTGTGACGATTGAATCAGCGCGTTCGCTATTCGAACACGGCACGAACGAAATCGGGCATCGGCGACGACTTGCCGCTGCGGGTGTCCATCCACACCGTCTTTGCCGCCCCTTCGGCATAGAGCCTGTCCTCGCCCTCGACAAACAACTCGTACCAGGTCATCACGCTGGAGCGCCCTGGCTCACCGGCATACATCTTGATGACGACGGTTGCCGGGTAGTTCACCGGCGCCAGGAAAGTGCAGCTGGCATTGATGATCACCGGCCCAACGGCCTCTTCGACGCTGACCCGACATCCCATGGCCTCGAGCCATTCAACGCGCGTCTGTTCGAAGTAGCGGAAATATACCGTGTTGTTAACGTGGCCGTAGGCGTCCATGTCGCCCCAGCGCACGGGGATCCGGCTGGTATGGATGAGCTTCGCACGTTCGTTCATGCCGCAGTCTCCTGTTGTAGTTTGCTGTTGTATGTGCAGCGAGCTAATGTAACATACGCATCCGTATGTTGTGCAGACTGCGGGCCAGCCGTCTGCATAAGCGCAAGGGTATACAATCGCCACACAAGAGGGGCGCCACCTCCCACACGGGAACAGGAGAACAGGATGGAAAGAGAATCGATGGAATTCGACGTGCTGATCGTCGGCGGCGGCCCGGCCGGGCTGGCGGCAGCGATCCGCTTGAAACAGCTCGCCACGGCCAAGGGCCAGGAGCTGTCGGTGTGCCTGATCGAGAAGGCCGCCG
>NZ_JARQZE010000049.1:0-698 GCF_029588855.1 Thauera mechernichensis | reverse complement strand
GGTCGCCGGTGCGGCCACGAAGACAATTCGAACGCGGTGCGAAGGCGATTCCGGAAAACGATGTCACGATGAAATACGACCTGAACCTCAGTGCTGGCGCGGTACCGCCGGCTTTTGCATCACGCTGTTAGGCTGGGGAGCGGAGGCACGGGCGTCCGATACTTTGAACTTATGCGTTGGGTGCATGCTGAACTGGCCCCTTCCATTGAAAGGACTGCAAAACATCATGGAGAAGGATGCATAACGCCTGAAGTGATTGAGGCGACACTTCTACTTCGCCATAGTGACCATCACTCATAGTGCAACCAAACCGATTGCCGTTGAGCGAGTTGAGGACCAAGACGCCACCGCTAGGCGCGCTAACGAGTTGATTTTCGATTGGCTGAAGTGTCATGGGCTTCGGATTTTTCCCTGCCCCGAGACCCCGGGAGCGATCTTCGAGATGCTGGGTTGTATTGCGCACTCCTCGCAGATCAGGGAATAGCTGCCCCATTTTCTCTGCAAGGCCAGCGAGGCTTGCCGGGACACCTTGCTCCCTCGCAAGAACAGATAAAAACTTGTCGAAGCCATCTAGCAGCGTGATGCAAAAGGCTGTGAACGATCCGAAAAGCTTCCTGTCATAGCCGTATCTCCAGACTCCTTGTCCTGCAACGATGCGCGGCCAACTCGACCCCCAGTCCTCGATGTTCCACTACTTC
>NZ_JARQZE010000048.1:0-750 GCF_029588855.1 Thauera mechernichensis | reverse complement strand
GGTTCGGGTGGTTCGCCCATCCAGGCCGGGCGTCTTCCGATCCTTGATGCGCGCGATGTGCGGTCGCACCGCGTGCTCGCGCAGGTGCCCCACAAATTCCTTCACGTGATAGCCCTTGTCGGCGCCGAGCGTCTTGGGGTGAATGTGCCGTCGACGTGCGCGAGTGAGCAGCTGCCGCGCGGCACGGTGCTCGGCCTGGGTCGATTCGGTGATGAGGATGTCGACGCACAGCCCATTGCGGTTCTCCATGAGCACATGCCCGCCATAGCTGAGCTTGGCCGGCTGGCCGTTGCCCTTGCGCATGAGTCGAGACTCGGGATCGGTCGTGCTTTGATGCGTGGCGTTCGAGCGCTTCTCGCCCTTGAAGTCGACCATCCCGGTGCCGTCATCACCGTCCTTGGGCGGGGTGCCATCCTTGGGCTTAAAACTCTTGAACGAAGCCCAGGCATCGATCAGCGTGCCGTCGACCGTGAAGTGGTCCGAGGACAGCAGCTTCTGCTTGCGGGCCAGATTGACGACCTCATCGAAGAAGCGTCGGGCCACGTCGGTGGCGACAAGGCGTTCGCGCAGGCGGCTGAAGTTCGACTGGTCCAGCGTCGGGCTCTCGAGATCCATGTCGAGAAACCAGCGGAACAGGATGTTGTAGTCAAGTTGTTCGCAGAACTGCCGATCCGAGCGAACCGAATACAGCGCAATCAGCAATTGCGCCTTGAGCAGACGCTCTGGCGGAATCGACGGGCGGCCGACCGA
>NZ_JARQZE010000047.1:0-830 GCF_029588855.1 Thauera mechernichensis | reverse complement strand
CTAGGGGCTGTTCACATTTGATGATTTGTGTTTACATCCTGATCTTTGGGCGGAGATCAGGATGCTTCGGATGGTACTGACAGATGAACAGTGGCAGACAATCGAAGGGCTTCTACCCGGCAAGCCCGGCGATAGAGGGCGTTCGGCCAAAGACAACCGACTGTTCGTTGAGGCGGTCATTTGGTTGGCACGCACAGGCAGTCCGTGGCGCGACCTTCCGCCCGAGTTCGGCAACTGGCATTCGACGTATGTGCGCTTTGCGCGCTGGCGCGATGCAGGCGTCTGGGATCGGGTCGCCCTCGCACTGGCCGGCGAACGCGATCTGGCGCGGGTGTTCATCGACTCAACCATCGTTCGCGCCCACCAGCACGCCTCAGGCGCCCAAAAAAAGTAGGGCCGCAGGCGCTGGGGCGCTCGCGTGGAGGCCTGACGACCAAGCTGCACTTTGCCGTCGATGCCTTGGGCAAACCGCTGCGCATGATTCTGAGCGCAGGACAGGTCGCCGACATCGAGTGTGCGCACGATTTGATAGCCGATATGCCATGCGCCAGCTTGGTTGCCGACAAAGGATACGATGCCAACGCCTTGGTCATGAGTATCGAGGCATCCGGCGCGCAAGCAGTCATCCCGCCTCGCTCCAACCGTATCGCGCCCAGGCAGTACGACCGCTGCGCGTACCGCGCGCGAAATCTGATCGAGCGCTTCTTCAACCGCATCAAGCATTACCGTCGGATCGCCACACGCTACGACAAGCTCGCTTGCAGCTACATGGCATTCGTGCGGATCGTTTGTGCGGTGATTTCATATCGTTATATGTGAACAGGACCTAG
>NZ_JARQZE010000046.1:0-838 GCF_029588855.1 Thauera mechernichensis | reverse complement strand
GCTCGATCCAGTGGCGGGCGATGTCGACGCGGCGGCACACCCATACGCGGTCGTGCTTCTCGATGTGGTCGAGGAAGCGCTGCAGCGCACGGAAGCGGCCCGGGCGGCCGAGCAGGCGGCAGTGCATGCCGATGCTCATCATCGCCGGGCGCTCCTCGCCCTCGGCATACATCACGTCGAAGGCGTCCTTCAGGTACTCGAAGAACTCGTCGCCGTGCGAGAAGCCCTGCGGCAGCGCGAAGCGCATGTCGTTGGTGTCGAGGGTGTAGGGCACGACCAGGTGCGGCACGGTGTCGCCGTTGGTCTTGCGCACCTCGGTCCAGAACGGCAGGTCGTCGCCGTAGTAGTCCGAGTCGTACAGGAAGCCGCCGTAGTCGGCCACCAGGCGCCGGGTGTTCACCGAGTCGCGGCCGGTGTACCAGCCCACTGCGCGCTCGCCGGTCAGGCGCTCGATGATCTGCATGCCGATCTTCATGTGCTCGCGCTCGAGCTCTTCCGGCACGTTCTGGTAGTGGATCCAGCGCCAGCCGTGGCAGGCGATCTCGTGGCCCAGTTCCTTGAACGCGGCGGTGAGCTCGGGGTGGCGCTCGAGCGCCATCGACACCCCGAAGATCGTCATCGGCAGGCCGCGGCGCTCGAACTCGCGCAGGAAGCGCCACACGCCCACGCGCGAGCCGTACTCGTAGATACCCTCCATCGACAGGTGGCGCTCGGGGTAGCTGGCGGCGTTGAATAGCTCGGACAGGAACTGCTCGCTGCCGGCGTCACCGTGCAGCACGCAGTTCTCGCCGCCTTCCTCGTAGTTGAGCACGAACTGCACGGCGATGCGGGCGCGGCC
>NZ_JARQZE010000045.1:0-999 GCF_029588855.1 Thauera mechernichensis | reverse complement strand
GCGCCGGTGACCATGTTGCGGGTGTACTGCTCGTGGCCCGGGGTGTCGGCGACGATGAACTTGCGCTTGTCGGTGGAGAAGAAGCGGTAGGCCACGTCGATCGTGATGCCCTGCTCGCGCTCGGCCGCCAGGCCATCGACCAGCAGCGCGAAGTCGATCTGGTCGCCCTGGGTGCCGAACTTCTTCGAATCGGCCTCGACCGCGGCAAGCTGGTCCTCGAACAGCATCTTCGATTCGTAGAGCAGGCGGCCGATCAGCGTGCTCTTGCCGTCATCCACGCTGCCGCAGGTGATGAAGCGCAGCAGGCTCTTGTGTTCGTGCTGACGGAGGTACTGCTCGATGTCGGTGGCGATGAGGTCGGAAACGTGTGCCATGTCAGAAATACCCCTCTTGTTTCTTCTTTTCCATGGAAGCGGCGGAATCGTGGTCGATCACCCGGCCCTGGCGCTCGGAGGTCTTGGTGAGCAGCATTTCCTGGATGATCGCCGGCAGCGTGTCGGCCTCGGACTCCACCGCGCCGGTCAGCGGGTAGCAGCCCAGGGTGCGGAAGCGCACCTTCTTCATCATCGGCACCTCGCCGGGCTTCAAGGGCATGCGGTGGTCGTCGACCATGATCAGCGTGCCGTCGCGCTCGACCACCGGGCGCTCGGCGGCGTAGTACAGCGGCACGATGGGGATGTTCTCGAGGTAGATGTACTGCCAGATGTCGAGTTCGGTCCAGTTCGATAGCGGGAACACGCGGATCGACTCGCCCTTGTGCTTTCTGGCGTTGTAGAGCTTCCACAGCTCGGGGCGCTGGTTCTTCGGGTCCCAGCGGTGCTGCGCGGTGCGGAACGAGAACACGCGCTCCTTGGCGCGCGACTTCTCCTCGTCGCGGCGCGCACCGCCGAAGGCGACGTCGAAGCCGTACTGGTCGAGCGCCTGCTTGAGGCCCTCGGTCTTCATGATGTCGGTGTGGATCGCCGAGCCGTGGGTGAAGGGGTTGATGTCCTTCTCCAC
>NZ_JARQZE010000044.1:0-1099 GCF_029588855.1 Thauera mechernichensis | reverse complement strand
TTGACGCTGGTCTGGACGCCGGCCACTGCACGCACCACGCTACCCACCTCGTCCTTGGCGTCGGACTGGAGGTCGAAGGCGAAGTCGCCCCTGGCCATGCGCTCGGCAGCGGCGCTCACCTCGCCCATCGGGCGCGTGATGCTGCGAATGACCAGGGTACCGACCAGCAGCGCGAACAGGATTGCGACGCCGCTGACAGTCAGCGTCAGCAGCCGTGCCCGCGCACCGTCCGCCGATGCCTGCTCGTAAAGCGCATTGGCGCTGTCGTTGAAATAGTTGTTGAGATCGGCGATGGCATTCTGGAACGCGACTGCCTTGGGGTTCATCTGCTGCAGCAAGGTCACGTTCGCCTGATAGAAATTGCCTTGCTCGAGCAGCCGGCGGGTTGGCGCCACGCCTTCGCTGAGATACGCGGCTACTGTGCTTTCCACCGCGGAGATCAGTTTGCGTTCTTCATCGCTCATGCGGTGTTGCTTGATCTCCTCGATCGAGCGCAGCAGCGTTGCCTGGGCCTCGTCGATGGCATTCAGGTGAACGCCGAGCTGGTGGTCGTGCAGTTCGACGAAGCTGGAGCGCGGGTCGTGTTGCAAGGCCAGCAGACTCTGGATCTGGGTTTGAGCGACCATGCGCTGAATCCGCCCGGTGAGCCGGGTCGGCTTCAGCTTCGTTTCGTTGGTGACCTGCAGGTCCGTCCTCGCGGTGTCGAGTCCCTGCAAGGCCGTGAAGGCGATGAAGAACAGCAGCCCGAGCACGACCGTCAGCAGCAGCGATAGACGCAGACCGATTTTCAGGTGATTGAGCATGATGAACTCGCGGAATTGGAGACCCAACGCAGGTCAGAATCGTTCGTAGCCGGATTGCTGATAGGCAGGTGTTGCATCCTTCACGGCCAGTTTGCTTGCGGTGCCATTGAGCGACCCGCGGGCCGTGGTGGGAGATGCACTGCTGCCGCGGCCGCCGCTCTGCTCGAGTGTGAAGAAGTCCATCAGCTCCTGCAGCTGTCCGGCCTGTCCGCCAAGCTCCTCGGCGGTGGCGGCGAGCTCTTCGGAGGCCGAGGCGTTCTGCTGGGTGGCCTTGTTGAGCTGGCCCATGGCGTTGT
>NZ_JARQZE010000043.1:0-1549 GCF_029588855.1 Thauera mechernichensis | reverse complement strand
GCGCCTGGGCGCCAAGGCAATCGCCGCCTCCGACGACTTCTTCGCCGAGGTCGCACGCATGCTCAACCCCGAGCCCGCACAGTTCGTCCCCGGCAAGTTCGACACCAACGGCAAGTGGATGGATGGCTGGGAGTCGCGCCGCAAGCGCGTCGCCGGTCACGACTGGGCACTCGTCAAACTCGGCGTCAGGGGCGTCATCCGCGGTTTCGACGTCGACACCTCTCACTTCACCGGCAACTACCCGCCCGCCGTCTCGATCGAGGCCTGCGTCTCCGACGCCGATGACGTGGCCGCGCTCCAGGCCGCAACCTGGACCGAGATCCTTCCGGCCACCCCGATGGGGCCCAACAGCCATCACCTCCTCGAGTGCGCCAGCACCGCGGCCTGGACCCACCTGCGCGTGAACATGTATCCGGACGGCGGCATCGCGCGCCTGCGCGTCTATGGCCGCCCGCTGGGCTCGCTCGCGGCCAAGGCCGCCGCGGGCGAACTCGTCGATCTGGTGGCGATGGAAAATGGCGGCCGCGCCGTGTCGTGGAACGACGCCAGCTTCGGCTCTTCGGCCGCCGCGCTGTTGCTGCCGGGCCGTGGCATGAACATGGGCGATGGCTGGGAGACCCGCCGCCGCCGCGAACCGGGCAACGACTGGTGCGTGCTCGAGCTCGGCGCCCCCGGCACGGTCGAGCGCATCGAGGTCGACACCGCCTTCTTCAAGGGCAACTACCCCGATCGCTGCTCGATCCAGGCCGCCTATGTCACCGGCGGCACCGACCGCTCGATCACCACCCAGTCGATGTTCTGGCACACCCTGCTGCCCGAGCAGAAACTGGAGATGGACGCCATCCACAGCTTCACCGAAGAAGTGGCCAAGCTCGGGCCGATCACCCACGTGCGCTTGAACATCTTCCCCGACGGCGGCGTCTCGCGACTGCGCCTGTGGGGCAAGGTCGAGGCCTAATAAGAAGACCGGCGCTTCGCGGGCGCAGCCCTGCGCCCGGGCGCCCGACCGGCGTGTCGCCCCCTTCCTCACCCGAGAGCACACCATGACCGCGCACCCCGCCCTCCCCCTCGCCGTCGCGCCCCTCACCCACGAGGCCTTCGCACCCTTCGGCCAGCTCATCGAGGCCAGCGACGCCGCACAGCACTTCACCATCAACGCCGGCAACACCGAGCGCTACCACGACCTCGCTCGCATCGAGCCCGGGCCCGAGGGCCGCGTCATCGTCTCCATCTTCCGCGGACAGCCCCGCGCCCTGCCCTTCACCGTGAACATGATGGAGCGCCACCCGCTCGCCTCACAGGCCTTCATCCCCATGTCGGGCAAGCCCTATCTGGTCGTCGTCGCCCCCGCCGGCGCACCGCCCACCGCAGAAGACCTGACGGTCTTCCTCGCCCGCGGCGACCAGGGCGTCAACTACGCCCCCGGCGTCTGGCACCACCCCCTGCTCGCACTCGACGAAATCTGCGACTTCATCGTCATCGACCGCAGCGGACCAGGGCACAACTGCGACGAGATCCAGCTCGAGACCCCGGGCAGGATCGCAGCGCC
>NZ_JARQZE010000042.1:0-1616 GCF_029588855.1 Thauera mechernichensis | reverse complement strand
TGGTAGATCGGTCCTTCGCCGCCCTGCGGCACGACCCAGTTGATGTTCTGGGTCGGGTCCTTGATGTCGCAGGTCTTGCAGTGCACACAGTTCTGGGCGTTGATCTGCAGGCGCGGCCCAGCCTCCTCATTGACGATCTCATACACCCCGGCCGGGCAGTAGCGCTGCTCGGGGGCGTCGTACCTGGCCAGGTTGATTGCGATCGGCACCGCGCCGTCCTTCAACTGCAGGTGGCAGGGCTGCTCTTCCTCGTGGTTGGTGTTGGACAGGAACACCGAGGACAGGCGATCGAAGGTGAGCACGCCGTCGGGCTTGGGGTAATTGATCTTCGCGCATTCGGCCGCCGGCTTGAGCTTGTCATGGTCGGCGCTGTTGCGCAGCGTCCACGGCGCCTTGCCGCGGAACACCACCTGGTCGATGCCGAACAGCAGCGAACCCAGGTACAGGCCCTTCTTCATGTAGGGCTTGAAGTTGCGCGTCTTGTGCAACTCGGCGTACAGCCAGGAGTCGCGGAAGGCCGCCGGGTAGGCGGTGAGCGCGTCGCGCTCGCGTTCCTTGGCGAGCGCCTCGAAGGCAGCCTCGGCGGCGAGCATGCCCGACTTGATCGCGGCGTGGCTGCCCTTGATGCGCGCGGCGTTGAGAAAGCCCGCATCGTCGCCGATCAGCGCGCCGCCCGGGAAGATCAGCCGCGGCAGGCTCTGCAGGCCGCCGGCGGCAATGGCGCGCGCGCCGTAGGCCAGGCGCTTGCCGCCTTCGAGATACTTGCGGATCTCGGGGTGCGTCTTGTAGCGCTGCATCTCCTCGAAGGGCGACAGGTGCGGGTTCTCGTAGTTGAGGCCGACCACGTAGCCCACCGCCACCAGGTTGTCCTCGAGGTGATAGACGAAGCCACCGCCGTAGGTGGCGTTGTCCATCGGCCAGCCGGCGGTGTGCACCACCAGGCCGGGGCGATGGTTCTCGGGCCTGACCTCCCACAGCTCCTTGATGCCGATGCCGTAGGTCTGCGGGTCGGCGCCCTCGCGCAGATCGAACTTCGCCTCGAGCTGCTTGCCCAGATGGCCGCGACAGCCTTCGGCAAAGAGCGTGTACTTGGCGTGCAGCTCCATGCCCGGCTGGTGGTGCGGGCCGGGCGTGCCGTCACGGTTGAGGCCCATGTCGCCAGTGGCCACGCCCTTGACCGCGCCTTTTTCATCGAACAGGATCTCGGCGCCGGCAAAGCCGGGATAGACCTCGACGCCGGCCGCCTCGGCCTGCTCGCCGAGCCACTTCACCACGTTGCCCAGGCGCACGATGTAGTTGCCGTGGTTCACGAAACAGTCGGGCAGCAGGCCGTTGGGGGCCTGGCGGGCACCGGTCTCGGACAGGAACAGCACGCGGTCTTCGGTGACCTCGGTGTTGAGCGGGGCGCCCTGTTCCTTCCAGTCGGGGATGAGCTCGGTGAGCGCCTTGGGGTCCATCACCGCGCCCGACAGGATGTGGGCACCGATCTCGGCGGCCTTCTCGATCAGGCACACCGACAGCTCCTGGCCCTTGGCCGTGGCGAGCTGTTTCAAGCGGATCGCTGCCGCCAGCCCGGCCGGGCCGCCGCCGACGATCAGCACGTCGAATTCCATCGA
>NZ_JARQZE010000041.1:0-1901 GCF_029588855.1 Thauera mechernichensis | reverse complement strand
CCCATGAACGCCACCGAGAAATTCATCGCCGCCACGGCCCATGTGGATGCGGCCGCGATTGCGCCGCTGCCCAACTCGCGCAAGATCTACGTCGAGGGTTCGCGCCCGGACATCCGCGTGCCGATGCGCGAGATCACCCAGAGCGACACCCCGGCCTCCTTCGGCGCCGAGCCCAACCCGCCGATCTTCGTCTATGACTGTTCGGGCCCCTACACCGACCCGGCGGCCAAGATCGACATCCGCTCCGGCCTGCCCGCGCTGCGCCAGCCGTGGATCGAGGCGCGCGGCGACACCGAAGTGCTGCCCGGCCTGTCCTCCGAGTACGGCCGCGCCCGCGCCGCCGACACGGCGCTCGACGAGCTGCGCTTTCCCGGCCTGCACCGCGCCCCGCGCCGCGCCAAGCCGGGTGCCAATGTCACCCAGATGCATTACGCCCGGCGCGGCATCATCACCCCCGAGATGGAATACATCGCCATCCGCGAGAACCTGAACCGCGAGCAGTACATCGCCTCGCTGCGCGCCACCGGCCCCAAGGGCCAGAAGATGGCCGACATGATGCTGCGCCAGCACCCGGGCCAGAACTTCGGCGCCAGCCTGCCGCCGGTGATCACCCCCGAGTTCGTGCGCGACGAAGTGGCGCGCGGGCGCGCCATCATCCCCAACAACATCAACCACCCCGAGAGCGAGCCGATGATCATCGGCCGCAACTTCCTCACCAAGATCAACGCCAACATCGGCAACTCGGCGGTCACCTCGTCGATCGCCGAGGAAGTCGACAAGATGACCTGGTCGATCCGCTGGGGCGGCGACACGGTGATGGATCTCTCCACCGGCAAGAACATCCACGAGACGCGCGAGTGGATCATCCGCAACTCGCCCGTGCCGATCGGCACCGTGCCGATCTACCAGGCGCTGGAGAAGGTCAATGGCAAGGCCGAGGAGCTGACCTGGGAGATCTTCCGCGACACCCTGATCGAGCAGGCCGAGCAGGGCGTGGACTACTTCACCATCCACGCCGGCGTGCTCTTGCGCTACGTGCCGCTCACCGCCAACCGCATGACCGGCATCGTGTCGCGCGGCGGCTCGATCATGGCCAAGTGGTGCCTGGCGCATCACAAGGAGAGCTTCCTCTACGAGCACTTCGAGGACATCTGCGAGATCATGAAGGCCTACGACGTGGCCTTCAGCCTGGGCGACGGCCTGCGCCCGGGCTCGATCTACGACGCCAACGACGAGGCCCAGCTGGGCGAACTCAAGACCCTGGGCGAGCTCACCGACATCGCCTGGCGCCACGACGTGCAGGTCATGATCGAGGGCCCCGGCCACGTGCCGCTGCACCTGATCAAGGAGAACATGGACCTGCAGCTCGAGTGGTGCAAGGAGGCGCCCTTCTACACCCTGGGCCCGCTGACCACCGACATCGCCCCGGGCTACGACCACATCACCAGCGGCATCGGCGCGGCCACCATCGGCTGGTACGGCACCGCCATGCTGTGCTACGTGACGCCCAAGGAGCACCTGGGCCTGCCCAACAAGCAGGACGTCAAGGAAGGCATCATCACCTACAAGCTGGCCGCGCACGCCGCCGACCTGGCCAAGGGCCACCCGGGCGCGCAGATCCGCGACAACGCCTTGAGCAAGGCGCGCTTCGAGTTCCGCTGGGAAGACCAGTTCAACCTCGGCCTCGACCCGGACAAGGCCAAGGAATTCCACGACGAGACCCTGCCCAAGGACTCGGCCAAGGTGGCGCACTTCTGCTCGATGTGCGGGCCGCACTTCTGCAGCATGAAGATCACCCAGGACGTGCGCGACTTCGCCGCACAGCAGGGCATCGACGAGACCGAGGCGCTCAAGAAGGGCATGGAGGTGAAGTCGATCGAGTTCGTCAAGAGCGGTGCCGA
>NZ_JARQZE010000040.1:0-1959 GCF_029588855.1 Thauera mechernichensis | reverse complement strand
CATGAACAAGATCAAATGCGCCCTGATCGGTCCGGGCAACATCGGTACCGACCTGCTGTACAAACTCAAGCGCAGTCCGGTGCTCGAGCCGGTGTGGATGGTGGGCATCGACGCCAGCTCGGAAGGCCTGGCGCGTGCGCGCGAGCTCGGCCTCAAGACCACCGCCGAGGGCGTCGACGGCCTGCTGCCGCACGTGCTGGCCGACGGCGTGCAGATCGCCTTCGATGCCACCTCGGCCTATGTGCACGCCGAGAACAGCCGCAAGCTCAATGAACTGGGCGTGCTGATGATCGACCTCACCCCGGCGGCGATCGGCCCCTTCTGCGTGCCGCCGGTCAATCTGGTGGAACACGTCGGCAAGGGTGAAATGAACGTGAACATGGTCACCTGCGGCGGCCAGGCCACGATCCCGATGGTCGCGGCCGTCTCCCGCGTGCAGCCGGTGGCCTACGGCGAGATCGTCGCCACCGTGTCCTCCAAGTCGGCCGGCCCCGGCACGCGCAAGAACATCGACGAATTCACCCGCACCACCGCGGGCGCGGTCGAGAAGGTCGGCGGCGCCAAGCAGGGCAAGGCCATCATCATCCTCAACCCGGCCGAACCGCCCTTGATCATGCGCGACACGGTGCATTGCCTCACCGAGACCGAGCCCGACCAGGCGGCGATCACCGAATCCATCCACGCCATGATCCGCGAGGTGCAGAAATACGTGCCCGGCTACCGCCTGGTCAATGGCCCGGTGTTCGACGGCAAGCGCGTCTCGGTGTACCTCGAGGTCGAAGGCCTGGGCGACTACCTGCCCAAGTACGCCGGCAACCTCGACATCATGACCGCGGCCGGTGCGCGCACCGCCGAGATGTTCGCCGAGGAGATCCTGGCCGGTCGCCTCAAGCTTGAATCCAACCGCGCCACGATGGTGGCCTGAGCGCCCCGGCCACAAGGAGAGATGAACATGGAACTTCGCGGCAAGAAAGTCACCGTGCATGACATGACCCTGCGCGACGGCATGCACCCCAAGCGCCACCTGATGACGCTCGAGCAGATGAAGACCATCGCCTGCGGCCTGGACGAGGCGGGCATCCCGCTGATCGAGGTCACCCACGGCGACGGCCTGGGCGGCAGCTCGGTGAACTACGGCTTCCCGGCCCACAGCGACGAGGAGTACCTGTCTGCCGTGATCCCGCTGATGAAGCAGGCCAGGGTGTCGGCGCTGTTGCTGCCGGGCATCGGCACGGTCGATCACCTCAAGATGGCGCACGAACTGGGCGTCTCCACCATCCGCGTGGCCACCCACTGCACCGAGGCCGACGTCTCCGAGCAGCACATCGGCTACGCCCGCAAGCTGGGCATGGACACCGTCGGCTTTCTGATGATGGCGCACATGAACAGCCCCGAAGGCCTGGTCAAGCAAGCCAAGCTGATGGAGCGCTACGGCGCCAACTGCATCTACGTCACCGACTCGGCCGGCCACCTGCTGCCCGACACGGTCAAGTCGCGTCTCAGTGCGGTGCGCGATGCGCTCAAGCCCGAGACCGAGCTCGGCTTCCACGGCCACCACAACCTGGCCATGGGCGTGGCCAACAGCCTGGCCGCGCTCGAAGTCGGTGCCAGCCGCATCGACGCCGCGGCCGCTGGCCTGGGGGCCGGTGCGGGCAACACCCCGATGGAAGTGTTCATCGCGGTGTGCGACCTAATGGGGATCGAGACCGGCGTGGATGTGTTCAAGATCCAGGACGTGGCCGAGGACCTGGTGGTGCCGATCATGGACTTCCCGATCCGCATCGACCGCGATGCGCTCACGCTGGGCTACGCCGGCGTGTATGGCTCCTTCCTGCTGTTCGCCAAGCGCGCCGAGAAGAAGTACGGCGTGCCCGCGCGCGAGATCCTGGTCGAGATGGGCCGACGCGGCATGGTCGGCGGCCAGGAAGACATGATCGAGGATACGGCGCTCAACCTGGC